>NZ_JBMPPF010000003.1:0-300280 GCF_049339385.1 Undibacterium sp. SXout7W | reverse complement strand
TCGATTCTGGAATTAAGGGAGACAATATGCTCCATTGATCTTCGGTTAATTCTTCTCTTCGTGTCATGCTCCAAAGTTAACATAATCCGAAAAAAGTTAACAGACCCTATTTATGAAATGAGTTCTAATTAAATTACTAATTAAATACGATGTGGCGCTATAGCGCCACGTTAAGCAATATATTGTTTTTTATTTAAAAGGTCGCCGATTGATTCGGGGACCTTTTTTTTACCTTTGCTGCTTCTTTCATGTCATCAGCAAGCAATATTGATATCAGGATTGGCACAACACCGTTCCAGCTTTGTCTCAATTTTTGTTGTATTAGCCCACAGTAGAATCCAAGTCAACGCCGTGTTAACGCCGAGTTAAAGCCGGGTTAACGCCACTAACAAACACGTATGATTTTCCTCGGCATGTCTTACCCGGGCAAATTTCAGTCAGTTCTATTGTTAAGTAATTCATGATATTGATTGGCGTTAAAACAAATTAAATTTTTTAAAATGTGCTGTTCTGATAATAAATATTTGAATTTCTTCGCTTATGATGGAAAGCAACTTTTTAACTGGACCAGCACCATATGAAAAAAATTCTTAATGTCATCATGAATTTCAGGATATGGAATCTTGGCGCCAACATTATGCGTCAATTGAGATTCCCCTCAAAATTGTTACTGATTTCGACAGCATTTCTGCTGCCGTTGGTTTGGTTGCTTGCTGCGTATTTGCATTCTGTCAGTGATAATCTGGACTTTGCAAACAAGGAGCGCGCAGGTATTCGCTACGCGATGACCGTCTATCCAGCGCTTGATATGGCGGGAACCTGGCGTTATCACGCAAGGATTGCAGCGTTTGGTGAAGGTAATACTCAAGTCGCGGAAACGCGTGCCGCCTTTGAGGATGCGTTTAAAAAAGTAGAAGCGGTGGATCAGGAATATAGCGATCTTCTTGGTACGAAGGAAGCCATCGGCAATGCGCGTACTCTCCTGAAAGAGGCGCAGACCGCACAGGCAACGCCGGAGGATGTTGGCAGGACTATGGTCGCATTATCACGGTCGCTGGTGAGTTTGCTGGAAAAAGTGACAGATGGTTCGGGTCTTGCGCTTGATCCTGAGCTTCCTTCCTATTATCTGATGAGCGCGGTGCTGATGCGCGCTCCGGAAATTATCCAAAGTACTGCGGAACTCCGTGGCCTTGGTGGCGGCGCACTGAAAGCAGGACAGGTTGCGTTCGATGTCTCAAGGCAGATTCAGGAAAGATTGGCAGTAATCGACCATGAAAAAAAACTGGCAGCGGATGATTTAGGCAAGGTTCATAAGGCTGCACCCGCTTATTTTTCATCTATGACCACCTCGGCTGTGGATGCGACAACGGACTTTGTCGGCTTAGTACGAAAAACGTTTCCGGTTGGTCAGACAGAGGCTACAGGTGATCGTGCCGCCTACATTGCCGCAGCAAACCAAACCTTGCAGTTACAGTTTGCACAAGTCAGTAAGAACCTGCAGGTACTTGATTCCATGCTGGCAGACAGACAAAATGATTTACGTAAAGGTTTGTGGATTACGCTGGCAATTTCTGTATTAGGTCTGGTATTAGCTAGCTATCTGTTCATTGGTTTTTATCGTTCGATGATAGGCGGGTTCAAGCAACTGCGACGCCAACTGATTAATATTGCGATGGGTGATCTGCGTGCGGATATTCGCCCTAAAGGTAAAGACGAAATGGCTGGCATGCTCAAGGAAGTCGCCAATATGCAGCGCTCTTTGATCGATACCGTACAGCAAGTACAGGTGGCCAGCGATCATGTAGTCCGCTCCAGTATTGAGATTGCCCAGGGGACGCATGATTTATCTGCACGTACAGAATCTGCTGCATCGGCTCTGGAGCAATCGTCAGCGGCGCTGGAACAGACCACATCGACAGTGCAGATGACGGCGGAGTCGGTACGTCAGGCATCCCAGATTTCGATTGATAACGCGGCAACGGCAACCCGTGGCGGGCAGGTCATGCAGGATGTCGTACAGACGATGGAAAATATTCAGGATTCATCCAAAAAAATCAGTGACATTATCAGTGTGATTGATGGTATTGCATTCCAGACGAATATTCTGGCGCTGAATGCGGCTGTTGAAGCGGCACGCGCTGGTGAGCAAGGACGTGGTTTTGCTGTTGTTGCAACCGAGGTACGCGCATTGGCGGCGCGTAGCGCCGATGCCGCCAGAGAAATCAAGAGCTTGATTACCAGCAGCACAGAACAAATTGAGGCGGGTACTGTTGTTGTCAGGAATGCTGGACATACGATGACCGAAATTGTGGAAAATGCAGACCGTATCAAGCATTTGTTGGATGATGTTGCCAACGGCGCGCGTGAACAAAGTATGGGAGTAGCGCAAATTGGTCAGGCGATCAGTGAACTGGATCGCAACACCCAGGCAAACGCGACTTTGGTGGAAGAAACAGCTGCATCTGCTAATTCTCAACGAGGAGTTGCCGTGCGTCTGGCCGCACAAGTGGATGAGTTCCGTTTGCCAGGGAATAAATCTTCGGCCCTCGTTGAAGGAATTGATGTAGATATGATTATCGATGCACATCGCCAATGGAAAGTGAAGTTGCGTGAATCGATAGAAAAAGCAGAGCGTGTCGACGTGAAAACATTATCACGTGATGATTGTTGTGCTTTAGGTAAGTGGATTTATGCAGATGGCCAGCGTCTGCGCGAGCGGCAGACGTTTACGGCATTGGTGGAAAAACATGCACGTTTTCATAAAATTGCCGGTCAAGTTGGTGAGCTGATTAATCAGGGGTCCTATGAGCAGGCCGAAGATGCGCTGGCTCACGGTACGCCATTTTCAGGAGCAACCAGCGAAGTGGTGTTGGTATTGTCAGAAGTGAAGCGTCTCGGATTTCAGTAAGCTGACGGATATCTGATACATACTGTGAGTGGATTTCTGAGCAATACGCAGTGGATGACTGTCATTTGATGAACACGATGATCTGACAACAGATCATCGTGTTTTTTTGTGAGTGCTGGATTTTGCTCATGAAAATTCAATATTGTCTGGTGCTGGCATCTGACACTGGTGTCAGTTGTATAGTCCGATATATGGTGCGATATATGGTCCAATATATTGTCGAATCAATTGCCTGAATGTATTTTTCGCATTCTTTACAAAGACGTTGGATATGGTAGTCGCTCACATCATTTCAAGAGCGATTGATCAGACCATATCTGGATGACAGTAGCAGCGCAAGTAAGCTAAGGCCGGCAAACACGGCGCCGGTGTAAAAAGTAAAAGAAGCGCCAAATTCCTGCCATAGCAAACCGGCGATCACACTGGCGAGTAATAATCCCACACCGCTGGCCAGATTAAAAAATCCAAATGCCGTTCCCCGCAAATCAGGTGGTGCGCTGGCAGCAACCATGCTGGCAAGCAGCCCTTGTGTCATCCCCATATGAATACCCCATAAAGCAATTCCACCCAGCAACCCCGCCCACTTTGTACTGAAACCCAGTACCAGATCAGATGCAATCAACACCAACAGTCCGGCTGCTAACAACTGCTGATGGGAGACGCGGTCGGATAGCTTTCCAAACGGATATGCTGATGCCGCATAGACCAGATTCATGGCCACCATGACCAGTGGCACCAGCGCAACCGGAATCGCTAACTGTTGCGCGCGTAAGACCAGAAAAGCCTCACTGAAGCGAGCCAGTGTAAAAATGCTGCCCATGGCAACGATCCACCAGTAAGTACGGCCCATGCGCTTCAGATTGTGCAGACTGACTGGATTGCCAGCATGTTTGACAGGAGCGGTTGCTGGCTCGTGGACACCAAAAAAAAGTAACAACATGGCACCCAGACCCGGGATAACTGCGAGCCAGAAAATTTGCCGGAAATCGTTGGCCCATAACAGCATCAGGCCGGTTGCCAGTAGTGGGCCGATGACGGCGCCGATCGTATCCAGCGATTGGCGCAAACCAAATGCTTCGCCGCGTATTGCGGCCGGTGTGATATCGGCAATCAGCGCATCGCGTGGCGCGCCACGTATTCCCTTGCCGATGCGATCCATCAAGCGGGCAGTCAGAAGCAGACCCATTCCTTGAGCGATGGCAAACAGTGGTTTGGTGAATGCGCTCATGCCATAACCAAACACGGCAAGAGCTTTGCGTTTACCGAGTCTGTCACTGAGCGCACCAGAGAATACTTTGACCAACAAGGTCGTCGATTCTGCAATGCCATCGATCAGACCAACGGCAAAGACACTGATGCCGAGTGTACCCACCATGAACATCGGCAACAGGCTATGGATCATTTCAGAAGAAATATCCATCAGCATACTGACGAATCCGAGAACCCAGATACTCTTCGGGAGGCTTGCTTTGCTCATCGCTGATCCATTTACCTATCATTCGGCTGCACTCGGACTGAGCGCAATCAGGTGCCGCTGATCACCTTGCCAGAGTCCAGCGCGACCTGACGCAGATGATTCAGCGTCGCACCGGGTGTGATCAGGTTTCCATCGTAACGCAATTCAATCAATGCGGGCAGTTGCTGTGTTCTGCTATGTTCGATCGCCCGTTGCAGCGCTGGTGCAAAATCGGCTGTCTGCTCGACTGTTTCCCCATGCGCCCCGAATGCGCGGGCGAGAGCGGCAAAGTCTGGATTTTGCAATGCCGTACCGGAAACCCGCGCCGGAAATTCTTTTTCCTGATGCATACGGATGGTGCCGTACATACTGTTATTGAACACGATGATGATGACACCAGCTTTGTACTGCACTGCGGTAGCAAGTTCCTGCCCGTTCATCAGATATTCGCCATCGCCCGCAAACGTGATGACGGTGCGTTCCGGTGCAATGAGTTTGGCAGCCACGCCGGAAGGAACGCTGTAACCCATCGCGCCTGAAGTCGGCGCCAGCTGGGTGCGGAATCCGCCATAACGGAAATAGCGATGTGCCCAGGTAGCGTAATTGCCTGCGCCATTGGTGATGATGGTGTCCGCCGGAGTTTGCTGCATGATGTCTTGCACCACTTGCCACAAATTCAGCGGGGCATTTTCTTTCGCAAAAATAGCGGGCTCTTGTTGCCATGCCAGTAAATCCGCTCTTGCTTCGGATACGCTGTGCTGCCATTTTGTACTGGCGTCCAAAGTGCCCATGTCTGCCAGTGCTTCTGCAATTTCTTTCATGCCGCTATTAATCATCAGATCGGCCTGGTACACCCGCCCCAGTTCCAGCGCATCGCTGTGGATATGGATGAGCTTTTGTTTAGGTACTGGTGCTTCGATGACGGTATATCCACCGGTGGTCATTTCTCCGAGACGCGGACCAATAGCAATGATCAGATCGGCATCTTTGATACGTGCAGCGAGCGCTGGGTTGATGCCAATACCGACATCGCCGACGTAATTCGGATGAGCATGGTCAATCAGATCCTGGAAGCGGAATGCACAAGCTAGTGGCAGGTGATTGCTACTGGCAAAGTCACGGATATTTTCGCAGGCTGTATGATCCCAGCCGCTGCCTCCGATCAGTAATACAGGACGTTGTGAGACCGCCAGCATATTCCGTAATTGCGCCAGTTGTTGTGGTGAAGGGGAGGCTTGTACCGGTGTATAACGACGCGTGTCTGCCACGGTAGCAACTGAGGCCAGCATATCTTCCGGTAATGCCAGCACTACCGGTCCTGGACGACCGCTGGTGGCAATTTGAAAGGCGTGAGCAATATATTCTGGCACACGATCTGCCCGGTCTATTTGTGCCACCCATTTTGTCATGGTGCCAAACATGCGGCGATAGTCGATTTCCTGAAACGCTTCCCGCTCAACAAAGTCGTTCCCCACCTGACCGACAAAGACAATCATAGGGGTGGAGTCCTGAAACGCTGTATGCACACCGATGGCGGCATTGGTGGCACCAGGCCCTCGGGTCACGAAACAGATGCCTGGTTTGCCTGTCATTTTCCCATAGGTATCTGCCATGAAGGCTGAGCCACCTTCTTGACGGTTGATGATGAATCGTATGGGGCTGTCGTGCAGCGCGTCCAACACAGCCAGATAGCTTTCTCCAGGCACACCAAAAATGGTATCGACACCATGAATTTGTAATGCATCAACAATTAATTGACCACCTGAGCGCGATTTCAGCATGATATACACACGAAAAATAAAACAGCTACGCTATCAGAAAGTTACCCAGATGTGCTGTGCTTATGAAGGCAATTTACGGAATGCCGTGCGACTAGGGTAGAATAGCGCCCGAAGCAGGCCAGACAATCGCTGGTCGCCATAGCAATATGGTGACGGGAGGAAGGTCCGGACTCCATAGAGCAGGGTGACGGCTAACGGCCGTACGTTGAAAGCCAGAGCGCAAGCCGAGGTATAAGGCGAGGAATAGGGCCACAGAGACGAGCGTATTTAGTTACGGTGAAACGCGGTAACCTCCACCCGGAGCAATTTCAAATAGGCACGCGTTGAGGTGGCTCGCGGAGCGTGCGGGTAGAAAGCTTGAGCGGCGGAGCAATCCGTCGCCTAGAGGAATGATTGTCATAGTGCGTTGCAGCAATGCAGCATGCCGTAACAGAATCCGGCCTATCGGCCTGCTTCAATTTTTACCATCCAATATTGAGACAAAATATCGGTAATCCAGCATCAGCTTTTTGTCTTCAGGGTACATTCATTCGTCAACTCAGTACGAAACCGCACGTTTTGCGTTGTAATCATTGCGTTGTAATCACTTTCCTGTCTCCAATTCGCTTGTTCGCACGGTTCGTATTCTTTGAGCGATCCGCGACATTTCTTTTTTTTAGTTGTGCAACTTGATAAAAAGTCGATTGAAGTTTGATATGCTTGTCGCATCCGGTATGCATCAACTGACATCAATGGCGCAAATCAATAACGCAAAATAAGTCGTCGATATAAAAAGCTAGCCAGACACCGAAGCAGATTCGTATTTTCATCATTCCTATGGCATCGCGAACGCATGGAGACAGCAGGCATCAGCGGAGATCAGGAAGTCCCGTTCGGGGCAGTTGTATTGTGTATTTGTCTGATTCTGGTGGCGATTATTGCCCAGAGTTATTGGTCTGTTACCGAAGATAAAACCATTACAGTTGCTACTGCACAGGAACATAATTATCTTGCTGCCCGTACCTTGGAAGAGCATGCCAGTCGCGTGATGCACGGTGCTGCCCGCGTTGTTAGTGTCGTGAGCGAAGAAATCCACACTGCAATCACTGATCCTGCAAAACAAAAAAATGCCATCCTGCCTATCTTGAGCAATCAGCGTCAGGATGTGCCGTTTTTATATGCTGTTTCCCTGATTAATGCAGATGGTGTGCGTTGGCTTTCAACGCAGCCCTTATTGGTCTCCGATCAAAATTTGTTGGGACAGAAGCACATCAAGTCGTTGCTCGATGATCCGCACAACACTCAAATCATCATTGGCGATGCAGTTCTGGTGCCATTTTCGGATCAATGGATATTACCGATGGCGAGAAATATCTACGATCATCAGGGGCGGCAGTTTGGGATTATTCAGATCGATATCAAGCTGAGGTATTTTCAAGAATTTTATGAACGGATTGCGCAGGGTAATAGCGCGGTTATCTCGTTGCATGACACAAAAGGCCACATATTTGCCCGTGCGCCGTTTGACCCCCGTTATTTCAGTCAGAAGTTAGAAGCGTCTGCATTGACGAATGCCCTCGACAGCGAACTGGCTGAAGGAAGTGTTGAGGATAAACCCCTTGTCGGAGCTGGAGGCAATCTGCTCTATACGTATCGCAAGATTCCGGAATTTCCGTTGACGCTGGTATATGCGCGTGAAATGGACAATATTCTTGTTGACTGGCGTGCAAGGTTAAAGCAAAGAATCCTGTTTGCTGCTGGAACGACGATGTTCATTTTGACGTTGGCGATGCTGATGTTGTGGCAGCTACGCTATTTGCAGGCATCGAAGGCACGGCTGGAAGCCAGTGAAAGTCGCTACCGGTTGTTGTACACAGGGGCGCAGGATGCCATTTTGCTGATTAACCGGGATTATATTTATGTTGACTGCAATCCGGCTGCGCTCAAATTATTTGGTGTGAAAAGCACGGCCGATGTCATTGGAAAGCGGGTCGGCAGTTTTTCTAATGAAAATCAACATGTGGCCAACTCACCTGGTCTGGATAAAGACAGTCTGGTAGTGAAGCTGGTCGATCAGGCGTTTCATGGAGAGCCGCAACGGTTTGAGTGGGTGACTCAGCGAGAGGGGCAGCAACAGCATATTGAGGTTTCTCTAAGTCGCGTTGAGGTGGATGGTGAATTGTTGTTGTTTTGTGTTGAGCGCGATATCAATACAAGAAAATACACAGAACATTTGCTCCAGGGCCAGAATCGTCTGCTGCAACTGATCGGCGGCGGTGATGAGTTACCTTATATCCTCGATGCCGTGTGCGAGTTTGTGGAAAAGCTCTGTCCGCATTGGTGTACGGGCATACAGTTACTGTCCGATGATCAGCGTACATTGTCTTTGGCAATGGGGAGTCGTTTCCCATCTGTCCTTAAGCACCAATTACCGGGCTTGCCAGTTGCACATGGCAGTGGCGTCTGGAACGAAGCCATTTTGCAGGCATCGCCTGTCTGGGCGGCGGATTTACAGCAAGATTTAACGATGCAGTTTGTGAATGGCTTAGAGCAATTGGCCGAGTTTTCGGCAGGCGGTGCTTGGCCAGTCGTAGGGAAAAATGGCCAGTTGCTTGGTAGTTTTACATTATTTTTGTCCGGTTTACAGGTATTGACGGATAGAGATTTAAGCCTGATTGGTATTACGACAGATATTGCGGGTATTGCGATAGAAGGACGTCGTTCAGAAAGGAAAATCCTGCGTCTTGCCCATTACGATGAGCTTACTGGTTTGCCTAACCGGTTTTTGTATAACCAGCATCTGTCAAAGTCATTGGCCATTGCCGAGCGTAACAGGAGTGAGTTGGCGGTTATTTTTCTGGATCTGGATCGTTTTAAAAATATCAACGACACCTTTGGTCATGACGAAGGAGACAAAGTTTTGTGCCATGTGGCGCAGCGTTTCCGTCGTTGCTTGCGTGAGTCTGATGTGATTGCTCGTGTTGGTGGTGATGAGTTCATCCTGTTAATTGATCAATACGCCGAACCTCGTGATCTGGGTGATATCGCGGATAAATTACTTTATGAAGCATCGCAACCTTTTGAGATTGATGGTCAGGAATGCCAGTTGAGTGCCAGCGTTGGTATTGCGACTTATCCGGCAGATGGCAAGGATGCGCAGACTTTATTGAAAAATGCCGACATTGCCATGTATCGGGCCAAAAACAAGGGCAAGGATAACTACCAGTTTTATGCGTCTGAAATGAACATACACACGGTAGAGCGTCTTGCATTTGAGGCTCGTTTGCGCAAGGCCCTGGAGCGGCGTGAATTTGTCGTCTACTATCAGCCTAAAGTCGATCTGCAGTCTGGGCGGATTGTCGGCGCTGAGGCACTGGTGCGCTGGAATCATCCTGAAAAAGGTATCCTCTATCCGGGGGACTTTATTACGCTGGCAGAAGAGGCAGGATTAATTGCCCGTCTGGGGATGCTGGTACTGGATATTGCATGCCGTGATATTCTCAGTTTCCGTGCAGCTGATAAGCACTTTGGACGTGTGGCGATCAATTTGTCCGGTTCGCAATTTAACGATGTCAATATGCTGGAAGAAGTGAAAAGCGTCATTGATTTCTGGCGCGTTCCTTCGCAGTCGATCGAGTTTGAAATCACGGAAAGTATGGTCATGCATAACCGTGAACAGGCCATTGCGCTGATGGATGGACTCAAGCAGGCGGGTTTTACCTTATCAATCGATGATTTTGGTACTGGTTATTCTTCGCTGGCGTATCTGAAGCGTTTCCCTGTGGATAGCGTCAAGGTGGATCGTTCATTTATCCGTGATATTCCTGATGACCCCAATGATACGGCAATCGTATTGGCAATCGTCGCCATGGCGCATACGCTGGGTTTGAAAGTCATTGCAGAGGGGGTGGATTCACCGACACAATTGGCTACGCTGCTTGAATGCAAGTGTGATGAATATCAGGGGTTTTATTTCAGTAAGGCCATTCCTGACAAAGAATTTTTGCAATTACTACAAAAACAGGCCGCCAGCGCTACTACCTGACTTTTTGGTACGCCGTTCATGTTCCAAGCCTGATTCCAGGCCATATTTCCTCATTGTTACAGTACGAAATTGACTTTCGTATCATGTGTAACCTTCACTTCAGTTCGTAAGTCCTTCATTTATCAGAGTATTTCGCTCGCCATCCCACTTTTGTTACTTGAGCTAAGTCATTGACTTTATTAAAGAATTTCACATTTTTGTCATCAAATCAGCTTGACCTGCCCGAATGCATCCTCTAAAGTGGGAGATAGTGTGAAAAAGTGTAATTTTGTGGAGTAAATTCAAATTTTTCATATATCGTTACAAATTCGGTCACATCTGTAAAAAACGAAGGAAAAGGTTGTCAACGTGTTTCAGGGCGCATCCGCACTTAATCTCGATGCAAAAGGCAGAATGTCTATTCCTGCCAGGCACCGTGACGCGCTCGCTGTTCAATGTGAAGGCAGATTAACGCTGACACGGCATCCTGATGGTTGTTTGCTACTTTTCCCTCGCCCAATATGGGAATCTCACAGAGAAAAAATTTCAGCTTGGCCTATGCAGGCACGTGACTGGAAACGAATTTTTTTGGGTAACGCTTTTGATTTGGAAATGGATAGCGCTGGTCGCATTCTGGTGGCTCCCGAATTGCGGAGCGCAGTCGGTATGCAGCGTGATGTGATGTTATTAGGTATGGGTAATCATTTCGAAATCTGGGATGCTGGCAAGCTGGCTGAAAATGAAGCGCAGGCAGTTGCTGGCGGCATTCCTGATGTCTTGAGTAATTTTTCTTTTTGATCGCGGGCGATGACGATTCAGCAGGCGACAGAATTCACGCACCAGACGGTGCTTTTAAATGAAGCGGTAGATGCTTTAGGGATTTCCGGCGAACGTGCCGGAGGCATCTATGTGGACGGAACTTTTGGCCGTGGAGGGCATAGTCGCCTGATATTAAGCCAGCTCGCTCCAGATGGGCGTTTGATTGCATTTGATAAAGATACGCAGGCAATTGCGAACGCCGAGCAGATCAACGATGCACGTTTTCAGATTGTGCATGACAGCTTCGCCAGCATTGGAAGTTCTCTGGCGGAACGTGGCGTCACGCAAGTTGATGGCATTTTGATGGATTTAGGCATTTCGTCTCCGCAGGTAGATGACGCGTCACGAGGTTTCAGTTTCAGGGCAGATGGTCCGCTTGATATGCGCATGGATACCACAAGGGGCATCTCTGCGGCGGAATGGCTGGCCACTGAAGAAGAAGAAAAAATCAGGGAGGTTATAAAAAATTATGGGGAAGAACGGTTTGCTTTTCAGATTGCAAAGGCGATTGTTGCTCGCCGGCAGACAGCGCCCATTACTGGAACCCGACAGCTTGCAGAACTCGTCGCACACGCCGTCAAAACTCGCGAGAAGGGCAAGGACCCGGCAACTCGCACCTTTCAGGCTATACGGATTTTCATCAATAAAGAGCTCGAAGATCTCGAAATAGGTCTGGCAGCTGCTTATGATGCACTGGCGCCGCATGGTCGCATGTCTGTCATCAGTTTTCATTCTCTTGAAGACAGAATTGTTAAACAATTCTTCGCCTCTAAAGTTAAAGTAGAGCAGCCTGATCGTCGCTTGCCGATACGTCACGTTGATTTGCCTCAGGCGCAAATGCGCTTACTGAACCGGATTAAACCTTCAGAATCGGAAGTCACGGCCAACCCGCGTGCCCGTTCTGCGATTTTGCGCGTTGCCGAGCGTTTGCCTGAGGTGCAGGCATGACGAATCGTCTGAGTATTGTGCTGGCGATGGCGCTGATCGTCAGCGCACTCTCGCTTATCAACTCACAATATCAGGCGCGCAGGTTGTTTATCGAACTTGAGCGCGAGCAAAGTTTGTCCAAACAGTTTGAATTGCAATGGTCTCAGCTTAAGCTGGACTTATCTACCTACGGCAAGCATTCTCGGATAGAAGCAACGGCGATGAGGGATCTGAATATGGTTCCTGTTACGCCTGAACGCACGCAGTATTTAAAAGCGGTGGAGGCTAAATGAGCCGTGCCGCCAACAATCAGCGAACGGCTGCAGGACGCGGCGTCGCATTTTCATCCAGTCCTGTTCTGGAAGTAAAGTTACCAACCTGGCGTTCGCGCTTTGTATTATTTTTACTATTTGCCGCATTTCTCGCTTTGATGGCGCGTGCTTTATGGTTGCAAGGGATGACCACTGAGTTTTTGCAAAAACAAGGTGCTAATCGCTACGCCAGAACACTGGAGCTGCCTGCAACACGTGGAAAAATCACGGACAGGAATGGGCAGGTCTTAGCCTCTTCTGTACCTGTGAAAGCAATCTGGGCTATTCCTGACGATGTTCTGCAGGCACCTAAAGAAAAATTACAGAAACTGGCCGCGTTACTTGAGATGCCAGAATCTGAATTACGCAAAAAATTGGACTCTGATCGTCAGTTTGTTTACCTGAAGCGTCAGGTAGAAGCGGCTGTTTCTGAAAAAATCGTCGCGCTTGGGATCGCTGGCATCGAAACGCGCAAAGAATACAAACGTTTTTATCCGGAAGGTGAAGTCATGGCGCATGTCGTTGGCTTTACCAATGTTGAGGATATCGGACAAGAAGGTATTGAGCTTGCTTCGGAAAAAAATCTGGCTGGAAAAACTGGCAGTCGCCGTGTGATCAAAGACAGATTGGGTCGCATTGTTGAAGATATTCAGGCTGTGCGCGAGCCTCATGATGGCAAAGACCTGACGTTGTCGGTGGATAGCAAGATTCAATATATCGCATTCACTCATCTGAAAGAAGCGGTTGAAAAACACAAGGCCAAGGCTGGTGGTGCGGTGGTGCTGGATGCTAAAACTGGCGAGGTACTTGCGCTTGTCAATTTGCCGACCTATAACCCCAATGATCGTTCGGTACTGACCGGCGCGCAGTTGCGTAATCGTGTCATGACAGACACCTTTGAACCAGGTTCGACCATGAAGCCGTTCACAGTGGCGTTGGCGCTGGAAAGTGGTCGTGTCACGCCCGATACGATGATACAGACCGCACCCGGAGTGATGACAATCGGGCCTGCGGTGATTCACGATGCACATAAACAAGGTGCATTGACAGTAGCTCAGGTGATACAAAAATCATCCAATATCGGTACCGTTAAAATGGCTTTGCAAATGCCCCCACAGGAAATGTGGGAGATGTTTACCACCGTCGGTTTTGGTCAGCAGCCAAAATTTGGTTTTCCGGGCGCGGTGGCTGGACGTTTGCGTAATTTCAAAACATGGCGTCCGATTGAGCAAGCAACCATGAGCTACGGGCATGGTATTTCGGTATCGCTGATACAGATGGCGCGTGCCTATATGATTTTTGCCCGTGATGGTGATCTGATCCCACTGACCTTTCAGCGTTCATCGGAAACACCAAAAGGCCATCGTGTCATTTCAGAAAAAACTGCCAAACAAATGCGACTGATGATGGAGTCCGTCACAGAGCCTGGAGGAACTGCGACACAGGCGCGCGTTGCCGGATATCGAGTTGCAGGTAAAACAGGTACCGCGCATAAACTTGAAGGCGGTCGTTACGTCAATAAATATGTCGGTGATTTTGTCGGATTCGCACCAGTGTCTAACCCGCGCGTGATTGTGGCCGTGATGATAGACGAGCCTACTGCCGGTGGATATTACGGTGGGATCGTTGCGGCTCCGGTGTTTGCCGCAATTACGGCAAATGTATTGCGTTCATTGAATGTGCCACCTGATTCCTCCATCACCAGCATTATTCCTGACAACAGTGTTCAGGAGAGTATGTAATGAATCAAACAGAATTTTCCATGGAAGAGTTACTTCATTGGCTGAAAGCATGCGCACCTGATGCACAACTGAGTTCGGATTCCCGCACCATTCGTCAGGGCGATATATTTTTTGCCGCGCTCGTACATCACAGTGATGGTCGTGCGCACATTCGTCATGCGATTGATAGCGGTGCAGTGGCAGTCGTTTATGAGGCTGATAACTTTGTCTGGGATGAGACGCTGACGGTACCACATCAAGGCGTATCCCAGCTCAACACAGTTCTCGGCAATATTGCGAGCGCATGGTACGGTCAATCTGAGCAACCACTATTTTCTGTTGCCGTGACCGGAACGAATGGTAAAACTTCATGCACACAATGGCTTGCAAAAGCCTTGTCTTTGAACGGGTTGAATACGGCAGTGATTGGAACGCTGGGCGTCGGTCAATATAAAAATGGCATAGCAGGAGCATTGGCAGAAACGGGTTATACCACTCCTGATGCGATTAACTTGCAGCGTCAGTTGGCTGATTTGCGCACTCAAGGTGCAGATGCTCTGGCGATTGAAGCATCCTCTATCGGATTGCAGCAAGGGCGCCTGAACGGATTGCATGTTGATGTCGCAGTGCTGACGAATCTGACCCGCGACCATCTGGATTATCACGGTGATATGGCGGCCTATGCACAGGCCAAGAGTATCCTGTTTCAATGGTCAACCCTGACAACGGCAGTCATTAATCTGGATGACCCCTTCGGTGCGACATTGATAGCGCAGATGCAAACTGCAGGTGGGAAGACAAGATGTATCGCTTACACGCTAGAGGAAAACAATATTCCAGGCCTGGAAGTCTTGCGTGCCAGTCATTTAAAAACGACGCATGCCGGTACCAGTTTTCATCTTGAATCCCCGTTTGGCTCCGGTCTGGTAAAGACGCAGCTCATTGGTCGTTTTAATGTTAGTAATATTCTGGCTGTGATGGCTGTGATGCTGAGTAAAGGCATCAGCTGGAATAAAGTGGTCAGCACGATAGAAAAATTACCGCCTGTTCCTGGTCGTATGCAATTGCTGGGTACGGCTGGGCATGTCATGGTCGTCATTGATTACGCACATACCCCCGATGCTCTCGAAAAAACATTAGAAGCATTAAAGCGAGTCGCAGATGAACGTCATGGCGAACTGTGGTGTGTGTTTGGTTGCGGCGGAGACCGTGACCCTGGCAAACGTCCACAAATGGGGAAAATTGCTGAAATCGCCCAACATGTCGTGGTAACCAGCGACAATCCACGCACTGAAGTTCCTGCAACAATTATTCAGGATATTTTGCAGGGGATGACAGGTTCGCCGCAAGTCATTGAAGACCGCGCGAACGCTATTTTGTTTGCGATCAAACATGCAACGAATCAGGATGTTGTTTTACTGGCCGGAAAAGGTCACGAAACCTATCAGGATATCAATGGAAAAAAATGGCCTTTTTCAGATGAACAACATGCATCGCTGGCACTGGCAACTGTGGCGACGAGCGGCAATATGAAAAGGGTCAGTTAATGCATTGCTCACTTCATGAATTACAGCTGGTAATCAGTGGCAGCCAGATGATCAATGGTACCTCTGTTGATATTACTGATGTCAGCACTGATAGCAGAAAAATCAAGCCCGGTGACCTGTTTGTTGCATTGCGTGGTGATCAGTTCGATGCGCATGATTTTTTGCCACAAATTGCACAAACGGGTGCCGTTGCCGTTGTTGCGCAATATTTACCAGAAGGATTTAGTCTGCCTGCTTTACTGGTGCCCGATACTAAGCAGGCATTGGCAGACATTGCGCGTTATTGGCGTCAGCAATTTACCTTGCCAGTGATTGGTGTGACGGGTAGCAATGGAAAAACTACGGTCAAAGAAATGATTGCTGCTATCTTGGCGGCTGCTTTTGGTGCCGGGAATCGACTGTCAACTGCAGGTAATCTGAATAATGAGATTGGTGTGCCGCTGACGATCTTGGGTCTGACTGCCGCGCATCAGGCTGCCGTCATTGAGATGGGAATGAATCATCCCGGCGAAATCGCTTTGCTGGCATCAGTGGCGTTACCGACTGTCGTGCTGGTGAATAATGCGCAACGTGAACATCAGGAGTTTATGCAGACAGTTCAGGCAGTTGCTGAGGAAAACGGTGCTGCTTTGCTCGCCTTGCCAGATGACGGCGTTGCTGTTTTTCCGGCAGACGATGAATATAGTGACCTATGGCGCAGTTACGCACAGCGCACAGGTCAGCGCAAGCTGATCAGCTTTGGTTTAACGCCTGATGCCGATGTGTCGGGTCATTATCAGGCTGGTGCTTTTGGTAGCGAACTGACTATCGTTTTGTCTGGTCAGACTTTCACAGTCAATTTACAAGCAGCGGGGCAGCATAACGTGCTCAATGCACTTGCCGCTGTTGCATGTTGCAGCAGCATTGGTATTTCAAATCAAAAAATCATAGAGGGTTTGCAGAACTTTAACCCTGTCAGTGGCCGTCTGCAGCGCAAACAGGCGCCTAACGGTGCACTCGTCATTGATGATACTTACAATGCCAATCCTGACTCCGTACGGGCAGCTATTGATGTTCTGGCGCAGTTGGGCCGTGATCAGATATTAGTGCTGGGTGATATGGGCGAGGTCGGAGATAACGGCCCAGAGTTTCACCGTGAAATCGGTCGTTATGCCGTTGAGCGTGGAATTACAAAAATATTTCTGATGGGCGAGCTAGTTCGGCATACCGCCGATGCTTATGGCAAAACCGCGCGATATTACACCGATTTGCCGTTGTTACTGGCAGAGCTGGATACGCAGGTTCAAAGCGATACCACCGTATTGGTGAAAGGTTCGCGGTTCATGAAAATGGAGCGTGTGGTTGCACATTTGTTGTCACCGGAGCATTCATCAGGTCTTACCAATATTTCATCACAACAAAAAACAAAAGGAACTCATTAGCATGTTGCTCTGGTTGGCAGAATTTTTTAAACAGGATCTGGGATTGTTGCGCGTCTTTGGTTTTATTACATTTCGCGCAGTATTCGCCACAATGACAGCCTTGTCGATCGGCATTTTTGCCGGTCCGGCTGTGATCCGTATGCTGACCCGCTTGAAGGTAGGACAGGCAGTACGCGCTTATGGGATGGAAACACATCTGGTCAAATCCGGTACGCCAACGATGGGCGGCGTGCTGATACTTATCTCTATCGCCGTCTCCACTTTGTTGTGGTGCGATCTGAGTAATCGCTTTATCTGGGTTGTTCTGATCGTGACGCTGGGATACGGAGCCGTCGGCTGGGTGGATGATTATCGTAAAGTGGTTTACAAAGACCCCGAAGGAATGCGCTCCAGAGAAAAATATTTCTGGCAATCAGTGGTGGGGCTGGCCGCGGCATTTTATCTGGCCTTTTCTGTGTCCGCACCAAGCAGTTCTAAAATTCTGGAACTATTGTTCGCCTGGATACAGTCCGGCTTCAATATGGATTTGCCACCAAAGGCAGACTTGATCGTACCGTTTTTTAAATCGGTCAGCTATCCGCTTGGCGTTTGGGGATTCATCGCGCTGACCTATTGTGTGATTGTCGGCACCAGTAATGCTGTGAACTTTACTGATGGTCTGGATGGTCTTGCCATTATGCCTATCATCATGGTTGGCACAGCGCTCGGATTGTTTGCTTATTTATCGGGACATGTTGGATATTCCCGCTATCTGTTAATCCCTCATATTCCAGGTTCTGGTGAATTATTGATTTTCTGCGGCTCTATGGCAGGCGCTGGTTTGGCATTTTTATGGTTTAACGCGCACCCTGCTCAAGTGTTTATGGGCGATGTAGGCGCACTGGCATTGGGCGGGGCGTTGGGGACGATTGCGGTCATTGTTCGTCAGGAAATTGTTTTGTTCATCATGGGCGGTATTTTTGTTGCAGAAACACTGTCGATTATCTTGCAGGTCACCTACTTCAAATATACGAAAAAGCGATTTGGCGAAGGGCGTCGTTTATTTCTGATGGCGCCGTTACATCATCACTTTGAGAAAAAAGGCTGGAAAGAAACACAGGTGGTGATTCGCTTCTGGATCATTACGATGTTGCTTGTGCTGGTCGGTTTATCGTCCCTGAAATTACGCTGATTGATGTTATTTATATTGTAGAAATAGTGGTTATGGATTTATCGCAAAAACACGTATTGGTATTGGGTCTGGGTGAATCAGGCCTGGCGATGGCACGCTGGTTGTTGCGTGCCGGTGCGCGCGTACGTGTGGCGGATACCAGAGAGCACCCAGAACGTCTGGCAGTGTTGCGTGATGTGTCGCCGGAGACAGAATTTGTCGGCGCAGCCTTTACTCCGGCCTTGCTGGAGAACATGGATATTGTTGTCGCCAGTCCGGGCTTATCACCTTTGCTGGAGTTAAAAGAGCTGCTTCCGGTGATGCAGGAAAAAAATATTCCTCTGTGGGGCGAAGTAGAATTATTCGCTCAGGCTTTAGCTGATTTGCGTGTTCAGCGAGACTATATTCCAAAAGTGATTGCGATTACCGGCACGAATGGTAAAACCACAGTCACCAGCTTAACTGGATTGTTATGTCAGCGTGCAGGTTTGTCAGTCAGAGTGGCTGGCAATATCAGTCCCGCTATGCTGGATGTTTTGCGTGAAGAGCTCGAGCAGGATAGTTTGCCGCAAGTATGGGTATTGGAATTATCCAGCTTCCAGTTACACACCACTTTTAGTTTGCAGGCAGATGTTGCCACCGTGCTCAATATCACGCAGGATCATCTCGACTGGCATGGAAATTTGCAGGCGTATTGTGCAGATAAGGCCAAGATATTTGGTGAACACACCATTCGTCTGTTGAACCGCGATGACCCTCAGGTGATGGCGATGCAAACAGTGCATGCACCCTCACTCACATTTGGTGTCGATACGCCAGTCAATATGGGTGATCTTGGGTTATTGAATGAGCATGGCATGAGCTGGCTGGTTGTTGCCAATCCAGCGGAGGATGCGCCAGTAGCAACGGGCCGTCGTAAGAAAAAAGACGCCGAAGAAATTCCTGTCATCATCAGTCGTTTAATGCCGACCGATGCATTACAGATACGTGGTCAACACAACGCCGCCAATGCGCTCGCTGCGCTGGCTTTGTGCCGCGCTATCGGTCTGGCATTTGCACCATTATTGCATGGCTTACGTGAATATACGGGGGAGCCGCATCGTGTCGAACTCATCGCTTCAGTTGCTGGTGTTGACTACATTGATGATAGCAAGGGAACGAATGTAGGCGCCACGGTTGCCGCACTCAATGGTTTGGGGCAGCAAGCGCTTCACCAACAAAAACGTATTATTTTGCTGGCTGGTGGTGAAGGAAAAGGTCAGGATTTTTCGCCTCTGGCGGATCCGGTCGGACGATATACCAAAGCGGTGCTGTTGATCGGTAAAGCAAAAAGCGAGATACGTGAAGCCGTTGCTGTATCAGGAGTGGATCTGCAAGACTATGCCAGTCTGGAAAATGCAGTGGAAGCAGCAGCAGCTCTTGCTGTTGAAGGCGATATTGTCTTGTTATCGCCAGCGTGCGCCAGTCTGGATATGTTCCGTAACTACGCTCATCGTGCCCAGGTATTCGTGGATGCAGTGCGCGAAGTGGCGTTGAGTCGGGGAGAGATTTGCTGATGAAACAGATTCTGCTCCCATTACAGCGCTGGTTGCCATTTTCATCTCCGGCACCAGAGACACAGTTAGTGCATCGGTCAAAGATGATGACTTACGACCAGCCACTGATCTGGGTCACCATGATATTGATGTTGTTCGGAATGGTGATGGTGTATTCCGCTTCGATTTCACTACCCGATTCGCCGAAATATGCGAACTATACCAATGCACAATTCCTGATTCGTCAGGCAATGTTTGTGTTGATTTCTGTGATTGCAGGTGCCTTCTTTTTTCGTGTGCCGATCGAAGCCTGGCAAAAATATGCGCCTTATTTGTTCGTTGGCACATTGATTTTGTTGATTGCCGTATTGATTCCAGGTGTTGGTAAAGGCGTGAATGGCGCGAAACGCTGGTTGCCTTTGAAAGTGCTGAACTTGCAACCTTCCGAGTTGATGAAACTGTTTATGGTCTTGTATGCCGCAGATTACACCGTGCGCAAACAGGAGTACATGCACAAACTGACCAAGGGTTTTTTCCCTATGTTAATGGCGGTGGGTGTTGTCGGGCTGTTGTTATTGCTGGAACCAGATCTTGGCGCTTTTGGTGTCATTGTCTGTATTGCGATGGGCATTTTGTTTTTGGGCGGTATCAACGGCATCTGGTTTGGCGGTATTGCAGCGACGCTGGTAGGCATTTTTACTTTGGTGATTGCCTTGTCCCCATGGCGACGCGAACGTATTTTTGCGTACCTGAATCCTTGGGTAGAAGAAAATGCATTGGGTAAAGCTTATCAGTTATCGCACTCGCTGATCGCATTCGGACGCGGAGAATTGTTTGGCGTTGGCTTGGGTGCCAGCGTGGAAAAATTACATTACTTACCAGAAGCGCATACGGATTTTTTGCTGGCAGTGATTGGTGAGGAGCTCGGTTTTGTCGGTGTAATGGCGGTTGTTTTATTGTTCTACTGGCTTCTGAAGCGCGCATTTGAAATCGGACGTCAGGCGATTGCGCTGGATCAAACCTTTGCAGGATTGACTGCCAAGGGAATCGGCATCTGGATTGGTGTGCAGGCGTTTATCAATATGGGTGTGAATCTTGGTTTGCTGCCGACCAAAGGTCTGACGCTGCCATTGATGAGCTATGGTGGGTCCGGTGTGATGACCAATTGTGTAGGGTTGGCAATTTTGTTACGTGTTGATTATGAAAATCGTGTCCTGATGCGCGGAGGACGCGTATGAAGCAAACACAGAAAAAAAATCTGATGATTATGGCAGCCGGAACCGGTGGCCATATTTTTCCTGGTCTTGCGATTGCTGAGATGATGACGGCGCGTGGCTGGCAGGTGTCATGGCTGGGAACCACCAGCGGTATGGAGTGCCAGATTGTGCCTAAACATGGCGTGACGATGGATAGCATCGATTTTTCCGGTATGCGTGGTAAAGGATGGAAGCATACATTGGTAGGCGCCTTTAAATTGTGCGCCAGTTTTTGGAATTGCCGCCGGATTCTTATGCAGCGTAAGCCGGATGTCGTACTCGGTATGGGGGGATATGTCACTGTGCCCGGTGGCATCATGGCTCACTTGCGTGGAACGCCTGTTGTGCTGATGAATGCTGATGCAGCATTGCTGCTGTCAAACAAAATGTTAAAACCATTTGCCAGCAAACTATTATTTGGACTGCCCTCCGAGTCAATGTTGTCAGACAATAAAACGCAAGTGACCGGTAATCCTATACGCAAGGAAATTTGTGCTTTGCCGCTGCCCGCACAACGTTATGCATCCCGCGCCGGTGCATTGCGGATTCTGGTGGTTGGTGGCAGTCTCGGAGCCAGGGTCTTGAATGATTGTTTGCCACAAGCCTTGGCATTGATACCTGAAGCATTACGTCCCCAGGTGACACATCAGTCGGGCAAACAGAATATTGATGCTTTGCGTACGAGTTATCAGAATGCTGGCGTGCAGGCAGAAATTCTCGATTTTATCGATGATATGCCACGTCGTTATGCCGAGGCCGATCTGGTCATTTGTCGCGCCGGCGCCATTACCATATCTGAATTAACGGCAGCAGGTGTTGCCAGTATTTTGGTGCCATTTATGGCTTCCAGCACATCACATCAAAAAGACAATGCAGTCTGGATGGCGCAGCAAAAAGCAGCTGTTCATTTGCCACAGACAGAATTAAAGCCGGCATTACTTGCCGCTCAGTTACAAGCACTTAGCAGAGAGCAGTGCCTGGCCATGGCGCAAACCGCCTATGCGCTGGGACAGCGTGAAGCGAGTGAGAACATCGCAACAATTTTGGAAGCACTTGCATGAAACACAAAGTTAAACATATACATTTTGTCGGCATTGGCGGCTCAGGCATGAGTGGCATTGCCGAGGTGTTGTTAAATCTTGGATATACCATTTCTGGCTCTGATCTCGGTAGCAACGCTGCTTCTCAGCGCCTTGCTGAACTGGGCGCGGATGTCAGACTGGGCCATGCAGCAGAAAATATTGCGGGTGCCGATGCCGTTGTCACATCAACGGCCGTCAAAGCAGATAATCCCGAAGTCATTGCGGCGAGAGCCAGGCATATTCCTATCGTACCGCGTGCGCTGATGCTGGCTGAACTCATGCGCTTAAAGAGTGGCATTGCTATCGCCGGCACGCACGGCAAAACGACTACCACCAGTCTTGTTGCCAGTGTATTGGCACAAGGGGGGATGGATCCTACCTTTGTGATTGGTGGGCGATTGAATAGTGCAGGAGCCAATGCAAAATTAGGCAGTGGCGACTTCATCGTTGCAGAAGCCGATGAGTCAGATGCTTCTTTTCTGAATTTGTTGCCCGTGATTGAGGTCATCACTAATATTGATGCCGATCATATGGAAACCTATGGACATGACTTCGCCAAGCTGAAGCAGGCATTTATCGAATTTACCCAGCGCTTACCTTTCTATGGTGTCGCAGTGTTGTGTCTGGATGATGCGAATGTACGAGAAATTATGCCATTCGTTTCCAAGCATATTGTGACGTATGGTTTTCATGAAGAAGCCGAAGTACGCGCCGTCAATGCAAGTGCATCTGGTGGGAAAATGCATTTTACTGTGGTGCAGGACGGTTATGCCGATATGCAAGTCAGCCTGAATCAACCTGGAATGCACAATGTGCAGAATGCTTGTGCGGCGATCGCGATTGCGCGTGAGATCGGCGTAGCAGACGAAGCTACTCAAAAAGCATTGAGTGAATTCAATGGCGTCGGGCGTCGCTTTACGCGGTATGGAGAAATTCCATTGGCTGACGGTGGCACATTTGCGTTGGTGGATGATTATGGACATCACCCAGTGGAAATGGCCGCGACGTTGGCCGCTGCCCGCGGTGCGTATCCAGATCGTCGACTGGTTCTGGCTTTTCAGCCGCATCGCTACACTCGCACCCGTGATTTATTTGAAGATTTTGTCAAAGTGATTTCGACTGCCGATGCAGTTGTATTGGCTGAAGTCTATGCGGCAGGTGAACATGCGATTGTTGCAGCGGATGGTCGTGCGCTGACGCGTGCCTTGCGCGTGGCAGGTAAAGTGGAACCGGTATTTGTCGAGAATATTCAGGAGATGCCAGACAATCTGGCGCATGTATTGAAGGATGGCGATGTATTGATCGTCATGGGAGCCGGTTCCATCAGTGCTGTGCCAGGCAAACTGGCACAGGCGAAGTAAAGTTTTTTCGTGGTGAAATGATAATGAGCGAATTGAATAATCAGTCTTTGGGTAAAGTCGGCGTCTTGTTTGGCGGTCGTTCTGCTGAACGTGATGTGTCTGTCATGTCTGGAAACGGTGTGCTGGCGGCATTGAAAAGCAAGGGCGTCGATGCCCATCCGTTTGACCCGGCAGAACGTAGTATTGCCGAACTCGCTGCCGAAAAATTTGATCGGGTCTTTATTGCGTTGCATGGTCGCTACGGTGAAGATGGCAGTCTGCAAGGTGTGCTTGAGCAACTGAATATTCCTTACACTGGTAGCGGTGTGATGGCATCTGCGATTGCGATGGATAAGATTTTTACCAAACGCATCTGGCAGACTCATTCTTTGAGTACCCCGGAATATGCTGTTCTGAATGCGCAAAGTAATTTGCAGGCAGTCGCCGCCACTCTGGGTTTGCCATTTATCCTCAAACCGCCTCATGAGGGTTCAACGATTGGTATCACGAAAGTGACAGCGATCAACGAAGTACAGCAGGCTTATGAATTGGCTGCTCAATTTGATGAGGTCGTATTGGCTGAGCAGTTTGTTGAAGGGCGTGAACTGACAGTTGCTGTTCTCGGACGTGGCGAGCAAGCATATGCCTTGCCTGTGATTGAGATTGTGGCACCCGATGGTAACTATGATTACCAGAACAAATACTTTACTGACGATACCAAATATCTTTGCCCGGCGCCATTGGATGCGAACCTGACTGCTCAAATACAAAAAATGGCGGTAGATGCGTATCGTGCTGTCGATTGCGAAGGTTGGGCGCGTATTGATGTATTACTGCGTCAGTCAGATCAGCAGCCGTTTTTATTGGAAATCAATACTTCTCCGGGAATGACAGGTCACTCGCTGGTGCCGATGGCCGCTCGTGCCGTGGGGCTCAGTTATGAAGATTTGTGCCTGGAAATTTTGAAAACGGCACGTCTGAAAATTAAATCTGATCAGCACCAATAAAGGAACATACTCTGATGTGGCATGACGTCAAAATGTTGAACAATATCTCCAATGCGCTGTTTGGACTGATATTGCTCGCATTGCTGGTGACCGGTGTTTGGTGGGTCATACAGCGTCCTATGTTTACGCTCAAATCCATCAGGGTGGAAAGCGGGCAGACAACGGTGTTGCGCCACGTGAATGCATTGACGATACGTAACAGCGCATTGCCAAAAATAAAAGGTAATTTTTTTACCGCCAATCTGGATATGGTTCGACTTGCATTTGAGTCCGTACCCTGGGTACGTAAAGCCAGTGTTCAGCGCGAATGGCCAAACCGACTGGTGGTCACGCTGGAAGAACACACTCCCCTTGGTACGTGGGGCGAAGGAGATCAGCTGATTTCTGTGGCTGGTGATGTATTTACGGCCAATCTGGCTGAAGCAGAAGAAGACGTGGATCTGGTGGAGTTAAACGGGCCAGAAGGCAGTGAAAAGGAAGTGCTGGCCAGATATCAGAACTTTAAAACCTGGTTCGCAAAAATAAATCTGGCACCCGAGTCTGTCAGCTATTCCAGTCGTTACGCTTGGAGCGTAAAGTTAAACAATGGCATGCGCGTAGAGTTGGGCAGGGTGCAGGATGAAACGATGCTCAGGCAACGCGTAGACAAACTGATGACAGTGTATCCGCAGTTGTTGGCCAGTTTGCAGGACAGTATTGAAAGTGTAGACATGCGTTATCCAAATGGACTGGCATTGAAGTCGAGCCATAGTTCTATGGGATTGAAAAAGCAAACAAAAGCAAGTGGAAAGACATGACAAAAGACGCGAAAAATTTAATCGTTGGTCTCGATATCGGTACCTCAAAAATCGTGGCGGTGGTGGCGGAAGTCATGCCCGATGGCCGACATGAAATCATCGGCCTTGGACAGCATGAATCCAAAGGGCTGAAAAAAGGCGTTGTAGTCAATATCGAAGCGACGGTTGAATCAATACAAAGCGCGCTGGAAGAAGCCGAATTGATGGCCGATTGCAAAATCCGTCACGTGTATACAGGGATTGCCGGCAGCCATATCCGTAGTTTTAATTCGAGCGGCATGGTGGCAATTAAGGATAAAGAAGTCACTGCAACCGATGTCTCTCGCGTTATTGAAACTGCAAAAGCAGTCAATATCCCGACTGATCAGCAATTGCTGCATACATTGCCGCAGGAATTCATCGTTGATAGCCAGGACGATGTGCGCGAACCGATAGGCATGAGCGGTATTCGCCTGGAAGTCAAAGTACATATCGTGACGGGTGCAGTGTCGGCGGTGCAGAATATTGTCAAGTGCGTGCGTCGTTGCGGTCTTGAAGTATCTGATTTGATTTTACAGCCGATGGCATCAGCCGAGGCTGTATTGACCAAGGATGAAAAAGAACTAGGCGTCGTATTGATTGATATCGGCGGTGGCACAACGGATGTTGCCGTTTTCAGTGAAGGCGCGATTCGTCATACAGCGGTGATTCCGATTGCTGGTGACCAGATCACGAATGACATCGCGATGGCATTACGCACGCCGACTTCTGAAGCCGAGGAAATCAAAGTACGTTTTGGTGTCGCGAAACAAGTGCTGGCCGATCCCGCTGATACCTTGGAAGTACCGGGGCTTGGCGATCGTGGCCCACGCTCTTTATCACGTCAGGCATTAGCCGCCGTGATTGAGCCTCGGGTAGAAGAATTATTCGCGCTTGTGCATCAAGTGGTACGCGAGTCCGGTTATGAAGATGTACTGTCATCCGGCATTGTGTTGACTGGTGGTTCTGCTGCCATGCCAGGCATGGTGGAAATGGCAGAAGATATATTTTTAAAGCCTACCCGATTGGGTATGCCAGCGTACAGTGGACAGCTCGCAGATGTGGTACGCAGCCCTCGATACGCAACGGTTTTAGGGTTGTTGTTGGAAGCGAAGAAGCAGTATTTACGTGGTCATCTCGTGACAAGACAGGAAGGTTCTGCAAAAGCGGTTTGGCAACGGATGAAAGAGTGGTTTTTAGGGAATTTTTAGTCAGCATTTTGTACCTAAATCGGTGTAGTCATTTTATAATGGTCTGATATACAGTTGTTAGCCGCTAGTCGTCACATCGGGTGATCACTATCGACTAATAACTGCCTACCTGGAGGAGTCATGATGGAGTTCGATATTGTTGATCACGCCACACAAGGCACCGTAATTAAGGTTGTCGGCGTGGGTGGTGCGGGTGGAAATGCGGTTCAGCATATGATCAACAAAGGCGTGTCCGGCGTTGAATTTATTGCAGCCAATACTGATGCACAAGCGTTGCAACAGTCCAAAGCACATAATGTTATTCAGATCGGTGAAACCGGTTTGGGTGCAGGGATGAAACCAGAAGTGGGTCGCAAGCTGGCAGAAGACTCCCGCGCACGTATCGAAGATGCATTACGTGGTGCTCATATGGTGTTCATTGCTGCCGGTATGGGCGGTGGTACCGGCACAGGAGCTGCTCCGGTAGTTGCGCAGGTCGCAAAAGAATTAGGTGCATTGACTGTTGCTGTCGTATCGAAACCATTTTCGTACGAAGGCAAAAAATGCATGGATATCGCTGATGAAGGATTGGACGCGTTGTCTCAGCATGTCGATTCCCTGATCATTATCCTCAATGAAAAGCTGGAAGAAATTTACGAAGATGACAGCATGATCGAATGGCTGCAACACGCCGACGATGTGTTGAACAACGCGGTTGCGGGTATTGCGGAAATCATCAATGTTCCTGGTCATATCAATGTCGACTTCAACGACGTCAAGACGATTATGGGCGAGCAGGGTAAGGCCATGATGGGAACTGCAACAGCGTCAGGTCTGGATCGTGCGCGTATTGCCGCAGAACAGGCAGTTGCTTCTCCGCTGCTGGATGGCATTGATCTGTCTGGTGCGCGCGGCGTATTGGTGAACGTGACTGCCAGCCGTGGACTCAAAGGTAAAGAAATTCGCGAAGTGATGTCAGCAGTTCGCGCGTTTGCAGCCCCTGATGCATCGATTGCACAAGGTATTGCCTATGACGATGCAATGGGTGATGATATCCGTGTGACTGTGGTGGCAACAGGCTTGGGTCGTGGCAAGAAAAATATCCAGTTAGTACAGACTCCGATGCTGCGCACTGGTACGCATAATGAGCCAATGATGGCCGCACCAGCAATGGCGACTACCACAGTGACTCATGGCATGGGTACTGCAGCAGCGGGATTTGATGGTTTAAGCAAACCGGCAGTATGGCGTCGCGAATCAGCTTCCGAAACTGTGCGTGCACTGGAAAAAAATGGCATGGAAACTTACGATATCCCAGCTTTCCTGCGCAAACAAGCAGACTGAGATTAGCGTTTTTCAATAGTCTTTTTCATTGAAACCAGCATACTGAGCGATGCTGGTTTTTTTATGCCTCGACTACGCAAAATCGCCCCGGCGGCGCGATGAATCCTTGTCGTACAAGCCGTGCTGCCTTCGTCGCCATGCCTTGCCGGGACAATGTTGAGTAAGTCCTATTTGTTTTTACTGATTTTCACTGATGATGATATTTCCCGGGGTCAGCAGGAAACATCAGACTCAGGCATACTTGCGCCCAGTCGGTGCTTCTGATGTGACCTTGTAACCTGCGCGATAATATGAGTAGGTAAAATGTGCGGGTAACGTGCATTACAAGGCGATGGTAAGCAAGACAAACTCGTGATCAATTAAATAAGGAGCAAACATGACTATCAAGATTGGCGATACTTTGCCTGAGGGCAGCCTGGCAGAATTTATTGAAGTGGAAGCTGAAGGTTGTTCGCTCGGCCCGAACACGTTCAATGTGGCGGAAATTACTAAAGGCAAAACGATTGCCATTTTTGGTTTGCCAGGTGCTTACACGCCGACATGTTCCGCTCAACACGTACCAGGTTATGTCGCGCATGCGGCTGATTTGAAAGCCAAAGGCGTTGATGAAATCTGGTGTATCTCTGTGAATGATGCATTCGTCATGGGTGCCTGGGGACGCGATCAAAAAGCGACTGGCATCGTGCGCATGATGGCTGATGGAAATGCGGCATTTAGTAAAGCCCTGGGTCTGGATGCTGATTTCAGCCGATTCGGTATGGGTACACGTTCGCAGCGCTATTCTTTGCTGGCTGTGGATGGTGTGGTCAAACAATTGAATATCGAAGAAGGCGGCAAGTTTGAAGTGTCGAACGCAGAAACTTTGCTGGCGCAACTGGCATAACTGACATAGCTGAGTCCGCAGTCATTACTGTGGGCTTCTGAGAAGAAGAGTAACTCAGTGGCGTATCTCAGAGTTGTAGATAAGCGGTGTATATCGTTGATGATATGCGCCGCTTTTTCGTGATGGGCATGATGAATATGATGGCATGAGCCGCGTGACTGAATGTTGCATTTTGTGATCAAGCGATCCTGTTTTGATATGTGCGCGTGTCTGAGCGGAGCAGGGGGGCAACTACTACACGATATAATAGCGGGATGCTAAAACAAATAACGATCAAACAAGAAGTTAAAACCATCGGCGTTGGTTTGCACTCAGGCACCAAAGTAGATCTGGTATTGCGACCGGCACCGGTCGATACCGGTATTGTATTTACACGCACCGATTTGCAGCCACCAGTCGTGTTTCCGGCGCAGGCTCTGAATGTCGGGGATACCAGAATGGCGTCCACCTTATCGAATAACGGTGAAAAAGTTTCCACCGTAGAGCACTTGCTGTCCGCTTGCGCGGGCCTTGGTATTGACAATCTATACATCGACATCAGTGCTGAAGAAATTCCGATTATGGATGGTTCGGCTTCCTCTTTTGTTTATCTTTTGCAGCAAGCCGGCATGCAGGAACAGAATGCCGCGAAAAAATTCATTCGTGTTTTAAAGCCCGTTGAAATTCGCGAAGGAAGTGGTGCATCAGAAAAATGGGCGCGGTTGGAACCATTCGATGGTTTCAAACTGCACTTCTTTATTGAATTTAATCATCCTGCGGTGGATGGTACGGTGCAGACAGCAGAGGTCGATTTTTCTAAAGTGTCTTTTGTTAAAGACGTAGCGAGAGCACGCACGTTTGGCTTTATGCAAGACGTAGAAATGCTGCGCGGGATTGGTCTGGCGCGCGGCGGCTCAATGGAAAATGCGATCGTGATGGATGAATACCGCATTCTGAATGCCAACGGTTTGCGTTTTGACGATGAATTTGTGCGGCATAAAATCCTCGATGCCATCGGTGATTTATATCTGATCGGACACCCTTTGCTGGCAAGCTATACCGCGCATAAGTCGGGACATGGTTTGAATAACCAGCTACTGCGTGCTTTGCTGGCGCAGCCTGATGCCTATGACATCGTCACATTTGATGAGGCGCATCTGGCGCCGCCTTCGTACGCAAAACTGGGCATAAGGGAATGGGAGCAAGTCTGATTTCAGGGGGAGTATGTCTTTAAAATGCCATTCTCCACATGAATAATGCAGGGGCTAATATTAATACTCCACCTGAGTATATTTTGTGGAAATAGTCGCCAGCTATTTTTCGGTATCCCGCGGAAGATGGTGGCGTTGTATCAGATGATGTAGCGCTGCGCGTAAATCTGCATTTTGTGGCGTATCTTCAAGTGCATTTTCTAACGCACCAAACGCCTGCAAGGCCCTGCCAGGAAGCGCCAATTGTTTCTGTGGGGCAACTTTCTCTACTACCCTTCTTACTTGTACTTTGATCCGGATTGCGTTAATCTGCCAGCCCCGATCTTGCAGATGTGATTGCAATTTTGGACACTGTTGTTTGAGTTTGGCGGCAATGGCAGCGTTCGGCGATGAGAGCGTCAATTGACCATCAGCCAGTTGCATGACTTCGCAACTATCAAACATCGGGGGCAAAATGGCCCCGCAGTCTTTTTGCAGTGAGGCGTTGCGTTGTATCGTGGGCAGTAAGGGAGAGATCTTATCGTTACGACGTAAAAAATCTGCGGCATCACTGGCTCCGGTCAGTTTTTTGCCGAATTTGATGTTGATGCGATAAGGAGGGTTTGGCGATGTTGACATGCGCAATACCATACCACAAACAGCATGCTTCAAGATTGGCAAAGCTCGTTGTCTTCACAGGAGCCTGTTGATGCAAATTATTCTGATGCACTCTCGTTTTACGCAAGCAAAATCCGTGACCTTATCCTCGCGTCATGTGATTGCCGGATTCCTTGTTTTTTTGTTGGTCAGTATGTTTTGCGGAGCGCTGATGGCTGGGCTGACATTGCGTCTGGCAGGGGCGGATATGCCGTTCGTGCGACAACTGGTGCCGGCTGTGCATGTGGATGATCCGCTGGCAAAAGACCGTTATGTCAAAGAAAATCTGGCGGCAATGGCGACCAAGCTGGGTGAAATGCAGGCGCAGCTGATCCGTCTGGATGCATTGGGCGAGCGGGTGCAAGGTCTGGCGGGCGTCAAACCCGAAGAATTCAATTTCAAGGAATTGCCTGGCCGTGGTGGCCCTGAAGTCGCCTCCGCACCAGCTACCGAGCTGAACTTATCTGAATTTCAGGCGGCGCTGGACGCGATGGCAAAAGATGTTGAACATCGTTCCGATTATCTGAATGTCGTAGAAACGCAGTTGATGGGTTTTAAGATTAAATCCAAACTCTTGCCCACCATACAACCGGTGAACGTTGCTTATAATGCATCGGGTTTTGGCTGGCGACTTGATCCTTTTACGGGGCGAAGCGCATTCCATGAAGGCATCGATTTTTCTGGGCCGACGGGCACACCTATCGTCGCTGCTGCCGGTGGAGTAGTGATTGCCGCTGAATATCATCCGCAATTTGGCAATATGCTGGAGATTGATCATGGTGGCGACATTGTTACCCGCTATGCTCATACCTCTAAAATCTACGTCAAACTGGGCGATATCGTGAAGCGCGGCCAGCATGTCGCCGACATTGGCTCTACTGGTCGCTCCACAGGTGCGCATCTGCACTTTGAAGTCAGAGTCAAAGATGTACCGCAAAATCCGCATAAATTCCTGTCGGCGGGAGCAAATCAGGCAAATCAGGATAATCTGGCTACATTCAGCCCGAAATGAGCTTGAGTTTGCCGTTTTAGTCACCAACTCATTGATTGCAATCATGATTAGATCAGGCGGTACTGATCTAATGAGTAGTCCTGCATGGTAGAATCGCGAACTATCCTATTGTTGCTGTGCAATGAAGTTTTTTGCAGCGGCTTTTTTCAGAAATTAACTTTCCGTCCATAGCATGTCATTCCTGACCAAGATATTCGGCAGCCGCAATCAACGGCTTTTGAAACAGTACCAAAAAACAGTGCGTGAGATTAACGCATTGGAACCCCAGCTGGAAGCTTTGTCAGATGAGGCCTTGCAGGCCAAGACTGCCGAATTCAAGGCGCGCGTGGCTGGCGGGGCAACATTAGACAGCCTGTTGGTTGAAGCGTTTGCTGTCTGTCGTGAGGCCAGCAAGCGTGTCCTGAAAATGCGCCATTTCGATGTGCAGATGATAGGCGGTATGGTTTTGCATTACGGAAAAATTGCCGAAATGGGAACCGGTGAAGGTAAGACCCTCATGGGTACTTTGCCTATCTATCTGAATGCCTTGTCCGGTAAAGGCGTGCATGTGGTCACGGTGAATGATTACCTGGCACAGCGCGATGCCGAATGGATGGGCCAATTATATGGCTGGCTGGGTCTGACGACAGGCATCAATCTGTCGCAACTCGATCACGATGCCAAGCAGGAAGCCTATACCTCTGATATTACGTATGGCACGAATAATGAATTCGGTTTCGACTATCTGCGCGACAACATGGTGTATGAAGCCAAGGATCGCGTACAACGCAGCCTGAATTTTGCTGTCGTTGATGAAGTCGATTCGATTCTGATTGACGAAGCCCGCACACCGCTGATTATTTCAGGTCAGGCTGAAAATCATACCGAACTGTATTACAAGATCAATGAAGTACCGAAGCTGTTGACCTTGCAAATCGGTGAAGAAACACCGGATGGCAAAGGCAAGATTGAAGTGCCTGGTGATTACACCAAAGATGAAAAAGCGCATCAGGTATTGCTGACCGAAGCCGGTCACGATAAAGCAGAACAGATTCTGACACAAATGGGCTTGTTGCCGGAAGGCGCGTCCCTGTACGACGCAGCGCACATCAGTCTGATTCATCACCTGTACGCTGCCTTGCGCGCGCATGCGCTGTATTTCAAAGACCAGCACTATGTGGTGCTGGACGATGAAATCGTCATCGTTGATGAATTCACTGGCCGTATGATGACTGGCCGTCGCTGGTCGGATGGCTTGCATCAGGCGGTCGAAGCGAAAGAGGGCGTCAAGATTCAGAACGAGAATCAGACGCTGGCGTCGATCACATTCCAGAACTATTTCCGCATGTATGCCAAATTGTCCGGTATGACGGGCACGGCGGATACAGAGGCGTATGAATTCCAGGAAATCTACGGACTCGAAACCGTTGTTATTCCACCTAATCGTCCTTCGCAGCGCAAAGATCGTCAGGATCAGGTCTATAAAACGGCGGGCGAAAAATACGGCGCGATGCTCAAGGATATACAGGATTGTTATGAGCGCGGTCAGCCGGTACTGGTCGGCACGACGTCGATTGAAAATTCTGAATTGTTATCCGACATTCTGAATAAAGCAAAATTACCGCATAACGTGCTGAACGCGAAACAGCATGCGCGCGAAGCGGAAATCATTGCACAGGCAGGACGACCAAAGGCGATCACGATTGCGACCAACATGGCCGGGCGTGGTACGGATATCGTTCTGGGTGGTAATGTGGCCAAGCAAGTGCAGTTGATTGAAGCGAATCCGGCATTGTCGGATGCGGACAAGCAGGCGCAGGCGCAACAATTGCGCGATGAATGGAAATCGCTGAATGAGCACGTCGTTAATGCTGGCGGCTTGCATATCATCGGTACCGAGCGCCATGAGTCACGCCGCGTCGATAATCAGCTGCGTGGTCGTTCCGGTCGTCAGGGTGATCCTGGTTCCAGTCGTTTCTACCTGTCACTGGATGATCAGTTGCTGCGCATATTTGCCGGCGACCGCGTGCGCGCGATCATGGACAGACTGAAAATGCCGGAAGGCGAGCCTATCGAGGCCGGTATCGTTTCACGCTCGATCGAATCGGCACAACGCAAAGTAGAAGCACGTAACTTCGATATCCGTAAGCAATTACTGGAATACGATGACGTGGCCAACGATCAGCGTAAAGTCATTTATCAGCAGCGTAACGAATTGCTGGAAGCGCATGATATGACCGAGTTGGTCGCCTCTCTGCGCAATGGCATGTTTGAAGATGTGGTGCGCACCTACGTGCCTGCGCAATCTGTCGAAGAGCAATGGGATATTCCGTCGCTGGAAGCAGTGCTGGCAAATGAATGGGCGCTTGATTTGCCGCTGGTAAAAATGTTGTCGGATGAGCCTAACCTGACTGATGACGATATCCTGACCCGTGTGCAAGAAGCCGCCAATACCGCGTATGAGGCAAAAACGGCGCTGGTCGGTAAAGAATCTTTTGCCGGTTTTGAACGCAGTGTGATGCTGCAAAGTATTGATAGTCATTGGCGTGAACATCTGGCAGCGCTGGATCACCTGCGCCAGGGTATTCATTTGCGTGGCTATGCACAAAAAAATCCTAAGCAGGAATACAAGCGCGAAGCCTTCGAATTATTTGGTCAGATGCTGGACCTGATTAAAAACGAAGTGGTTCGTACGGTCGTGACAGTACGCATCCAGTCGCGTGAAGAAATTGAAGCAGCAGAAGAGCAAATGGCGCAATCTCAAGTCGAGAATATCCATTATCAGCACGCTGATTTCGATGCCGATGCCTCTCCAGAGGAAATGCTGGCACCGGCGGCCGTGGCCGCAGCAGATTCAGCCCAGTCTGAATTGAGTTACGGGCTGAAAGTCGGACGTAATGATCCATGCCCTTGCGGTAGTGGTAAAAAGTACAAGCAATGTCATGGCAAGCTGGCTTAACGCGGATGCTGCATGATGTAAAAAGGGGCGATTTTCGCCCCTTTTTTTTATGTTGTTCCGTTCACGACTTACAAGGTCAGCTTGATCAGTCTCACAAGGCTCAGAGCACTCATAAGACTCATAAGACTCATAAGACTCATAAGACTCATAAGACTCATACTACGCGCACACCCAGAGCGCTCATCGTGCTGACCGCGTGGTTTCAGCGCAAGTGATGCTGTAACTGTGTCACCAGATCGCATAGTCGTGGACGCACTTCTTCCATCAGAAATGCTTGTTTCAATACAAAAGAGGGCCCGCCGCAATTGATCGCCATTGGCATCATTCCGGGGCCGGGGGAAAACGCCACGGCAATGGCATTTACTTCAGGTTGCCACTGGCCAAATGACGTACAGCATCCAAGCTCAGCATACTCTTGCAGAGCCTGTTGTATTTCGCTCTGCAACTGTGGCCAGCGTGCTGGTTCTGCCTCGGCAATATCTGCCAATACTTGCTGTTGATGTGCTGCGCTCAGTTGTGCGATGAAAGCGCGTCCCATTGCTGTGGTCGCGACAGGAATCCGCGAGCCGACATCCAGACTCAGTGTCAGTGCGGTTTGGCTGCGGCAGTTTTCGATATAAATCATGCTGAGTTTGTCGCGCATTCCCAGCGACACCATCCCCTGCGAAAAATCTGCCAGCTCCTGCATCAGCGGGCGTGCCAGTTGGCGGACATCCATACGCGCAATCATGGCACTGCCCAGCGCCAGCGTTGCAGAACCCAGCGCATATTGACCTTGATGCGGCAGGTAATTCAGGTAACCGAGCTTGGTCAGCGTATAGGTCAGACGCGATACCGTTGATTTGGGTAGTTGGCATCGTTTCGCAATATCGTTGTTGCCCAGCGCTTTGTCTGCAGAACGGAAACAGGCCAGGACTTCGAGCCCACGTGCCAGTGCGGTAACAAAGTGGCGATCTTCTTTGCTATTCGTATTCATTGCCGATATTCCTTCTTGAAATACTCAGGGGAGTATATTTTTTCTGTGCTTTAAATATAAGGACGGTACGCTATTTTGACTAAAAAACAGGGGGAGTATAGGTTGATTCGTCTTTATTGCTGCTTTTTTGCATGAATGAGGGGTCATTTATACGCCACTGAATCATCGTCGTTCAATGGTTGTCGCTGCATTGTGATTGATCAATGGCTTGACGGTTTTTATCACAGCTTTTACATTGTAGATTGCATAGCGGAACATAATTCTGCAATGCAGAATAGCATGTTACTCACTAGCTTGCCCATCGGCGATAGTATGTTGTTGGGATATTAATTTCAGACACTCTTCATTCCTTATGTTGCTTTTTCTTCTGATGACTGTGTACGCGTTATGAATCTGAATTTCACCGAAGCAGACCAGCGTTTTCGCCGCGAGGTGCAAGACTTTCTGCAATCCTCCTTACCTTCAGCCTTGCGCGAGAAAGTGTTGAATGGTCTGATCCTGACAAGAGACGATTACGTTGGCTGGCAAAAAATCCTGCATGCAAAAGGCTGGGGTGCTGTCAGCTGGCCGCAGCAATTCGGTGGAACCGGCTGGAGTGCGGTGCAGAAGTATATTTTTGAAGAGGAGTGCGCGGCAGCGGGTGCGCCGCGTCTGCCGCCATTCGGCACCAAGATGGTGGCGCCGGTACTGATGGAATTTGGTTCTGCCGAACAGCAGCAGCGCTTTTTGCCGGACATCATCTCTGGCCAGAAGTGGTGGTGTCAGGGCTATTCCGAGCCAGGCTCCGGCTCTGATCTTGCCTCGGTGAAGACCAGCGCAGTACGTGGCGTTGACGACGACGGACACTATTATCTGGTCAATGGTCAGAAAACCTGGACCACACTGGCACAATACGCGGACTGGATTTTTTGCCTGGTGCGTACCGACAATGAGGTCAAACCGCAACGCGGGATTTCGTTTTTGCTGATTGATATGACATCGCCAGGTGTGTCGGTGCGTCCTATCATCAGCATGGATGGCGCACATGAAGTCAATGAAGTCTGGCTGGACAATGTACGTGTGCCAGCAGATAACCTGATCGGCACCGAAAATCAGGGCTGGACGTATGCCAAATTTCTGTTGGGGCATGAGCGTACCAATATTGCTGGCATCGGCATTGCCAAGCGCGAACTGGCGCGCCTGAAAAAATTGGCGAAGCAGGAAATCAAGCATGGTCAGCCTTTGTTAAAAGACCCCTTGTTCGCCGCTCGTATCGCCCAGATAGAAATTGATCTGACCGCACTGGAAATTACCAATCTGCGCGTCTTGTCTGCTGAGCAGCAGCAACGTGCGCCGGGGCCGGAGGCATCGATATTGAAAATCAAAGGCACTGAAATCCAGCAGGCGATCACAGAATTACTGACGCAGGTCGTCGGCACCTATGCTCTGCCATTGCGCCGCGAGGCGATGGAGCTGGGATTCAGTGGCGATCCTGTCGGCCCGTCCTATGCCACTTCTTTGGCTGCCAATTATCTGAACATGCGCAAGCTGTCGATTTATGGCGGGTCAAATGAAATTCAGAAAAATATCATCGCCCAGATGATCATCGGTTTGTAGGAGCACACAATGGACTTTAGCTTTTCTCAGGAACAACTGATGTTGCAAGAGGCAACGCGCCGTTTTCTGTCGCATGAATATCATTTTGAAGCGCGCCGTGCGTTACAGCGGACATCTGCACAGGGATGTCATCCCGATATCTGGCAAGGGTTTGCCGATCTGGGGCTGCTCTCCCTGTTGATTCCAGAACAGGATGGCGGTATCGGTGGCAATGGTATTGATACGCTGCTGGTGATGGGCGCGATCGGTGAATCACTGGTGCTGGAGCCGTTTCTTGCCAGCGCGGTGATGGCGAGCAGATTGATTGCTTCGCTTGGATCAGAAGAGCAGCGTGCCGGTTTGTTGCCAGCCTTAGCCAGTGGCGAACAGATTGTTGTCGTGGCACATGATGAGCCCGCCACTCGCTTCGATCGTCTGGCGGTGACGACGCGTGCTACACAGATAGATGGCGGCTATCGCTTGCAAGGACATAAGTGCCTGGTATCACACGCCGCTTGCGCTGATCATCTGCTGGTTACAGCAGTGCTCACATCGGCATCGCCACAAACTTCCGTCACTTCAACTTCAACTTCAACTTCAACTTCAACTTCAACTTCGACTTCAACAGCAGAGCTGGCAGTATTTCTGGTGCCGCGCGATGCGCCCGGCCTGCGCCTCACGTCGTACTCCACCGTCGACAGCATCGCTGCCAGCGAAGTCCGGCTGGAACAGGTGCTGGTAGCGGATGCACAACGCTTGTCGCTGACGGATGCGTCCGCGCAGATCAGTCAGGTGCTGGATATAGGATTAGCAGCCGTCTGCGCGGAGGCGGTCGGCGCGTTGGATAAATTACTGGCAGCGACCGTGGAATACACCAAAAATCGTCGCCAGTTCGGGACAGCTATCGGCCAATTTCAGGCATTGCAGCATCGGATGGCAGATATGGTATTGCATATCGAACAAGCCAGATCCATGAGTTATCTGGCCGCCATGTCCGCCGACGATCCTGATCCGGAAGCACGCAGCCTTGCCTTGTCTGCCGCAAAAGTCGTGATCGGGCAAGCATGTCGTTTCGTCGGACAGCAGGCCGTGCAACTGCATGGCGGTATGGGCGTGACGGATGAACTTGATGTCAGTCATTACTTTAAGCGACTGATGGCGATTGAATTGCAGTTTGGCAGCACTGATCAGCATCTTGAACATTACGCCAGACAGTTATCGTGACGTGTTGGCGGTGTTTTACAGTTCACCGTCCACGCTCAGGGTGCAGTCAAAAGAATGCCGAGTGCGCGCTGGTGGCGAATAAAGGTGTACCGATACAACACGTTCGTGACGTATTTGTGACTCTGCCGTGACGCTGTTATGACATGATCACGAACTGACAGTTAACCTGTTTGCGATCATGCAAACAGCATCGCAGCGCAGCAAAATGCCCTACAATGACGGCTCGATTTCATTCCAAGGAACTTATCATGGCCGTCAATTCTCCTATTCCTGTTGCTGCTGACTTGAAACCGGTTGCCGGTATTCGTCTTGGATATGCGGAGGCAGGCATTCGCAAGGCAAACCGCAAAGACGTGCTCGTCATGGAGCTGGCACCAACTGCAACCGTTGCCGGCGTATTCACGACGAATCGCTTTTGTGCCGCACCGGTGCAGGTCTGTAAAGCCCATCTGGATGGTCTGCATATGACTTCCGGTACCATCCGCGCATTGGTCGTGAATACAGGAAATGCGAATGCAGGAACAGGCGATGCAGGTCTGGCTGCTGCCAACGCCACTTGCGCCGCACTGGCCGATTTGCTGGGATGCGAAGCCGCACACATTTTGCCATTTTCTACTGGTGTGATTCTGGAACCCTTGCCAGTTGATCGCCTGGTCGCTGGTTTGCCGCAAGCGATTGCCAATCTGAGTGAACATCACTGGTTTGAGGCGGCCGAAGCAATCATGACTACTGATACGCAACCGAAGGCGGCATCCGCGACGGTCACAATCGGCGGCAAGTTAGTGACGCTGACGGGTATCAGTAAAGGCGCCGGCATGATCAAACCCAACATGGCCACCATGCTGGGTTATCTCGCTTTCGATGCAAAAGTCGCACAATCGGTGCTGGATCATCTGGTTAAACAAGCTGCCGATAAGTCCTTCAATTGCATCACCATCGATGGCGACACATCGACCAATGATTCTTTCATGCTGATTGCGACAGGCGCGTCGGATGTTGAGATCAATGACATTGATACGCCGGAATATGCTGCCCTGGCAGAGGCCGTCGTTGCGCTGTCGCAAAAGCTGGCGCACATGATTATTCGTGATGGTGAAGGTGCCACCAAATTCATCAGCATTGCAGTAGAAGAGGGACGCGACGTTGAAGAATGCAGAAAAATCGCCTATTCCATTGCTCATTCACCACTGGTCAAAACCGCTTTTTTCGCCTCCGATCCAAATCTGGGTCGCATTCTTGCCGCGATTGGCTATGCTGGAGTGACCGATCTGGATGTCAGCAAGCTGAACCTCTACCTCGATGATGTCTGGGTGGCAAAAAATGGTGGACGTAATCCCGATTATCGTGAAGAAGATGGTCAGCGCGTCATGAAGCAAAGCGAGATCACCATTCGTGTAAAGCTGGCTCGTGGTGACGCTGCGACAACGGTCTGGACTTGCGATCTGTCGCATGACTATGTGTCGATCAATGCCGATTATCGTTCATAAGATGTGATGCCATGACTCAGTTAGATCAATTTTTATTGCGTGCCGAGCATTTGCTGAACCGCCTGGAAACCTTGTTACCAGTCGCTCATCCTGCACCTGACTGGCATCTGGGCGTTGCTTTTCGTTGGCGCAAACGTGGTGGCCAGGGTTTTTTGCAAGTAGTGCGTCATGCATCGGCGATTGCGCTGGCTGATTTGTGTCATGTCGACATACAAAAACGGCAGATCGAGCAGAATACCCGCCAGTTTATTCATGGCAAGCCGGCCAATAATGTCCTGTTGACGGGGGCGCGGGGTACAGGTAAGTCTTCGCTGATCAAGGCTTGTCTGAACCAGTTTGCAGATCAGGGCTTGCGTCTGATCGAGGTCGATAAATCTGATCTGGCGGATTTGCCGGATATTGTCGATCTGGTTGCCAGCCGTCCTGAACGCTTTATCATTTTTTGCGACGACCTTTCCTTTGAAGAAGGCGAGGCGGGTTATAAGGCGCTGAAGGTTGCACTCGACGGCAGTATTTCGGCGCAATCGGATAACGTGTTGATTTATGCCACCTCTAATCGCCGCCATCTGTTGCCAGAAAAAGCCTCTGACAATCTTGGCTATAAACATGTCGACGATGATGATTTACATCCAAGCGAAACGGTAGAAGAAAAAATATCTTTGTCTGAGCGTTTTGGGTTGTGGATATCGTTTTATCCATTCAAGCAAGACGATTATCTCGATATCGTCGCTTACTGGCTCAACGATATGGGCTGTGACGCAACTCAGGCAGAGGCAGCGCGTGGCGATGCTTTACGCTGGGCCTTGCAGCGCGGCTCACGCTCCGGTCGTGTTGCATGGCAATTTGCCCGCGACTATGCGGGTCGTCTGGCCGAGCAATAAGATGACGGCAAAACCTGTTGATGTTGCCGTTGGCATTTTGATGAAGCCGAACGGCGACGTATTGCTTGGTCAACGCCCCGCAGGAAAACCCTATGAAGGATATTGGGAGTTTCCCGGTGGTAAAGTCGAATCCGGCGAATCCATTCTGGAGGCGTTGAAGCGCGAGTTCGTTGAGGAGTTAGGCATTCATATTCTCGCTGCGGATCCTTGGTGTGGTGTGGAGTATGTGTATCCTCATGCGCATGTGCGTTTGCATTTTTACATTAGCCGGGATTGGCAAGGTGAGCCGCAAAGCCTGGAAGGACAGGCATTTGCCTGGCAAGGCAGTTTTGCTGTGTCCCCTTTATTGCCGGCAACAATTCCTTTATTGGAGTGGCTGGATTTGCTGCGCGACAAAAATCATTCAGAGTTAATTTTATAGTTATTTTGATAATGATATTTTGTTGTCGCACTGCACCAAATTGGGTTCATGCCCATCTCGGTTTTTGTGCATCTTAATTCGGCGGGACACCCTGCCGAACTCTTCTTTGCTGTCAAGTCTCGACATTTCCCTGTCTTTTTAACGCAACTTTTCTCACCTTTTCCCAGATTGTCTGCTATTTTGCCGACTGCGCTAATCATTTGCTGTCGGATTTAATTACACTGTATTGAAAATAATACAGTGTAAGAAAATGAATACAAAGCTCAGTTTAAAGCGCTGTATAGAGGTAAATTTCAATATATTTCATATTAATGAAATATTGTCTGTATTGAATTTGATACGATTTTTTTCTTGAATCCAACGAAAATTTTATAAGTCGTTGAATTTTTTCAATAAAATTTTGTGGCACGCTGATTGCTACTACGAATCGCAATTCCCTAAAATGCGATGGAGTGTTGAAACTATGCAATATGTGGCTGGCAGAGCTGGTGCGATCCTGCGAATTGATTTACAGGCGGTTCGAGATAACTATCGCCTCTTGAGTAAGATGCTCGGCACGGCAAAGTGCGGTGCTGCGGTGAAGGCGGATGCTTACGGACTGGGTGTTGTCGAGATATCCAGAGTGTTGTTCGAAGAGGGTTGCCGGCATTTCTTTGTCGCCCATCTGGAAGAAGCCATTGTTTTACGTCCTCACCTGTCATTGGATGCTGCCATTTATGTGATGCACGGCTCTCCTGTCGGTTACGAAGCAGAATTTCTGGAACATCGCTGTATTCCTGTGCTCAACAGCGCGCAGCAAATATCTGCCTGGCGTGAGCTGGCTGCGAGCCGCCAACAACAATTGCCTGCGATCGTGCAGCTCGACACCGGCATGTCTCGTATGGGACTGTCGACACAAGAAGTCAATGATTGGGTCGCTAATCCGGAGTTATCGAGTGGTATTGACATCCAGTTTTTGATGAGTCATTTGTCTTGTGCTGAAGATCAGTCGCACCCGATGAATCGTTCTCAGTTACATACATTTCAAGCTTTACGTTCCCGATTACCTACATGCGGTGCAAGTTTTGCCAATTCTTCCGGTATTTTTCTGGGCACGGATTTTCATTTTGATCTGGCTCGTCCGGGTGCCGCGTTGTACGGTGTTGCACCTGTCGCAGGTCAACCCAATCCTCTGAAGGCTGTAGCGCATCTGCAAGGACGGATTATTCAGACGCGTGACATTCCAGCGGATACAGGCGTTGGTTACGGTTTAACCTGGCGTAGTCAGAAACCAAGTCGTATTGCGACCGTGGCCGTCGGCTATGCAGACGGCTGGATGCGCAGTCTCAGCAACCGTGGTGTTGCCGAAATTGCAGGCAAGACCGTACCAATGGTTGGCAATGTGTCGATGGATACGATCACTCTTGATGTCAGCCAGATCGACGCTGCACATTTGCAACCGGGGGCGCTGGTCGATCTGATTTCAGCGACCAACACCGTAGATCAGGTTGCTGCCAAAGCCAATACCATCGGCTACGAAATTCTGACCAGTCTGGGTTTGCGCTATCAGCGTGAATACTCAGATTCCTCAACCACGATTTCCCATCAAACTAACGCTTAAATCAGCAGTCCGGAGAGAACGATAATGAAAGTAGTCATCTTGGGAGCGGGCGTCATCGGCACTGCATCCGCATATTTTCTTGCTAAAGCCGGTCACGAAGTGACGGTGATTGATCGCCAGCCTGGCGCAGGTCTGGAAACCAGTTACGGCAATGCCGGTGAAGTGTCACCGGGATATTCCGCACCTTGGGCTGGCCCCGGTATTCCATTGAAAGCGATTAAGTGGCTGATGATGCAGCATAGCCCTTTAGCGATACGTCCAAGCCTGGATCCAGCCATGTGGCGTTGGGTGACTCAGATGCTGATGAACTGTACTACCAAGCGTTACGGTATTAACAAAGGACGCATGCTGCGAATGGCGGAATATAGTCGCGATGTGCTCGAACAGCTACGCGAAGATACCGGTATTCGTTACGATGAGCGTACTCAGGGCACTTTGCAGTTATTTCGTAATCAGCAGCAGCTGGATGCATCGGCGGCTGATATCGCGATCCTGAAACAATACGATGTGCCCTACGAGACGCTGGATAAGGCCGGTTGCCTGAAAGTAGAGCCTGCGCTGGCACATGTTCAGGAAAAATTTGTCGGTGCGTTGCGTTTGCCAGGCGACGAGACTGGAGATTGCCTGAAATTTACGCAAAATCTGGCCAAACTTGCGGAAGGTCTGGGCGTGCAGTTTAAATACGGTACCAGTATTGAACGACTGGTGCGTCAGGGCGATAAAGTCACTTCTGTGATGACATCGGCCGGTGAGTTCAAGGCCGATACCTTTGTCTTGGCACTCGGAAGCTACTCGCCTATCCTCTTGCGCGAACTCGATATCCATATCCCAGTATATCCGATCAAAGGTTATTCAATTACCGTGCCGATTACCGACGCTTCCCGCGCACCGGAATCGACGGTCATGGATGAAACTTATAAAGTTGCCATTACTCGTCTGGGTGACCGCATCCGTGTCGGCGGTACGGCCGAAATCGCTGGCTACAATCTTGATTTGCGCGCTGATCGTCGTGCCACGCTCGAGCATTCTGTCACGGATTTGTTCCCTGACAGTGGTGATGTGGCCAAGGCCGAATTCTGGACTGGTTTGCGTCCGATGACACCAGACGGTACACCAGTGATTGGCCCTACGCCATACCGGAACTTATTCCTCAATACTGGCCACGGAACACTAGGCTGGACTATGGCATGTGGCTCAGGTCAGTTTATCGCGGATGTGGTTTCAGGTAAGCGTCCAGCAATTTCAACCGAAGGTTTGTTTATGGATCGTTATGGCAGCGTTAATCGTCCGATTATTGTCTCTAAGGAGTTGGCATGAACCAGTTTGAACAATTGATTTCTTCAACGCAGGTATTTTCTGATGCTAACCTCAACACGCGGTTTTACACGGCGATTGAATTGCTGGCGCAGATTGTCATGGTGATGCCACGTACGGCAACGGTGAGTAATCTGGCGCAGATTACCGGTAAAACGCCTCGTGTAATTCGTTCGATTTTATCGACGTTGAGCAAAGATGGTCTGGTTGGGCGGGACCTGAAAGAAAAAGATGCCTGGCATTGCAGAGATTGTAATGGCATCATCACGTTAGGTGACGTTTATCGTTGTTTTGTACGTGCCGAAGAAATTGCTTTGGAGAAAAATGCGCCGGAAATGACTGAGGAAACGGATACTGAATTTGATCCGGAAGTTCGTCAGTTGCGCAGTGCAGGCCAGCATAGCGTTGACTTGTTGATGATGCAGGTGAAGATGACAGTCAACCGCGTGGTTGTTCAGCAACTGGAACAATTTGATCTGGGGCGTTTGCGTGGCCTGGCTTCCACAACGTCTTATCGTCGGCAGCACGCCAGACCTCGAGGCTATATCCCAGAGCCGTATTAATCTTTTCAGGATGGACGCAAAATCGCGCTAGTAGCGCGTGAGAGTTTATTGTCTGGTAATTGATTGTGCCACTTTCATCGCCATGCTTTACCGGTTCAATTTTGCGTCAGTCCTGATTCATTACCCTACCATTCATGCGTATTAGTATTCAATTTAAAGACCGGGTTGGCATTGCGCATGAAATACTGGCTGTGCTCGCTCGTCGCGGGCTCAACGTTGCCGCTGTTGAGGTTGATCCTCCGTATATTTATATCGATAGCCCTGAGCTGTTGGAATTTATGTTGCCGTCCTTGCAGGCAGATTGCCAGCAGGTAAGGGGAGTAAGCGAGATTAAAGTGCTGGATGTGTTGCCCGGCATACGTCGTCGTCTGAATCTCGATACCATGATGGCAGTAATGGAAGATCCAGTATTGGCTATTGATGGTCATGGTGATCTGGTGATTGCCAATGCGGCGGCGGCGGCGGTGGCAGGCGTCAGTGAAAGCGTGTTGTGCCAGCGCAGTCTCAGCGAAGTGCTGGATGATATCGGCATTCAGGAGGAATTGATACAAAACGGCTTTCGCATGCCCACTCGCGAAGTGATGCTCAAAGGCGAGCCGTTTTTTATGGATGTGACGCCAGTCTCTGAGCCCATCAGTACAGATGCGGCGCAATTAGGCAAATCAGTCGGTGCAGTATTGACCTTGCATGCCCCGACCAGAATGGGGGGGCGTTTGCATGCACTTCAACATTCAGAAGGTAGTGGCTTTCATTTCATTATTGGTGAATCGGAGCAGATACTTGCCCTGAAAGCACGCGCTGCTCGCATGGCTATCGTGGACGCACCTTTGCTGATTACCGGAGAAACCGGAACAGGTAAAGAATTACTGGCGCAAGCGTGTCACGGAACCAGCGCCAGAAGTAGTGCTCCGTTTCTTGAACTGAACTGTGCTGCTCTGCCTGAGAGTCTGGCCGAGAGTGAATTATTTGGATATATGTCAGGCGCCTTTACCGGCGCTCAGCGCGGCGGCAAGCCGGGTTTGTTCGAGATGGCGGACGGCGGTACAGTGTTTCTGGATGAAATCGGCGAAATGTCGATGTATTTGCAAGCGAAATTACTACGGTTTTTAAATGATGGAAAATTCCGTCGTATCGGTAGTGATAAAGAAGTCAAAGTGAATGTGAGAATCATCAGCGCGACACACCGGAATCTGCGTAAGATGGTGCAGGAAGGCACGTTTCGCGAAGACCTTTTTTATCGGCTGAACGTGTTGCATCTGGAAATGCCCGCATTAAGAGAGCGACCAGACGATATATTATTGCTGGCTCGTCACTTCATCGAGCGAGCCTGCACGCAGGCGCAAAAACCGGTCTGTCGCTTGAATTCTGCAGCCTGTGCCGCACTGGTATCGAATAACTGGTCGGGAAATGTCAGACAGCTACAAAATGTTGTATTCAGGGCAATTACTATGTCGGATCAGCGTGTTCTGGATGCAGCCGATCTCGACTGGGCGGAGGGGAGCATCATTGCAGATGAAGTGAATCTGGATGCGACGGAAAGTTGGGATTTATCTGTCAGTGCTTTTGAAAAATCTTTGCTGGAGAAGCTGTATCCGCAATATCCCTCCAGTCGCAAACTGGCCGCCAGATTGGAAACATCGCATTCTATGATTGCAACCAAATTACGCAAATACGGGATTCCGCAAAAACGCTGAATGCCGTGCAATAACTTTGGTACTGCGAATTTAATGTAATTCTTCAGGGTCTTCCGGAAGATTGACAGCAGGAATCGTATATTTCTCTTCTGCCCATGCCCCCAGATCAATCTGTTTACAGCGCTCTGAACAAAATGGTCGCCAGCGGTTTTCCTGTGTCCACTCCACCTTTTTTTTGCAAGTGGGGCAATCGACAAACGTAGCCATATTTAAAAATTACAGAGAGTCAGATCAAACGGGATATCGCTTTCGAAAGCCTTGGGCTTCATGTCACCATCTTGTGACATATAGCGTATCCATAACATATATTTATTCGCCGAAATTTCAGGAATTGCTCCCAGATCCTGCGCCACACTGACGCGTAGTAACTGGTAGATTTTTCCTTGCAGCATTTGCTGATAACTTCCTGCCTGAGCGATGACCTTACTGGTAGTTCCTGATTCCCGTAATAAGCGCAGAACGACATTAATGGCAACAAACAATGGAGCGATAGGCGCAAACCAGGCGGAGATGTCAGCAAAGCGTTTTTCTGCAGGATTTTTTTGCCATGCATGATAGCTGGGCAGATCAAATTCACAGGCGCCACCGGGGATGATGGTGCGGCCTCGAATACTCATCAGCCATTCATTATCACGCACGTTCTGACCAGTTTTTCCTGTACATGCCACAAGTGCCGTGCTGGCTTTGTCTACGTCTTCCAGCACTTTGTCCAGCATTTCTGCTTGCACATTAGGATTGCTTTTGAAGCTGATCAAAGTATGTTTTTGTCTTTCTAATTCTTGCAATAAGTCAGACTTAAGATCAGCGCGGCCAGCGACTTCCAGCATTTCGAAAATGGTGGCAAGGGCAACGTGATGCTGCATGGGATCAGATTGATGAAGAAAAAACGTAAATTTCTCGTACAAGTCTTCCAGCCGCAATAACGTGCGAATACGCTCGTTGAAAGGGTATTCGTAAACAATCAAAATAGTTTTCCTGTCAAAATTAGTGCCAACGCTAGCCTCTCGTGATTCTGAACCATACCGTGCGAAAAGACAAACATCATGTGCAAATATCGTGTAATTGGTTCATGGACTGGTTCGTTACTTTGAGGTTTAGCCGTTTCTTGCTGATATCAGTCCTGCAAGGCGTCGATAATTCTGGTGCAACTGGTTAATTTTCGTCTGTATAGAAGAAATATCTCCCTCGTTGACGATAACATCATCTGCCGCAGCGAGTCTTTGTTGACGGCTGGCTTGCGCTTGCATGATGGCTCGTACCTGAGTTTCAGTCAGGCCATTTCTGCTGATGACGCGTTGTATCTGTGTGTTTTCGTCGCAATCTACGACGAGTACACGAGACACACGATTTTTCCAGTTGCCGGACTCGACCAGTAGTGGGACGACAAAGATGGTGTAATCACCATCTGCTTTACTCGCAGCCAGTTCTGTTTCCTGTCGTATGAGTGGATGCAGGATTTGTTCGAGTTTTTGCTTTTGAGTAATATCCGTAAAGACGCGTTCCCGCATTGTCACTCTATTCATTGCACCGTCGGCATTAATGCTATCAGCACCAAACTCAGCGAGAATTTGTGGGATTGCTTTTCCTCCTGGTGCCGTCAATTGATGGGCAATTTCATCCGTATCAATGATCGTGGCGCCAAGCTTTGCGAATATATTAGCAACAGTCGTTTTCCCGCTGCCGATACCGCCAGTCAATCCGAGTGAAAATGCTGTCGACATCACAGCATCCCCAGATACAGTCCTGTTAACTGCTTGCCCCAGATTAATGTTATCAGTCCAGCCGCTGCCAGATAAGGGCCAAACGGCAGTGGCGTATCGCGACCCAGGTTTTTTGCCATGATCATGATAATGCCAACAATGGCTCCAACAACGGAAGAGATTAAAATGATAGCGGGTAACATGGACCAGCCCATCCAAGCCCCGAGCGCAGCTAGTAATTTAAAATCACCGTAGCCCATACCTTCTTTGCCAGTAATGAGTTTAAACGCCCAAAACACCAGCCACAATGCCATATACCCTGCAACAGCGCCTATGACCGCATCTGGCAAGGTCGCAAAGGTTCCATGTAAGTTAATTAACAAGCCACACCACAGTAAAGGTAGTGTCAGGTCATCGGGTAATAATTGTGTGTCGGCATCGATCATTGTCATCGCAATCAAGAACCAGCAAAAAACCAGCGATCCCAAACCCGTAATGCCGCTACCAAAATGCCAGATTAATGCTGCTGATAATGTGCCGGTGATCAGTTCTATCACCGGGTAACGAATTGAGATCGGCGTTTTACATCCTGTACATTTACCACCGATAAAAAGATAGCTCAGCACCGGAATGTTCTCTGCCGCCGTAATCTGGTGCCCACATTGCGGACAGGCAGAACGAGGAATCATCAGATTAAAGCGTTCTGTATGAGGCAGCGTTTTACCGCTCTCGCTTGCTACGTAATTATCGGATTCCCTTTGCATCATTTTGGGCAAACGATAAATGACGACGTTCAGAAAGCTACCAATCATCAGACCAAACAGACCAAATGACAGGCTGGAAAACAGATCCCCAGCCTGCGCAAATAAAATCAGTTCCATCATCGTCAGACTACCGCGCCCAGTTTGAAGATTGGCAGATACATGGCAACAACCAAGCCACCAATAATAATACCCAGAATCGACATGATAATTGGCTCCATCAGACTAGATAACTGTGCGACAGCTTCATCGACTTCTTCTTCATAAAAATCGGCTACTTTGCCCAGCATATTATCCAGAGAGCCTGACTCTTCACCAATCGCCACCATCTGCGTCACCATGTTAGGAAAAACATTAGAGTTTTCCATGGCAACGGTGAGGCTGGTACCAGTACTGACTTCGGTTTGAATTTTAATGGTCGCATCCAGATAAACTGCATTGCCTGCGGCCCCACCTACTGAATCCAGAGATTCAACTAAAGGAACACCGGCAGCGAACATGGTTGCCAATGTTCTTGTCCAGCGTGCAATAGTTGCTTTTCTAATGACCTCACCAAATATTGGTGCTTGCAGAAGTAATTTATCCATGGTGCGCTGCATACTCAGAGATCTTTGCCAGGACTGGAAGAAGAAGTAAATACCACCAAATAAACTGCCGAAAATGATGTACCAGTACTGTACAAAAAAATCGGATATCGCCATAACAATGAGTGTAGGCGCTGGCAGATCTGCGCCAAAGCTGGTAAATACTTGTTTAAATGCAGGCACAACCCAGATCATGATCACTGCAGTAACAATAAAGGCGATCGACAAGATTGCTATCGGATAAGTCAGCGCGGATTTAATTTTTTTCTTGATTGCCAGAGTTTTTTCTTTGTAAATGGCCAGACGCGTCAGCAAATCTTCAAGAATACCGGCTTGCTCACCAGCACCGACCAAATTGCAAAACAATGGGTCAAAGTACAGTGGAAACTTGCGAAAAGCCTGATTCAGACTGGTACCAGTTTCAACGTCTCCCCGTATATCTTGTAGTAACTTGGCGACAGATGGGTTTGCGTTACCCTTGGCGACAATATCAAAAGATTGCAGAAGTGGCACACCCGCCTTCATCATTGTTGCCAGTTGTCTGGTAAATAAGGTGATATCGGCATCCGTAATTTTTTTGCCAGAGCTATAAGATTTTTTCTTTAATTTAGTGACTAATATGCCTTGTCGGCGCAGCGTCACGTTGACAATCGCTTCACCACCAGCACGCATTTCACCACGTACCGTTTTGCCTAACTTATCTTTTCCTTCCCACGCATACAGAATTTCTTTTACATGCACAGGTTTGGATGTTTTCGCGGAATTAGTTGCCATATGCCTGCTCTCCGGTTATTCGTTTGTGCATCCTAATACCTCCTCAAGACTGGTCAATCCCTGTTTGACTTTCAATAAACCGGATTGCCGAAGGTTTCTGATGCCTTCACGTTGTGCCTGTTCTTCAATTTCCATTGCGCTGCCGCTGGCAAGAATAATGCGTTCTATGGATTCTGATATCGGCATTAATTGATAAATGCCGACGCGTCCTTTATAACCGCCGCCGTTACATCTGTCGCAACCTACTGGCTCATAAGGCTTCCAGCTTCCATCCAGATCCTCTTCCTTGAAGCCTGCTTGTATCAGAACCTCATCAAGAATGACGGTAGGTCGTTTGCAGGTGCATAAGCGACGGGCGAGTCGCTGTGCTGTAATCAGAATAATGGAAGAGGCAATGTTAAACGGTGCTACGCCCATATTCATGAGGCGGGTTAAGGTTGCGGGAGCATCGTTGGTATGCAGTGTTGAGAACACCATATGTCCGGTCTGCGCTGCTTTGATGGCAATATCTGCCGTTTCCAGATCGCGGATCTCACCCACCATGATGACATCAGGATCCTGGCGTAGAAATGATTTCAATGCGGCGGCAAATGTCAGGCCTGCCTTGTCATTGACGTTAACCTGATTGACGCCGGGTAAATTGATCTCTGCCGGATCTTCTGCGGTAGAAATATTAATACCCGGTTTATTGATAACGTTCAGGCAGGTATACAAAGACACGGTTTTACCTGAGCCTGTTGGGCCTGTGACCAGCACCATACCATAGGGGCGTTGAATTGCGTTGAGCAGTATTTCCTTTTGATCGGGATCATAGCCCAGCGCATCAATCCCCATTTGTGCTTGTGAGCCATCGAGAATCCGCATAACGATTTTTTCACCGAATAAAGTCGGCAACGTACTGACGCGGAAATCGATGGACTTGTTGGCGCTGAGTTGCAACTTCATGCGACCATCTTGTGGAATACGCTTTTCGGAAATATCCAGTTTGGAAATGACCTTGATACGGGAGGATAGTTTGTCTTTGATCGCCAACGGAGGTTGAGCAATTTCTCTTAGTTCACCATCAACACGAAAGCGTATGCGATAGAATTTTTCGAATGGTTCAAAATGCAAATCGGAGGCACCCAGATTGATCGCATCAATCAGCATTTTTTGCAGGAATTTGACGATAGGTGCATCATCCACTTCATTTGCCTGCGCATCCAGCGCAGCCTGCCCGGCGGTATCGTCTTCCTTGAACTCAAGTTCAAAATCGTCGCTGTCAAGATCCCCCAGGCTCTGTTCTGAAGATTTACCCAGTTTCTCCAGTAGTTTCACCAGCGCGTCATGTTGGACGATAATGAGTTCAATTGCCAGCCCCGTCTGGAATTTGACCTGATCCAAGGCTGAATTATTGGTAGGGTCTGATACTGCCAGATGAACTTTGTTCCCTTTTTTTGCAATAGCAACCAGTCGCTGAGATTGCATCAGTTTATGATCGACTAATTTAGCCGGAATCTGGCTTTCATCAATCTGGGTTAAATCCAGAAGCGGGTAGCCAAACGCCTCTGAGCAAAAGGTGGCGAGATCCCGTGCATTGACGATACCACTTTCCAGCAAACCATCGATAAACAGTTTTTTCTCTATCTGAATTTTTTTATTGATAGTCTCAACTTGTTGAGCCGTGATGAGGTTTCCCTGGATAAGTGCTCTGGCGAGCCCTGAATTGGAAACTGCTTGTGCTGTGGACGGAGGGGCTGCAGACATAGGGCTTTTAGGTAAAGTTTGCCAAAACAATCATTTCCTCAGGATAATGCAACCAAGGATAGTTTTTGTAAAGTCATACATTTTAAAACAGTCAGCACCCTCCGCAAAAATACAAAATCGGAAAGCCAGACTGAGAATAGTCAGGCATCTATGCGCAACAATCGGACTATTTTGATCGACTGATGCTGTACCTGGACGATTTCAATAATGCAATGATGAATTTTAATGCAGACGTTTGCTTCAGGAATTTCTTCGAGATAGTCCAGCAATAACCCATTCAGAGTTTTTGCTCCCGTCAGTGGGAATTGTAAATTCAGTCGTTTGTTGATGTCACGCAGACTGGTGCTGCCTTCCAGCAGGCATTCGCCGGTTTCAGTCCAGGAAAATGTGTCGGCACGTGCATCGCCTGGCATGGATGTTGTGAATTCTCCTATCATTTCCTCTATGATGTCCTCCAGTGCAACCAGCCCTTGTACTTCACCATACTCATCAACGATGATGCCAAGTTTTTCACGGTTTTCCTGGAAATAAGTGAGTTGCGTGAATACGTCCGTATCTTGCGGAATAAAGTATGGAGGCGTCAGCAATTGACGAAAATGATCAGTGGTCAGTTCCTGATCCCTGCTCAATAGTGCCATCGCTTTCCGCACATGCATTACGCCGACGATATGATTAATTTCACCTTCGTAGACAGGTAACTTATTGTGATAACAAGTAGTAAGTTGTGACTGAATTTCTTCTATTGGTGCAGACAGATTCAACGCTTCGATCTGCGATCTTGGCGTCATCACGTCGTTGACTGAAACACTTTCCAGATCAAACAGGTTGAGCAAAATACTCTTGTGTTTTTGAGGAATAAAATTACCACCCTCCAGCACAATCGACCGCAATTCTTCGGGAGACAATCGGTGGTCGTGCATAGGTTTGTCGGTATTGATGCGTAGCAGACCCAGCAAAGCATTGACAAATAAATTAACGAACCAGATGATGGGTTGAGCAAGCTTGATCAGTGGTTGTAAGATCACACTGGCCGGAAGTGCAATTTTTTCTGGATAGCTTGCACCAATGATTTTTGGTGCAATTTCCGCAAAAATAATCAGTAGGAATGCGATCGCTGCGGTGGCGATGGTAATGACTTTGTCGTTATTGCCAAAAGCTTCTATCGCCAAGGCAGTCACCAGCGCCGTGATCATGGCATTGATGATGGTTGTGGCAATCAGAATCAGGGAGAGCAGTTTATTGGTTCTCTCCAGAAGCCAGACAGTCGTTTTGGCGAGAGCATGACCACGCTTTGCCAGATGTCGCAAACGATGCCGGTTGATGGCCATCAGCGCGGTTTCTGTCATTGAGAAAAAAGCGGACAGCAGGATCAAACCTGTCAGACTGAGTATCTGTAGCCAAAGGGGAATATCGCTCACGGTATCACCGTGAGCAGAGTGAGGCAATGTATCGCAATGACTTCAGAGCGAGGTGGCATCGCATTAATAATTGCGGTCAACTGCAAACTTGCTGAGGGCAAGTAATGCCTGCTTGTACTGACTTTCCGGTAAATCAGCTATGGCAGCAGATGCCCGTTGGGCAGCTGCGATGGCCTCGTTCTTCGTGTATTCGAGTGCGCCGGAAGACGTGATCGCACTCAGAATTTCATCAAACTTGGATTCGTCACCTTGTTCTATGCAAGTACGCACCAACTCTTTTTGCTCAGGATTACCATTTTTCATCAGATAAATCAGTGGCAAAGTAGGTTTTCCTTCGCGTAGGTCATCGCCAACATTCTTGCCTATATCATTCGCATTGCCAGAGTAATCCAGAACATCATCAATCAACTGAAATGCAGTGCCGATGGAGCGGCCATATTCTCCCGCTGCGTCAATCTGCGTTTCGTTGGCGCCAGCAATCAATGCGCCGACCTGTGCTGCCGCTTCGAATAATTTTGCCGTTTTTGAGCGGATGACTTGCAGATAACGCTCTTCAGTGACATCAGGATCATGCATATTGATTAACTGCAGTACTTCACCCTCTGCGATGACATTCGTTGCATCTGCCAAAATTTCCATCACACGCATACTGTTAATGGACACCATCATCTGGAAAGCTCTGGAATACAGAAAATCCCCCACCAGAACCGAGGCGGCATTACCAAACATCGCGTTTGCCGTTTGTCGCCCACGGCGTAACGATGACTCATCAACAACATCATCATGCAGTAAGGTTGCTGTGTGAATGAATTCGACGATAGCAGCCAGCTCATGATGATGCTGACCACGATAGCTATACGCATTTGCAACCAGCAACACCAGCACGGGACGAATACGTTTGCCTCCCGCGCTGATAATATATTCAGCAATCTGGTTGACGAGCGCAACATCGGAATGCAGCTTGCTTCGGATTACTTGATTGACCGCTGCCATATCACTGGCAATCACGTCATTAATGGGGTTGTTTGGTGTTGTGGCAGACAAGGCGAACCTGCAAAATAATTCAAGACCGCGTGATTATACGACGCCATGCGGTTATTTGCGGCGCGTTGGTGCCGCGAATTCCTGCGGACGGGGTTTTTAACCGACAAGAGTGACCTAGATCATGTTCGCCAGAGCTGTGCTGAAAAAATATGCAAATTGTCTTTGACCTTAAAAGTAAGTCTATGTATAATTTGGGGTTTTCCCGAATTCTTAAGCGCATTAATGGCTTGATGAATCTGGAAGAAAATTTCTTTTATTCATTTGATGAGGTTTCACATGTACGCGGTCATAAAAACCGGCGGCAAACAATATAAAGTTGTCGCTGGTGAAAAACTTAAAGTAGAACAGATACCTGCAGACATTGGCTCCGAAATCACCATTGATCAAGTGCTCGCTTTGGGCGCTGGTGAGACCATTAAGTTTGGTGCTCCATTGGTCGCAGGTGCTACGGTGCTGGCTAAGGTTATAGATCACGGTCGTCACGACAAAGTGCGCATTTTCAAAATGCGTCGTCGTAAGCACTATCAGAAACGTCAAGGCCATCGCCAAAACTACACTGAATTGCAAATCGTTTCTATCAACGGCTAATCTGTAGATCAGCAACTAATCTACCTGTATTTAAGGAGCTAATAAAATGGCACACAAAAAAGGCGGCGGCACCACGCGCAACGGCCGTGACTCAGAATCGAAACGCCTTGGCGTTAAAGTTTACGGCGGTCAAGTAATCAATGCTGGCGGTATCATCGTTCGTCAACGCGGTACACGTGTACATGCTGGTGAAAACGTTGGTATGGGCAAAGATCACACTTTGTTCGCTCTGGTAAATGGCAAAGTCCAATTCGCAATCAAAGGTGCTAACAAGCACCAGTACGCGATTGTTGTTGCAGCTTAATTCTGAATTAATTCACTTTAATTTAAATTAAGGCGCAAGCCAGTACAATAAAAGGCTCTGCCATCGGTAGAGCCTTTTTAGTTTCAAGAGATCCTGTATAAATCGGTTGTTCCATCTGGGTAACAAAGATTTATACAAGCTTTTTTAGGTGGTAAAAATGAAATTTATTGACGAAGCCAGAATTGAAGTCATCGCCGGTGATGGTGGGAATGGTGTCGCTTCTTTCTGTCGTGAAAAATTCCGTCCCTTTGGTGGGCCTGACGGTGGTGACGGTGGCCGTGGCGGAAGTATCTGGGCAGTCGCTGATCGTAATATTAATACTCTGGTCGACTACCGTTATTCCAAGCTGCATAAAGCAAAAGACGGTGAAAATGGTCGTGGTGCTGATTGCTACGGAAAAGGTGCCGACGATATTTTCCTGCGGATGCCAGTAGGAACCTTAATTGCAGACCGCAATACAGACGAAGTGATTGCCGATCTGACTGAGCATGGCCAGCAAGTTGAATTGGTTAAAGGCGGCGAAGGCGGCTGGGGAAATATCCACTTCAAAACCTCGACCAATCGTGCTCCACGTCAGCGCACTGAAGGGAAAGAGGGCGAGCGACGCGAATTGCGCCTCGAATTGAAAGTGCTGGCAGACGTAGGCTTGCTGGGATTGCCGAATGCGGGCAAATCCACGTTCATTACGGCGGTATCGAATGCGCGCCCTAAGATTGCAGATTATCCGTTCACGACGTTGCATCCGAATTTGGGTATGGTACGTGTCAGCCACGAAAAGAGTTTCGTGATTGCCGATATTCCGGGACTCATCGAAGGCGCTGCTGACGGCGTTGGCCTGGGAGTGCAATTTCTGAAGCATTTGCAGCGCACTGGTTTGTTGCTGCATATTGTTGACTTGGCGCCGTTTGACGATAATGTCGACCCTGTTAAAGATGCGAAGGCACTGATCAAAGAGCTGCGCAAATACGATGAAAGCCTGTACGACAAGCCGCGTTGGCTGGTGTTGAATAAGCTGGACGTTTTGTCAGAAGATGAGCGCAAGAAAAAAGTCAAAGATTTCGTTAAACGCTTTGGCTGGAAAGGCCCCGTGTTTGAGATTTCGGCCTTGAATCGCGAAGGTTGTGAAGATCTGGTGATGGCGATCTACAAAGATATTGAAGAAAAACGCACGCAGGAACAGCGTTCTCAGGAAACACAGATGAAAGAAGAGGCGCAAGGTATTCTTTCAATTGACCCTGATGATCCGCGCTTCAAGGTATTTGAAGACTAAATTAAAAAGCCTGAATTTCAGGCTTTTTTTACATTTTTTGTTCTAGCGTAAATACGGATGTAAATACTGATGTAATTGTTAATAATCTAAATTAAATTTAGATTATTAATGGTAACTCCACATAAAGTATAATAATTTCTTGCTCGCATCATTTTTTTGTTCTGACGTTCGACTCCTTTTGGTTCATTTATGCATTCCCTCATTCAACAAGCCAAAAGGCTGATTATCAAAGTAGGTTCCTCCCTTGTTACCAACGATGGCAAAGGTATTGACAGAGTTGCGATAGAGAAATGGGCTGCACAAATTGCTGAGTTGCGCAAAATGGGCAAAGAAGTAGTGCTGGTGAGCTCTGGTGCAATCGCCGAGGGTCGGCAGCGACTGGGTTTTGATAAACGCCCTACCGGTATTCATGAGTTACAGGCATGTGCAGCAGTTGGGCAGATGGGGCTGGCGCAAATTTATGAGTCCAGTTTTCGCGCTTTTGGTATTGGCACGGCGCAGATATTGTTGACGCATGCGGATCTGGCAGACCGTGAGCGCTATCTGAATGCCCGTTCTACCTTATTTACCTTGCTGCGATTTGGTATCGTGCCGATTATTAATGAGAACGATACTGTCGTGACAGACGAGATTAAGTTTGGTGATAACGATACGCTGGGGGCGCTCGTCGCGAATCTGATTGAAGGTGATGCACTGATCATCCTGACCGATCAGAAAGGCTTATACACAGCCGATCCACGCAAGAATCCGGATGCGCAGTTTGTGCATGAGGCGAAAGCAGGCGATCTGACACTGGAGGCAATGGCGGGTGGCGCAGGTTCTAGCCTTGGCAGTGGCGGCATGCTGACAAAAATTCTGGCCGCAAAGCGCGCCGCCAGTTCTGGCGCACATACCGTCATCGCCTGGGGACGTGAGGATAATGTCCTGATCCGCCTGGCCAATGGTGAAGCAATCGGAACACAGTTAATCTCGCAGATGGCGCCATTGGCGGCACGCAAACAATGGATGGCTGATCATTTGCAGACAGCAGGACAGATTGTATTGGATGCCGGCGCAATACAGAAACTGACTCAGGAAGGAAAATCCTTGTTACCAATCGGTGTGCTGGAAGTCTTTGGCGAGTTTGGACGCGGTGAGGTAGTGACTTGTATCAACGAATCCGGGCGTGCTATTGCGCGTGGATTATCGAATTATGCCAGCACCGAAGCGCGTCGCATCAAGCGCAAACCTTCTTCAGAAATTCAGAGTATTTTGGGATTTGTTGAGGAGCAGGAATTGATACACCGGGATAATCTGGTCTTGCTGTAAATTTGTTTATATTAAGCAGGAACAGGCAAATTGCATCAATTTTTCAGGTGTGTGCTGCAGTATGGCAAAGTACAGCGGGCACACCTGAAAAGATGAGAAACATCAGCGCGAAAATAAACTGCGCTTGCCACGTAAGCGGTCAACAATGGTGTCAGTTTTTCCGGCAATACTATTACCCTCGCAGAAGTAATCAGTAAACAAGATGAGATGCTGTTTATTGGTGTTCGTGCCAGAAATAACTTCCCACTGATTTTTTCTTGAGCGTGACCAACTGCCATCAGGTCTGCCGAACGCATACAATTTTTTTTCGTATGACTGACAACGTATCGCTTCATAGCTGACGTTTTTCGCGCCCGATGAACTGGTAGCAATCAGCGTATAACGCACTGTGCCATCAGTCACAACGTTGACTGAGCGCGTGTCAATCGCAAAAGACAGATTGTTACTTTGGTAAAAGTCGATCAGATTACTTGCCTTAGGGGCTTCCGGTAATTGCAGTGCAACTTCTTTCCATTCTTTTTCCGCCTCTTCATCTACCTCATCTGCGGCTTTTACCAACGATGTCACGCTCAGACTGGTCAGAAGAATCATTGCTGCGACACGCTTGCCGGTAGCAGATGAGAATGTTTGATTGAGAACAAAAAGCATAAGTTATTTCGATTCTTCAGATTCGTTGTTGGACGAAGACGGCGTTTTTTCCTGCGCCTGCTGCTGACGCAGATGGCGGCTGCGATTGCTGCTGGGATGTTCCGTCCGGTGCAAATAGCGTGATAGTTCCTGCAGTGCCAGTTGGTATACGCCGCGTTTGAATTCAATCACAACGTCTAGTGGTACCCAGTATTCATGCCAGCGCCAGGCATCAAATTCTGGATGATTGCTGGCACGCAGATTGACATCACAATCTCGTCCCACCATGCGTAACAGGAACCAGATTTGTTTCTGGCCACGATAATGCCCGCGGATTTCACGCTTGATGAAATGATCAGGAACCTCATACCGCAACCAGTCACGGGTACGGCCGATGACTTTGACATGTTCAGGCAACAGCCCCGTTTCTTCTTCCAGTTCCCGAAACATTGCCTGTTCCGGAGATTCTCCGTATTTAATACCACCCTGTGGGAATTGCCAGGAGTGCTCACGCACACGCTTTCCCCACCACACCTCATTGTTGGCGTTTAGCAAAATAATGCCAACGTTAGGGCGAAAGCCTTCACGATCCAGCATGTTCAACCTCAAAACTTTCTGTGGCTAAACGGTCTACTCCAGCAAATGAAAGCGTTGCTTACGTCGAAAACTGAGCCCATTATCCACAGGCGGCAGCAACTCTGGCGCACAAAACGCGGTTTCCTTCATCAAATATGCAAAGAGTGGGCGCATTAGCCAGCTAATCCTTTAAAATTGAGTCGATTATAACCCTCCATTTAAAAAGAATCACTGTCATGCGAGCTACACGATTTTTTATTTCTACATTAAAAGAAGCACCTGCCGACGCTGAGATCGTCAGTCACAAATTGATGATGCGTGCAGGCATGATTAAACGTCTGGGATCCGGCATCTATAACTACATGCCGATGGGCTTGCGCGTGATTCGTAAGGTCGAAAATATCGTCCGCGAAGAGATGAATCGTGCTGGTGCGATTGAAATGGTGATGCCAGTCGTGCAACCCGCCGAGTTATGGCAGGAAACCGGTCGCTGGGACAAAATGGGCCCTGAGCTGATGCGCGTTAAAGACCGTCATGGTCGCGATTACATTATCCAGCCGACCTCAGAAGAGGCGATTACTGACGTGGTACGTTCAGAGATTCGTTCTTATCGTCAGTTACCGATCAATTTTTATCATATCCAGACCAAGTTCCGTGACGAGCGTCGTCCGCGCTTTGGTTTGATGCGTGGTCGTGAGTTCACCATGAAGGATGCGTACTCTTTTGATCGTGATGTCGAGAGCATGAAGCAATCCTATCAGCTGATGTATGACGCTTATACCCGGATTTTCACTCGCTTTGGTTTGCAGTTCCGTGCCGTGGCGGCAGATAACGGTGCGATCGGTGGTTCTGGTTCCCATGAATTCCACGTGATTGCCGATACTGGCGAAGATGCATTGGTCTATTGCCCTTCGTCTGATTATGCGGCCAATATGGAAGCGGCAGAAGCCGTCGCCTTGTCCGCGACACGTCCTGCTGCTGGCGCGGTGCTAACCAAAACGGCAACGCCAGGCAAGGCGAAATGCGAGGATGTTGCTGCTTTGCTCAATATCCCTTTGCAGCAGACGGTCAAGTCGATTGTCCTGACTGTCGAAGATGAGGAAAAAGGCGACGCCGGTAAGCAAGTCTGGTTGCTGTTGTTGCGCGGCGATCATGAACTCAATGAAGTAAAGGCGAATAAGATTCCAGGTCTGGGTAATTATCGTTTTTCTACGGAAGCCGAAATTATCGAATGGTTTGGTACTCCACCAGGTTATCTGGGGCCAATCAATACCAAAAAACCTGTCCATGTCGTCGCAGACCGTACGGTTGCCAATATGGCTGATTTTGTTTGCGGCGCGAACGAAGCTGATTTCCATTTCACTGGTGCAAACTGGGGTCGTGATTTGCCTGAGCCACTGGTGGCAGATATCCGCAATGTCGTCGATGGTGATCCTTCACCAGACGGCAAGGGCGTACTGGCGATTCAGCGCGGTATTGAAGTGGGTCACGTATTCCAGTTGGGGACTCGCTACTCGCAAGATATGAAGGCGACTTTCCTTGATGAGAACGGTAAGCCTCAGCTGCTGCAAATGGGGTGTTATGGTATCGGCGTTACCCGGATTCTTGGTGCGGCTATTGAGCAGAACTTTGATGATAAGGGCATTATCTGGCCGACCGCCATTGCGCCGTTCGAAGTAGTCATCTGCCCGATGGGTATGGATCGCAGCGAAGCCGTCAAGGCAGAAACTGAAAAACTGTATCAGTCCTTGCTGGCTGCTGGCGTTGACGTGATTCTGGATGATCGTGGTGAGCGTCCTGGTGCCATGTTTGCTGACTGGGAACTGATCGGCGTACCACATCGCGTGGTGATTGGTGATCGCGGTCTTAAAGACGGCAAACTGGAATACGTTGGTCGTCGCGATGCAGAGGCAACCATCGTTCCCGTCGCCGAGATGCTGACATTTATCCAGACCAAGCTTGCGAATTAATACTAAGGTACTGGGGGAGAGTATTTTTACAGCACCAATGTTTCTCATGTGGTCGCTGTCGAAAAGAACACATACTCCCCCATTTTTGCTTGTGCGAGAGCTATTTTCTATCGTAAGCCAACAGCAGCTGACGGCATTGTTGATGCGTTGTGCCGGGATGGTTTTTGCCTTGTTACTTGCATTGCCTGCTCAGGCTGGCAATCAGAAAGAAGAGGCAATGGCAGATTCCGTGCGTCTGGCGTTGTCCAAGGCTGTCTCTGATTCCTTGCCGCCAAAGCCGACATTCAGCAATATCGATGAGCGCATTCAGTATCTGCATTGGCTGGCAGAAATGTCGACCCGCCTGAAACGTCGGATTCCTGATTTTCAGACCCGCAAGGAATTGCTGGAAGCGATTTGGTATGAGTCTAAACGCGCAGGGCTGGAACCCGCATTGGTCATGGGCTTGATGCAAGTGGAGTCGGCATTTCGCAAATACGCCACATCAGTAGTGGGTGCTCGCGGTTACATGCAGGTAATGCCTTTCTGGTCGCGGGTGATTGGCGATGGCGATGCCAAAAAACTGTTCCAGATGCAAACCAATCTGCGCTATGGTTGTGCGATTCTGCGGATGTACATCGATATGGAGGGAGGCAATCTGTATCTGGCGCTGGGGCGCTATAACGGTAGCCGTGGCCGTCCTGAATATCCGAATGCGGTACTGGCAAACTGGAAAAACTGGGAATACCAACGATGATGTCTCAGCAGCCGACGTCCACCTCTTCCTCACTTTCGATTTTCATTCTGATTTTGAGTTTGCACATCCTGCTGTACTGGTGCTGGCCTGCGCAATCATTTCTACGCTCCTGGCATCAGCAGATCATCCCACAAGCACCGATGATGCTACGGTTTTTGTCACTTCCACCTGCCTCTGCCGCGCAAGCGGCTATGACGGCGATATTGCCGGCGGAGAGTATAAAAAGGACTGCAAGGAACAATCGTGACGCTATGTCGCGCTCAGACGCCCCAGTTTCTGTTCAGCCACCCGTCACAGCAAAAGTGGCTTCTGAACCTGATACGGCGATACCTGCCGCACCTGTTGCACCTCAGTCTTCTGAGGGCGTCAATCGCGATGTGCGTAGCATTTTCAATGAGCTGAAAAAGGATATTCAGCAACGCGACAAACTCAGTGCAGCACCTCCGGTGTCCGCCGTTGCGCGATTAGGGCAAAAAATCAGCGCTGCATCATTGATTGCGCATGAGGGAGTGCGTTTTGAAAACGTACAGACATTTGACGGTCGTCCCGTGACGAAGGTGATTACACCTTATGGTACCTACTGTGTATTGCAGCGCAAACCAGGAGAAATTATCGGCAATGAGCCCATGACCGTCGCCGTATCATGTGGAAACCTGTAAGCCAGATGCTCTTAAACAAAAATGCCCGCGCGATGCGGGCATTTTTGTTTGGGGTGGGACTGACTACTTCCCTTCCAGTTTCCCAAAGTAACTGAGACAATCTGTCAGTGATCAGATTAGATCAGGACAAATGACCGGAAATGAGCTTCGTCATTTCAAACATGGAGACTTGTGCTTTACCGCCGAAAACAGCTTTCAGCTTGTCGTCTGCATTGATGTTGCGTTTGTTTTCTGCATCTTGCAGATTGTGCTTCTTGATGTATTCCCATACTTTTTTAGTCACTTCAGTACGTGGAATCGGTGCTGCACCGATGACTGCTGCCAGTGTTGGCGAGATAGTCATTGGCTTCATAAATGCTGCATTTGGCTTACGGGCGGCTGCGGGCGCCGCTGCTGTTTTTGCTGCTGTCTTTTTTGGTGCTGTTGCCATAAATAGCCTCCTTCACAAATTTCGTGGACGGAGCTTTGATCGTTTTGAAAAGCTCCTGCATTGCGTCACTTTACGCATCGCTCATAGTGGTGCGGTTTTTGCAGGGATGCAAGTGTTTTTTGCTGCTTTTTAGATAAAAAAGCGCAGAATCCGCTTGCCGTTGGTTTTTCATCTGTAAAAAAGCCGGATCAGTGCGTGGTTTCACGCTCTCCGGCTGATTCTTGCAGCAGAATATCAACGCTTTCCAGGCATCATACCTTTCATGCTGCGCAGCATTTTCATCATGCCACCACCACGTAATTTCTTCATCATCGACTGCATTTGCTCAAACTGCGCCAGCATACGGTTGACTTCCTGAATCTGTACGCCAGCACCGGCAGCAATACGACGTTTGCGTGACGCCTTGATCAGTTCCGGCTTGGCACGTTCCAAAGGTGTCATGGAATTGATCATGCCTTCCATGCGTCGCACGGATTTTTCTGCCTGATCCATATTGGCGCCTGCCGCGGCTTGTTGCATCTGTGCTGGCAATTTATCCATCAGGCTGGAGAGTCCCCCCATTTTTTTCATCTGGGAGATTTGCAATTTGAAATCGTTCATATCAAATTTGCCACCGCCCTTGAGCTTGACTGCCAAATCCTGCGCGGCAGCCACGTCCATCCCTTTTTGAGCGGATTCCACCAGCGCCAGAATATCGCCCATACCGAGGATACGGTTTGCCATGCGCGTCGCATCAAACGATTCCAGACCATCCAGTTTTTCCGCGACACCAACGAATTTGATTGGCTTACCGATGATATGACGCACTGACAGTGCCGCACCACCTCTGGAGTCGCCATCGAGCTTGGTCAGCACGATACCGGTGAGCGGAAGTGCATCGTTAAACGCTTTGGCGGTATTGACGGCATCCTGCCCGAGCATGGCATCGACCACAAACAGCGTTTCGATGGGTTTGACGGCGGCATGTACCGCAGAAATTTCCAACATCATGGCTTCATCAATACCCAGACGACCGGCGGTATCGATAATCAGGACATCATGATGGTGTTTTTTTGCATAGTCCAATGCCGCCAGCGCGATATCGACGGGTTTGTCAGTAGTGGCGGTCGGAAAGAAATCAGCGCCTACCTGTTCGGTGACGGTTTGCAACTGACCGATCGCTGCTGGCCGATATACGTCGGCAGATACTGTCAGGACTTTTTTCTTTTTCTGTTCGCGCAGGTATTTGGCGAGCTTACCAACGGTAGTGGTTTTACCGGCACCTTGTAAGCCAGCCATCAGGATAATCGCCGGTGGCTGGCAGGCAAAACTTAGCTGCGACGCTTCTTCACCCAGATCTGCGCCCATCAGGACAGCGAGTTCTTTTTGTACGACACCGACTAATGCCTGACCCGGTGTCAGGGAGGAAATGACTTCTTCGCCGAGTGCTTTTTCTTTCACGCGGGCGATCAGATCACGCACCGCAGGCAGGGCAACGTCGGCTTCCAGTAAGGCCATGCGCACTTCGCGCAACATCTCGGCAGTATTGGATTCGGTCAGGCGGGCTTCGCCGCGCATCGTCTTGACGACTTTGGCAAGACGCTGGGTAAGGTTATCGAGCATGGCTAAATCAGGCTATCTTGAAAAAAAGTAGGGTGGTGATGCTTGTCGGCGGTATCAGAGTACCAACGCCAACGCAGTCGAATCATGCATTTTACCTGATCACCGCTGAATGCCGTCGCAAATTACCGCAATCTTCCATCTCATTGGCTCCGCATGTCGCCCGGATAATTGCTGCGCTGGGATATGCGGCGGGAAAATACCTTCTGCTGAGTGACCCTGTAGTTGGACAATATCACCATGTATAGCCATGAAGTGCAGGCATATCGCACAGCCATCACCTACTGATGTAACACGCTGTCAACGTTCTTTACGTATTTTCCCGAATGGGTTTTTAGCAGAACACTGTTTTATCCTGTCGGGCGGCTGTCTATCTGACATAGATCAGAATATGCCGGCGCACATTCCTGCGCAGAATCAGAAAGTAGATCTAAGCCATAACCCGGACCACAACCCAAGCCACAACCCGGGCCATAGAATCACGGCAAATGCCCGGGTAATACCTTATCAGGCCAGATCACGTCAGATGATCGGATGCTTATATACCAGGAGACGACAATGCAATACATCTATATACCCAGGCGCCGCCGCCTGATCTTCTCGCTTTGTACTTTGCTTGCCGCGTTGCTGTTGCTCTCCGGACTGGTGCATGCCGAGGACGGCGTCACCGACAGTTCGATACTGATAGGCCAGACTGTCGGCCTGACTGGTCAGATTGCTGGCCCGGTGAGGGAAATGAATGCCGGTGCTGCCGCCTATTTCGCACAAATCAACAAAAGTGGCGGAATACATGGACGGCAATTGGAACTGAAAATTCTAGACGATCAGTTTGATCCAGCGTTGGCCGCCGCCAATGCGCAACAGCTGATTAAAAAAGAGCATGTTTTCGCCTTGTTTCAAAGTCGTGGCACGCCACACACACAGGCTATTTTGCCGGTGCTGGCGGCCGAAAAAGTGCCTCTGATTGCACCAAGTACCGGAGCCATGATCTTCCATACGCCGCTGCATCGCTATGTGTTCAATGTCAGGGCAAAATATCAGGATGAAGTCAGAAAAGCGGTTGAGCAGTTTTCTACCACCGGATTGAAAGATATTGCCATTATTCATGTGGACGATGCGTTTGGCCAGGATGGGCTGGCAGGATTCCGGCAGGCCATGGAACACTTCAAACTCACGCCTTCCGCGGTCATTAAATATGATCGCAGCAAACCGGATGTCAAAGCGACGGCAGCGGCGCTGATGACTTCCGGCACAAAGGCCGTGATTGTCGTCAGTTCTGCAACGACGGCGTCTGAAATTATCCGCGCCATTCGTATGCAATCGACAATGCAGGTAATGACCTTATCCAATAACGCCTCACAGTCCTTTATCGATTCTTTGGGCACGTCTGCTGCTGGTGTTATCGTGTCCCAAATCATGCCAGCACCGCACTTGATGTCGAGCATACTGGGACAGGAATTCAAGCAACTGGCAAAGACATATGCGCTGCCAGTGTCCTATGCAGCGATGGAAGGATTTGTGGCGGCCAAAGTGCTGGTGGAAGGATTACGCCGTGGAGGACGTAATCTCAGTCGCGAAGGTTTGGTGAAAGCAATGGAAACCATGCGACGTTATGATTTTGGCGGATTGATGGTGTCATACAGTGAACGTGATCATGGCGGCAGCGAGTTTGTCGAGCTGACGATGATCGGTCGCGATGGAAAATTTGTACGCTGATGATAGCGACCTGTCTACTGACGCCAGATTCATTGTATATTGCCCTGAATGGACAATCATTGAGAAGTTCGTCAGTGATTGAGTAATAACATTGTGCTGAAAATTGGTTGCAAAAACTGATCGTAAAAAATGATCGCAAAACATTGAGCGCAAAACCCCATCACAAAACATCATCAAACATCATCACAGAACGCACCAGGGAGATCAGGATGTTCATCAAAAAAACGGTATTGGGAAGTGCAGTATTGTCGGCGTTACTCGTAGCGTCGCTGACGCCAGCGGCGGCGCAGGCGCAGGAGTTGGTGCGTCTGGGGAATCTGAAATTTGCCCATTATGGTGCCGTATCGTACATCAAGGAAATCGCTCCGACCTGCGGCATTAAAGTAGAAGAGCGGGTATTCGCCAAGGGACTGGACGCGATGCAGGCGGTGATTGCGGGTGAGCTGGATGTCGGTGCTGTCTCGTCAGAAGCCGTGATTTCTGCGCGTGCCAGTGGCACACCGATTTATCTGGTCGCTGGCTTCGCCAAAGGCGGTGCGCGGTTAGTGGGGCGTAGCGACCTCGGCATCAAATCCGTTAAAGAATTAAAAGGGAAAAAGGTCGGTGTCACTCGCGGCGGCATACAGGATATTTTGCTCGCGGCAGAACTGGCGCAGAATGGTCTGACCTATTCCGATCAGCCTGGAAAAGACGTGCAGATTATCTATCTGGGTTTTCCTGATCTGAATCAGGCGCTACTGGGTAAAAATATCGACGCCATCATGCAATCAGAGCCGTATTCGTCGCAGGCGATTAATAAGGGTTTTGGGAACGAGATCATCAAGCCGTATGACACGCCGATAGGCGAGCCGGTGCGGACGATGGTGATGACAGAAAAATTCTACAAAGAACGCCGCCCCGTTGCAGAGAAATTCATGCGCTGCTTTGTCGAAGCGACCAAGACCTTTATTGATAACAAGGAACTGGCAGAAAAATACGTGCGTAACAATATGTTTAAAGGACAGATCAGTCATGAAGATTTTGTGAATGCGATAGAAAATTCTCCGTATTCTTATGACGTGACCGCCGAACATATTCAGATCACGACCGATCTGATGCAGAAATATGGTGTCGGGAAAATGGCGAAACCTCCCGTTGCAAAAGACTGGGTTAAAACAGATTTGCTGGAACAGGCAAAAAAATCCCTGAATATTAAATAATAGTGCCGCTGTAAAACCGCACCGGTGACATGAGGGCGATTTGTTTCATGCCTTCTTGTAGCTTTATGGTCAGCGTCATCATCAGCTCAGTTGTAGCTTGGTTGCAGTTTAGTGAGCAATGTTGTTGAGTCTTAATCTGAATCGTTTGGCGCTAGCTGAATTGATCCAGATTGGTGCGGATTCCTCAGAAATTTTTCTGAGGAATTCAGATGAATTCAGATAAGTTCAGATGAGTTTGGATAGACCCGGGTGAGTTGGAAGCGATTCGTTTCAATACCTCATCACTCATCTCAGAGATCTGATAAAAAGAGCGGTAGCGGATGACGCAATAGCTTCCGTTTTTTTCTTGTAAAAGGATAATGCATGAAAATTCAATGGCGGGAAATTGGTGCCGGCCTGATTGTGCCGGTGATTCTGATCACCATCTGGCAAGCAGTCACCAGCCTTGGCTGGGTGAATCCTCAGATTCTTCCGTCGCCGTGGGCGGTAGTGAAAAAGTGGCTGGAATATGCCTCGCCACTGGAAGCGTTTGATCCCGCAACCATGAGCCGTATGGCCTGGATATTTTCCGGCGAACTGATACGCGATACGATGGGAAGTATGTATCGGGTGCTGGTGGGATTTGTTGTGGGAGCAGGTCTGGCATTGCCTCTGGGGCTGGCAATGGGCTCCAGTCAGCGCGTGTATGCCTGGATGAATCCGTTGCTGCAGGTGTTGCGTCCGATTCCGCCGATTGCTTATATTCCGCTGTCGATATTGTGGTTTGGCCTTGGAAATCCTCCCGCGATTTTTCTGATTTCGATCGGGGCATTCTTTCCAGTATTGATGAATACGATCGCCGGCGTGCGCCATGTCGATGGTATCTACATCCGCGCTGCTCGTAATCTCGGTGCAAGCCAGACAACGATGTTTTTGCGGGTGATGTTGCCAGCAGCGGTGCCGTATATTTTGTCGGGTGTACGGATTGGTATTGGTACTGCGTTCATCGTCGTTATTGTGTCGGAAATGATTGCGGTGAATAACGGGCTTGGGTTTCGTATTCTGGAAGCACGCGAATATTTTTGGTCAGATAAAATCATCGCGGGCATGATCAGTATCGGCATGCTCGGCCTGGCGATTGATCTGGCGATGAATAAACTCAATAACTATCTTTTGCGCTGGCATCGCGGGCTGGAGAACTAAGATGAATACAACGCACATCAGCATCCAGGGCGTCAATAAAGTGTTTCGCACGGCCGACAAGGAAGTCGTCGCGCTGCGTGATATTCAACTGACCATTCCAGAAGGGCAGTTTGTCTGCCTGCTGGGGCCGTCCGGCTGCGGTAAATCGACTTTGCTGAACGCTGTTGCCGGATTTTCTTTGCCCACTTCCGGCACGATTATCGCCAATGGTCTGCCTGTCAATGAACCAGGGCCGGATCGCGGCATGGTGTTTCAGGAATATGCTTTGTTTCCGTGGATGACGGTAGAGCAGAATATTGGTTTTGGACTCGAAATCAAAGGCATGCCAGCAGCCGAGATCGCAAGACGTGTAGCGCAGTTGCTCGATATGCTGGGGTTGACCGATTTCCGGCAACGGTTTCCCAAAGATTTGTCGGGTGGCATGCGGCAGCGCGTTGCGATTGCCCGTGTGCTGGCGCTGGATTCTCCGATCATGCTGATGGATGAGCCTTTTGGCGCTCTTGATGCATTGACACGTCGTAATTTGCAAGATGAGTTATTGCGTATCTGGTCAGAATTGAAGAAGACGATCCTGTTTGTTACCCACAGCATTGAGGAAGCGATTTATCTGGCGGACCGCATTATTGTCATGACTTATCGCCCGGGGACGGTCAAAAAGGATTTGCTGATTGATTTACCGCGCCTGCGAGATCCTTCTGCGCCAGAATTCAATGCCCTAAAGCGTGAATTGGGGCAATTGGTGATGGAAGAACAACAACGTCATCATCACGATGAAATGAAGATGGCCGCCGTAGATTAGCCGGATTGATCTGATCTGATGGTCGCTGTGATGGTGCTGATAAAGCAGGATGGTAATGCCATTAAAATAACGTTGGATGGGTGATTAAGCAGGAATGTGTGAAGAAATCCGACATGTTTCCATGCAGCTATTTTCCCATTAAATGACTAAAAATAAGGGAGTATGTGTATTTTCAGGCTGATTGTGAACGAAAAATAAGGCATTAAAAAATATACAGGGGGGAGTATATAGGAGGAATCTGAAACACTGCGATGCCAGTTATACAGGAATTTTGTATCAAACTGGCACTCCTTGAAGTTACTTGCTACTATGAAGAAGTACGTAGCAGCGTCTTGGGGGGAATGAATTATGGATTTCGATCAATTAGGAGTAACGGGAGCATCTAAGAGTGCATCCTCCTCTTTTCCTGCGTCATCGTATTCGGCAGGGACCGCTGCTGGTGGAACTTCCGCCGCCAGCAACATCACCTCTGCCGCTGTCAATAGTACTGGCAGCGCGGTTGCTGCAGATACCACTCAAAAAGCTGCCAATCAATCCGCAAATCAATCCGCCAATAAAACCGATCCAGCGCTGCTGAAGCAATCTTTGTCCGCGCTCAATGAATTTGTCCAGCCACATTTTGGCAGTTTAGAATTCAGCGTCGATGAGGGATCTGGTCGTCAGGTATTAAAGATTGTTGATAAAGAAACGAACGATGTGCTGATGCAATTGCCATCCAAAGAAGCATTGGCCTTGTCTAAATACATCGGTAAAAACAATGGCAATCTGATCCGCGAATCAGCCTGAGGCTCACTTTCATCCGCTGATATAAGCGTGTCTGCGGTACATGCGTCATCATCTTGCAACAGTGCAGACATAGCGTACCAGGTAGATCTCATCAGCCAGGTACCACACCCATCCAAGTGATCAATGTTGTTTTAGCCGCCATGAGTTGATGCATCTTATGCATCTTATGCATCTTATGTATCATATGAGCCGCTTTTCCAATCACGACTGACACAACATCATCCCAGCTTGGTTGTGACTCCTTGTTGTCCAAGCTGGGACAAAGTTCCTTACCAGCACCGCTGTAATCCCGCACCGCCTTCATCGTCATGCTTTACTCAGACAATATTGCGTCAGTTTTTGTATGCCAACGCCTCAATGAGTTCCACCATTCTGTCGATGGCGACGATGACATTCTTCAGAATCATGCTTGCCTGCTCTGGTTGTTGTGCCGCCACTAATAACGGCGCACTCAGACAGAGCCGCAGCGCGCTGACCGGAACACCATCGCGCTCCCCGCACAATACCGGCTGGCCGAGTGCAATACCGGGGCGTGCAGGTTCTGAGGACGGCTGTTGCAGTTGCAGATATATCCGTTGTGTGTCCTGACGGCTGAGCGGCTTGCGTAGCTTTTGCTGATACATGCAGTCTGGCGTACTCGGTGCATCCAGTGTGCCTGTTGTACTTGCCACGCCAGGGCGGTCTGGTTGATATAGCACGAAGGAAAAAATCGTTTGTTCTTCGTCCCAGCCCGTGTGTGTGTGTAGTGCGGAGCGCCGTAGTGACGTGGTTGGCAACAGGGAAAAATGGGCATCTTCTGCGAGACGCCGACGAATGGTGTCACCAAATTGCCGGATAAAACGGATCGCTGCTGGTTCATCGATTTGCTGAAATGCCCGCAACTCTGCCAGTGCGGCTTCCCAACGCAGCAATAAACCAAAGTTATGACCGGACATCAGCGATTGCGCGGCCGGTAGCGATTCCGGCCAGTCAGCGGCATTGGAATAGGCGCGCACTCCTTCTGGCAAACCTTGTAATTGATAGCGCCGGACGAGAGCCTGCGGCAAGAGCAGGGCGCCTGAAAATGTCGGTCCCGTCATAAATTTTGATCCAGTCAGCGCCAGCATGAAACCTTGTGCCAGATAGGCGCGGATGGTGTACGGTGCGATACGGAATTGACACGCATCCACCAGCACATGCACTTGCCCGGGCCAGCGTTGCTGCAACGCCAGAACAGTGCTGATATCCGGGAAAATCAATCCGGTTTTGCTGACATCCGTGAGAATCAGCAGGACATTTTTTCCAGCATTGGCGGCATCGTCGGTCAGTTGCCGCAAACGTGCGCTGGTCTGCGCGGCATCTGCCAGATCGCCATTCAGTTGTCTGGCAGGTAACAGGCAAAGTTCTGCCTGCCACGTGCTGACCAGATCATGCGCCGGAGCCTGACCGTTGCAGGTGGATTCCTGATTAAAATGTCGTCCCTGCAATGCCGCTGCCAGCCCGCTGCCGGTTTCGCAGCTGTCAATCATGATAGTGCGCTGCACTTGCAACCATTGCGCCAGAATCAGATGAATATCGGTACCCGATGCCGCGATCAGCACTTCTGCTTCGTCTGACGCAGACAAACCGCAACTGGCGGCGATCTCACTCCGCAGTCTGCTCGCATGCTGGCGATAAACAGCCTCTGCATCAGATGAGGGTGTTGCTTGCAATTCCGATGTCAGGCGCTGCTGCAACGCAGTCGCTGCGACCATGCCTCGTTCGGAGATAGTTGATGCGGTCGATGAGCCGAAAGCCAGCACCTGTGGTTCCGGGATATTGCGACAACCATACTTACTTTTGCCCGTCACCGGATCAGGGATGATTCTGGAATCTCCCCCGGCAATCAGCAAACTGGCAGTGTCTGGCAACGTGAATGTCGTCATGAGATGGTCGTCCACATCGTGCATGCGCTCAGGCCCCAGCTTGTGTAACTGATGATGCATCCGTTGTTTGTCGCGCATGTTCGAGCAACTGGCGGAAGGCATCAAACACTTTTTGCATGGCCGGTTTTTTGTACGGATACATATCGATTGGATCCATCGCATGCACGATCATGGCGTTGTCGATTTCAAAAATCAGTAACTCGCCGTGCTGTGTTTCAGCGCAATCAATACCGATATAAGGCAACTGCATACGTTCATCGATGGTTTGCAATGCGGCCGCGTGTCGGGTGGCGAAGGTCTCATCAAAATGCGCCATGCAATCAGCTTCTTCTGCGCGTTTTACTGCACTTTCATTCATGCCCGCGTTCAGATAATGAATCATCCAGTGCGATGACACTGCAAAATGGCAAAGATAAGCCCGACCTTCGATCAGGGCAATTCTATATTTACGGAAGAGGCCATCAGCATTTCTGTAATCGACAAAACGGGATACATAAAAACGATCCGCATCGACCTGTTGCAGATAAGTATGCAATTCCTCAGGTGTTTCTATTTTCTCCAGGTTGGTACCAGCGTGTGATCCTGTCGGGCGAACGATGATAGGAAACTGGTCACCCGGTAGCAGCGCTTCCAGAGTGATTTGTTGGCTGGCGAGTTGTTCCAGCGCGTATCTGTCAGCACGGGCTGTGACTGGCATATCGATACCACGACATTGTTGCAGCGCAGCGCAGACACCATCACGTGACAATTGCGCAATATGCTGGGGCAGATTAATGACCGGACGCGGCCAGTGTTCGACCAGCAAGGCAATCTGCGCCAGTAATGCTTGATTGGCGTCAGATTCTGCCGTTGCCACCAGCATTACGTCGTGATCAGGCACTAATTCTGGCCAGGCAGAGTCCAGTGTCAGATATAAAAACTCCAGTGATACATCAGAGTTTTCGACTAAGAACTCTATCGGTGTGTTCGACATCAGATCGCCAGGACCCATGATAACGAGCAGCTTCAGTCCGGAAGCGCCTTCTTTTTTTGCTGGTAAAGAATACAGTGCCTGCATCTCGATGGCTTGTGCCTGCATGGCCAGTGCTGCATCACGCTGACCGATCAGTTGCAAGACCGTTGAACAGTCCAGATAGGCATTGGCATCGGTTGGATTTTCCTGCGCGCGCTTGAGCAATACGGCACCCAGCGGCTTTAAGTCTTCGTTGGCAAATGCGCGACGCATCAATGGCGCCAGGCCGATCAGCGGTGAAAATGCCACGCTGGCAGTATCAAGTATCTCGGACATGATTTTTCCTGTGAATGTCAAATGCGGCGGGATATCGACGCACGAATATTGCCATGGTGGAGGACTGCGGCAATCAGTGCATCGATATCCTGCTGCATCGTACGATGATTGACGATGGCAGCGCGTATCGCTGCTTTGCCCTGTATGGTGGTGGTCGATGGTGCTGCAATACCTGATTCATGCAGGTCTGCGACGATATCGCGATTGAGTTCGTCGAGTTGTTCCGCCGTGATCTGATGGTTTGGGTGATCTGTACGGTCTGGATGGTAACGAAAACAGACAATATTCAATGTCACCGGCGCGAGTAATTCAAGTTCTGAATGTGCAGCGACTTGTGTCGCCAGATAGCGTGCCAGATAGCAGGTGTGCGCCATGCTTCTGCCCATCTTTTCGGTACCGAATACGGTGATCGTGAACCAGGTTTTGAGCGCCCTGAACCCACGCGATAAATCGGGGCCAAAATCACAGGGCCACGGCGAACCGCCAGCAAGCCCGCGGGTTTCTCGTCGCAGATACGTCGCCGGCGCTGCAAAGGCATCCATATGCAGACTGGCATCGCGTACCAGCAAAAAGCCAGCGTCATATTGTACTTGCCCCCATTTATGAAAATCGAAAGCGATGGAGTCTGCGAGTTGTATGCCTTCCAGTAACGGCGCTATCTCCGGCGACATCATGCCCAGAGCACCATAAGCACCATCGACATGAAACCAGATACGTTCGGTGTTGGCGATGCGGGCAATTTGCGCCAGATCATCAATTGCACCGGTATCGACCGTACCGGCAGTACCTGCAATAAAGAAGGGAAGTAATCCGGCCGCACGATCAGCCTTGATGGCTGCTGTCAGGGCAGTAAGATCCATCTGGTGCTGTTCATTGGTTGGAATCCGGCGCAGGGAGGCGATACCCAGTCCGGACAAATCCATGGCCTGCGCAATGCATCCATGCGCTGCCGCAGACGTATAGGCAACGCAGTGATGACCATTTGCCAGCAGGCCTGTCTGTCTGACAGCCTGTCCCAGGGCGGTTGTTCTGGCAACCAGTACGCTCATCAGATTGGCCATGGATGTACCGGTAACAAACACACCACTGGCGGTATCCGGAAACTGAAACAGTTCACGCATCCAGCGCACGATCTGTCGTTCAACTTCGACGGGCATCTGGTTGCGACCACCCAGATTGGCATTCAATCCTGCTGCGAGTATCTCTGCAGCCATACCAACCGGTGTGCCGCCGCCATGCACCCAGCCCATAAAGCCCGGATGCGCATTGCCCACAGCATACGGCAGAATGTCATGCATAAACTGTGCGTGTGCAGCTGCCAGGTTGCCTTCCTTCTGAGGCAATGGGGCGTGGAAATGAGTGCGAATTTCATCGGGAGCAGCTTGCCATACCGGACGCTCACGAATGTGCTCTATGTAATCGAGCATGTCATCGAGCATGCGATGACTTTGCTGACGGAATGCAGGCCAGTCATCCGGGTCCAGGGTATCTTCGGGCAGCTTGTTCATTGATGCGGCAAGTGAATATCAATAGTTGATTATCGCACCTCGAAAAGCGCTTGAGCAAATTTTCCCGTGGGATGGCCTTGGTCGTGTCTTGTGATGATGCCGATATGGTCGGTTGTTCTTGGTTATTGCTGGTGTTGATGATATGAAAAAAGCCACGCGTTCTGCGTGGCTTTCATTGCTGATCAGATATTGGCTACTGACTTATTCAGCGCTCATTTCTTTGATCAGGCGATCGGCTTTATCAACGTGCTTCATTTGCCATAGCATGTAACGCAAATCGACTTGAATAGAGCGGGTATTGGCTTTATTGAAGTCCCAGTCAGAAATAATGGAATCCAGTGTTCCGTCAAAGGCTAATCCAATCAATTCGCCTTTGGCATTTAACGCCGCTGATCCTGAATTGCCGCCGGTGATATCCAGCGTCGCCAGAAACGCCAATGGTACTGCTTTGAGCGTCGGGTCGATATATTTGCCAAAGTCTTTGGCTTTAATTGCGGCCAATTGTGCTGCTGGAGCATTGAACTCACCGGTGCCCGTCGCTTTGGGCGGAATGCCATTGACGGTCGTGAATGCTGACCATGCAAGTCCATCTGCTGTACCGTGATCACGTCCGGCGACTTTGCCAAAAGTCACACGCAAAGTGCTGTTGGCATCCGGGTATACGGCTTGACCTTTGCTCTGCATGAAGGCGATTTTTGCTTTCATGTAGTTAGCGTAACTTTGCTGGATTTTTCCGCTCAGTTCTTCTTCCTGCGCCTCGCGTTGTCGCCCGCTGTCATAGAGTGCGACCGCCGCCTGAATGAAGCGATCATGGCTGGCCTGGAATTCTGCTGGCGTGCGGCTCAGCCAGACAGCTCGCTGCGCTTTGTCATTCAACTGACTGCCTGCATAGAGTTTGCTGATCAACGCACGGAGTTCGCTTTCAGACATACCCGCTGTCAAACCGAGAACGCGATCAAATTCTGTATAGTGCTCTGCCGCAGGCTGTGCATTGTATTGTGCAAGAAAATGCAGTACCAGCGCCTGATCCACTTTTTCATCGTAATTACGGTCGATTGCATCCACACTGGCTTTGAAGCGCGGCAAATCCCGTACCTGATAACCTGCTTTACGTTCCGTATCTGGTTTGGTGCTTTCGATGGCAAGGCGATACAGGTTGCGTGCCGTGTTTAAAAAGCGCGGTGTGGCGCGATCCAGATAAAAATCTCGCTTTGCCTGAGCATCGCGGCTGGCAATCAATTGTTCTATCTGGCGAATGTCAGCACCGAATTCCCGGGTACGGGCCGGATCAGCGTGGACCCAGTGTTTTAATGCGTCATGTTCGGCAGTTTTACGAGCAAGGAAATCACTTTCTGCATAGCTGTCGAGCATACCCTGGCGGTTTTTGTAGTAATTGTTGATGCCTGCGACCTGACCTGCATATTTGAGACGTGTATCCGGATTGTCTTTGGTTTCTTTGGCGATGATCGACAAGCTTTCACCGGAGGCTTTGACGAAGGCTGGGTAGTTCCAGTCAAACGTATAGGCAACTTCTGACGGCAAACGATGGCGGTTAGTTCTGCCTGGATAGCCAAGTACCATGACGAAATCACCTTCTTTCAGGCCATTTTTTGCCAGTTTCAGATAATGCTTAGGTACGTAAGGCACATTATCCTTGCTGTAATCTGCTGCTTTACCGTCTTTGCTGACATAAGCACGATAAAAACCGTAATCGCCGGTATGACGCGGCCACATCCAGTTGTCGGTATCGCCGCCGAACTTACCTACGCCCTCGGCTGGGGCATGAACCAGCCGTACATCACGGATTTCCAGTTGCTTGATCAGGTAGTACTCAAGACCGCCATAGTACGGATAGACATTGCAGCGATAACCAGCCTCTTTTTCACATTCAGCTACCGTCGTCTTGGAATTGTTTTCGATCGCATCCAGGCGCTGTTTTCCGGTTAATCTTGCCACTGCCGGGTTAATAATCTGCGCGGTGACATGGCGTACTTCACTGGTGACAAAAACACGGGAGCCGGGTGCTGCCGGTAATTCTTCTGCCAGTGTATGTGCGAGAAAGCCATTGGCCAGCAGATTGCGCTCAGGCGTGGAGTTGTGGGCAACACTGTTGTAGACGCAATGATGGTTCGTTACGACCAGACCTTGTGGCGAGACAAAGGATGCTGAGCATCCACCCAGGCTGACGATTGCGCCCATCGGAAACTCCGTCAGTCGCGTCAGATTCGCCGGATCAAGCTTGAGTCCGGCGGCGTTGAGTTGCTGCGCTATTTGTGGCAATTGTTGCGGCATCCACATGCCTTCGTCCGCGTACACGGTCTGGCTCAGGGTGAGAATCGCCAGCGTCATCAGTGTTTTTTTCATTCTTTTTTGAGTAATTTCTGAGTAATAAATGGGAAAATCAAGGTACATGCATCTTGTGAAGCACGTTATTCTGGCAATATCCGGTGGTATCGGTGCGCAGTCTGATGTTATCAGGCACGTTAGTGCGATGCCGGTCTGAAAAGTTCCCGGTGGGCGTTGTTGGCGAAGCGCTTTGTGATGACATTATGCCGCGTTGAGCTGGAGCGGCTGCAAAAAACGATGCAGCTTGATATTTCACAAATCATCTGGGCGATGAAAAGCCAATCATGAAACATCTGACAATAGAATTACTTACATAGTGTAAACTTCCGGTATGCATATTTATCTACCATTGTTAGCCGCTGTACTGTATCTCAGCGCTATTTTGATCCCACCTTCGCAGCGTAAACTGCACTACGGCCTGACGGTATTGGGCTGGTTGTTACACGGCGCGGCGTTATGGTTACTGGCATTTCCTTCTGGCTCTCTCCGGGTAGGTTTTGCGGTCATGCTGTCATCGGCCTTATGGGTATCGGTGTTGGTCTATCTGATTGAAAACCGCAATTTTTCTCTGGATGGATTAAAGTTATTACTGTTGCCACATGCCGCAGTCATGACTGTCTTGCCGGTATTTTTCCCCGGGAGTCTTACGACACTGGCAGGGAAGACTACGATGTTTCCGTGGCATGTCGGTATTGCGTTATTGGCATATAGTACGCTGACTATCGCAGCTTTTCATGCGGTGGTGATGTCAATACAGGATGCACATTTGCATAAGCTCCGCGCCAAACCGCAGCAAAGTTGGATGCATGCGGCGATAGACCGTTTGCCCGCGCTGATGACGATGGAGAAAGTGCTGTTTCGTCTGATTTCATTTGGTTTTGTGTTGCTGACCTTGACGGTTCTGTCCGGAGTCGTCTTTTCTGAGCAGATTCTGGGTGTCGCTTTCAAGTGGGATCACAAGACTATTTTGTCCTTGCTGTCCTGGATACTGTTTGCAGTGCTGTTGGCGGGACGCCACTGGCGTGGCTGGCGTGGAAAAACTGTATTGAGTTTTACCTTGTCGGGATTCATGACGCTGTTGCTGGCCTACGTCGGTAGCCGTTTTGTTCTGGAAGTATTACTGCACAGGAGTCTCGCATGAGAGCCTTGATGTGGCTGGGATTGCTCGTACTGGTGATCCTTGCATTGAAAAAAAAGAGTCAGCCATCCAATCTGCATCAGCAGACCACTCAGAATAATAGTGCCGATGTGCCACGACCAGGTCCGGCGTCGGCCGGTACCATCGAAACTATGGTGTGCTGCGCCCATTGCCAGATTTATCTTCCGGCTTCCGAAGCAATTTATCGCGGTCAACAGGTCTATTGCTCGACGGCGCATGCCGATTTGCATTGACCTCCCACTCACCTTCCGACACTGTGGATCATCCTACCGCCAGCGCTTTGCATTCTTCCCAGGAGATCGCCGCTGACTCGTTGTCGTTTGCACCTCATCCGGGATCTTCATTCTGGCGTTCTTTGCAGACGCTGAATATTTCGCGGATTTTGGTCGCGATCACCTTACTGCTGTTACTGAATTTAAAAAGCACCCGGGAACTCTGGATAGCGGAAGGGGTGTTGCCGGGTGATATTTGTCTGGCCTATGTGCTGGTGAGTATTGGTTTTTTTGTCCTGGCATATCGCTATAAACAGCGTTTTCTGCTGCAACTGATGACCCAGGTCTGGTTTGATATCGTCATCATTTCTTTGTTGTATCTGGCATCTGGAGGCGGCAAGAGCGGTTTTGGCATTCTGTATCTGTTTCCGCTTGCTGGTGCTGCGATCCTCGCGCCATTGTTGTTGGCATTTTTTGTTACGGCATTGGTCACGCTGGTGTTGCTGTCAGAGAGTGTTTTCCACATTCTGGAAACCGGTGATGTTTCTTCTATTTCGCAATCGGGTTTGTTTGGTGCTGCCTTTTTTGCTGTTGTTTATGTAGTGAATCGCCTCGCCAAAAATCTGATCCGGCAAGAGCAGTTGGCAACTCGTCGTGGTGACGAATTGTTGATGCAGCAAGCAATCAACCGGCTGGTGATTGCAGATATGGGCGATGGTATTGTGGTACTGGATCAGGAAGGTTGTCTGTTTGAAATTAATCCTGCTGCGGAACGCATGCTTGGAAGAAGCCTCACTAAGGAGATGGCGGGTGTCCGGTTGGCGGAGGTTGCATCCTTGCATCCTGTCAACGAGACCCTGAATGCGATCCAGAAAAAAAACGAACCCATTGAAAAAATGGATGATGCCATTTCTTTTGTTTCTATTCCTTGTTATCCGGACGCCTCTGAGGTCGAGTTGGGGGAGGGTGCGCTCCGAGCAGAGCGCCCGCATTTTATGACGCATCTGAAATTACGGTTTGTCTTTGTGAATGAGGCAGATATTGGCCACACTGGTGAACAAAAGAGCTCGTATATCATTATTTTTATGCAGGATGTCTCGGATATCGAAAATCAGGCACAGCAATTGAAACTCGCGTCTATGGGACGCCTGACAGCCAGCATCGCGCATGAGGTGCGTAATCCCTTGTCTTCTATTTCGTACGCAGCATCCTTGCTCAGTGAGGACGTAGAAAGTCTGGGTAATAATCCGACGCAGTCCGGACGACTGTTAAAAATCGTTGATGACAATGTACAGCGATTAAATCAGTTGATCGAAGACATTTTAAAGCTGTCTCGCAAAGCGAAAAATGATGTGGAACCCTATTTTTTGATGGGGCAGGTGCAAAGCGTGGTACAGGATTTTATCGAAACCAGATCGCTCGATCATGAATTGATTGTGCTGGATGCAAAACAGGACTTTAAAGTCAGTTTTGACCCTGACCATTTAAGAGAAATTATTTTTAATTTATTATCGAATGCAACACGGTATGCCAGTGGCCAACCTGCCAGTATCAAATTAATATCGCTGATCACAACGAACGGCAGGCACGAGTTACACATTCAGGACGATGGTCCCGGTATTCCTTATGATGTCAGGGCGCATTTGTTCGAACCGTTTTACACCACATCAAGAATGGGCACCGGATTGGGGTTGTACATGGCGCGCGAGCTTTGTCTGAATAATCAAGCTTTGCTTGACTACGAATACCGGAGCGAGGAAGGTGATTCCGGCATACGTGAGGCCAGCGGCCGGTTTGTGATCAATTTTTCAGGGTACAGCACATGAGTACGAATGAGTCTGCAGCTTGTCCACGCATTCTGGTGGTAGATGATGAAGCGCATTTACGTGAATTGCTGGAAATCACCTTGATTAAAATGGGCCTGGATGTGGATAGTGCGGCGTCTCTGGATGCCGCACGCAAGTATCTCCTCAAACACAATTATTCACTGGTGCTGACCGATATGCGCTTACCCGATGGTTCGGGTTTAGAACTGGTACAGGAAGTCGGGGTCCACTATAAAACGACACCGATCGCCGTGATTACCGCGTTTGGCAGTGCAGGAAATGCGGTGACTGCATTGAAAGCTGGTGCTTTTGACTATGTTTCTAAACCGGTGGCACTGGACCAGCTACGCAAACTGGTACGTTCTGCACTGGACGCCAATACCGTTGCGGCGATTGCCACAACAACGCCAATGCAGGATCAGCCCATGCGTACCAGCGCATCTTCCCTGATCGGTCAGTCTGCCGGAATGCAAGAAGTACGTTCGCAGATCCATCGCTTGTCACGTAGTATGGCACCCGTGATTATTACTGGTGAGTCTGGTTGCGGAAAAGAACTTGCTGCGCGTGAAATACATACCAGTAGTGCGCGTGCGAGCAAGCCGTTTATTGCCGTCAACTGCGGTGCCATCCCGGAAACGTTGATGGAGGCAGAATTTTTTGGTTACCGAAAAGGTGCTTTTACAGGTGCTGCCGATGACCGCGAGGGTTTTTTTCAGGCTGCGAATGGTGGGACGCTGATGCTCGATGAGGTTGCAGATTTACCTCTGGCAATGCAGGTCAAATTACTGCGGGCCATACAAGAGCGTCGCATTCGCAAAGTGGGGGCAACGGCTGAAGAAACTGTGGATGTACGTATTATCAGCGCCACACATCAGAACCTTGCTGCCTGCGTGGAAAGTGGTAAATTCCGGCAGGATCTGTATTACCGTTTAAACGTGATTGAATTACATTTGCCACCACTGCGCGAGCGCTTGCAGGATGTGTCTGAGTTGTCTGCTGGCATCTTGAAAAAACTCACTGGTAACGATGTCACTGTGTCTCATAGTGCCTTGAATGCTTTGTTAGCCTACGATTTTCCGGGTAATGTACGAGAACTGGAGAACATTCTCGAACGCGCGATTGCCTTTGCCAACGACGATTGCATCGAAGTACAAGACCTGGCCTTGCGTGGAGCACGTCGGTTTGTGGAGGCAGTTGATCCGCCACCTTCACCAGCAGCCAATACAGGGATTGATCTTGCCATTAAGGACTTACCTGGCAATATTTTTTCTGCTCCGGAACTTCCATTTTCTTTGCCGGAATATCTTGAAAATGTCGAGCGTGAACTGATCCGGCGTGCCTTGGTCAGGACATGCTACAACCGGACACAGGCCGCAGAATTGCTTGGCGTCAGTTTCAGGCAATTACGATATCAAATACAAAAATTGAAAATTCAGGAAACTGAATAGAAACCGAACAAATCCCTCGATTCTCCTTCTCTTTTTCTGCATCGATGATGCACGTCTGACTTAATTGTGTCAGAATCGCGCCCCCGACCCGTGAGGGTGACGATGCGTCATCGACCAGTATCAAAGCCTCTGCTTGCAATATTAGTCAGTATTGTTAATAAATATTTATATTTAAACCATAAAATGTTAGTACTTACTTTCAATATCGCTCCGCGTTTTAGCGGTTTGAAAAAGTCAACTCTGTTACGTTAATTTTTAATAAAAAAACAGGTTGCATCCCCTTATTGGTCGCACTAGAATTAGTCAAAATATTTTTTGTTGCACTATATGTAGTGGTTTTCTTTCGTTATGCGTCTTGCATTAATTTTCCAAATTGAGTAGTAAGTAAATAAAGAAATACGAAAAAAATACGCTGTTTGTGCTGTATTGCGCCTGTTTCCTGACAGGTGCTGCGTAATACCCATGTGTCATCTTCGCCTCGGATAGTGGCGGCGGGATGGCGAATCAAGATATCACTGACCCGGAGGCTTAATGCACTCTTCAATTGACACACCACTTTCCAATCATCCAGACGCGGGTTCCATGCTGAATCCGACAACTCACCCGACAATGACGACAGCGGCGATATACAGCGAATACCGCATCATTCGTCGTAATGGTGCTGTAGTGGGTTTTGAGCCAAGCAAAATCGCTGTGGCAATGACAAAAGCATTTCTGGCGGTGAATGGCGGACAAGGCGCTGCTTCAGCCCGCGTGCGTGAGTTGGTAGAGCAATTGACAGCGAGCGTGGTTGCAGCTTTGATGCGCCGCCAGCCCGCCGGTGGTACGTTTCATATCGAAGATGTACAGGATCAGGTTGAACTGGCGTTGATGCGTTCCGGTGAGCATGATGTGGCCCGTGCTTACGTACTGTACCGCGCCAAACATCAGGAAGAGCGCCGTTTGCAACGCGAAGCGCAACAGGCGACACAGGCGTTGCTGCCTCAGATCCATGTGGTGATTGATGGTGTTCGTACATTATTGGATGTGGAGAAAGTCCGTGCTCTGATTACTGCGGCCTGCGTTGGTCTGGATAAGCTGGCCGATGCGGAAGCGATTCTGACCGAAACACTGAAAAATTTGTACGATGGCGTACCGGTCGAGGAATTGCATAAGTCTGCGATTCTGGCGGCACGTGCGCTGATGGAAAAAGAGCCCGCATATAGTCAGGTAACTTCACGCTTGTTACTGCACACAATCCGTAAAGAAGTCTTCGGCAAAGAAGTGGCACAGCAGGATGCCGCTGCGGCATACATCACGTATTTTCCAGAATTTATTCAAAAAGGGATTGCAGCGGAATTATTGGATACAAAATTAGCAGAATTTGATCTGGATCGTCTGGCTAAATCGTTGGTAGCTGACCGTGATTTGCAGTTCAGCTATATTGGTTTGCAAACATTATATGATCGGTACTTCCTGCATGTACGCGGTACCCGTATTGAAATGCCGCAAGCTTTCTATATGCGTGTGGCCATGGGATTGGCGCTGGAAGAAAAAGATCGTAATGCCCGTGCGATTGAATTCTATAACCTGCTGTCCAGCTTTGACTTTATGAGCTCGACACCAACATTGTTTAATTCCGGCACGCTGCGTTCGCAACTGTCTTCCTGCTACCTGACGACTGTGGCAGATGATCTGGGCGGTATTTATGATGCATTGAAAGAAAATGCCTTGCTGGCGAAATATGCGGGCGGTCTGGGAAATGACTGGACACCTGTACGTTCGCTGGGTGCGCACATTAAAGGAACTAACGGCAAATCCCAGGGGGTGGTGCCGTTCCTGAAAGTGGTGAATGACACTGCTGTGGCAGTCAACCAGGGCGGCAAGCGTAAAGGCGCGGTCTGCGCTTACCTCGAAACCTGGCACATGGATATCGAAGAGTTCCTCGACTTGCGTAAGAATACGGGTGACGACCGTCGCCGTACGCATGACATGAACACCGCAAACTGGATTCCTGATCTGTTTATGAAGCGCGTGATGGAAAAAGGTGACTGGACACTGTTCTCACCTTCCGACGTGCCTGATCTGCATGATAAATTCGGCAAGGCATTTGAGCAGGCTTATCTGGCTTATGAAGTGAAAGCCGCTTCAGGCGAACTGGATTTGTTTAAAAAAATACCGGCGCTGGATCTGTGGCGCAAGATGTTATCGATGCTGTTTGAAACCGGCCACCCATGGATTACATTTAAAGACCCGTGCAATATCCGTTCACCACAACAGCATGTTGGCGTGGTTCACTCCTCTAATTTGTGTACAGAAATTACACTGAACACAAATGAAAGCGAAATCGCGGTATGTAATCTGGGTTCGGTGAACATGCCTGCGCACATGAAAGATGGTCAGCTGGATCATGTGAAACTGCAAAAAACCATACGTACCGCGATGCGGATGCTGGATAACGTCATTGATATTAACTACTACGCTGTAGAAAAAGCGCGTCAGTCGAATCTACGCCATCGTCCGGTCGGTATGGGTATTATGGGTTTCCAGGATTGTTTGCACATGATGCGCGTACCGTACGCCTCGAATGAGGCAGTGCAGTTTGCTGACACGTCGATGGAAGCCGTTTGCTACTACGCTTACCTTGCTTCGAGCGAACTGGCCGAAGAACGTGGCACTTACAGCTCTTACCAAGGCTCGTTATGGGATCGTGGTATTTTGCCGCAGGACTCTCTGAAGCTGTTGGCGGAAGAGCGCGGCGGTTATCTGGAAGCAGATTTCTCCGAGACAATGGACTGGAGTATCGTGCGTAATCGTATCAAGCAATTCGGTATGCGCAACTCAAACTGCGTAGCGATTGCTCCGACGGCGACGATTTCCAACATCATTGGTGTATCAGCCTGTATCGAACCGACATATCAGAACCTGTATGTGAAATCGAACCTGTCTGGTGAATTTACTGAGATCAATGAACATCTGGTGCGCGATCTGAAGGCGCGCGGTTTGTGGGATGAAGTCATGATTTCTGATCTGAAGTATTTTGATGGCAGTCTGGCCAAGATTGATCGCATTCCTGAAGATCTGCGTGAGTTGTATGCCACCGCGTTTGAAATCAGCCCTTCATGGTTGGTAGAGGCGGCATCCCGTCGCCAGAAGTGGATCGATCAGGCGCAATCCCTGAATATTTACATGGCTGGTGCATCAGGTAAAAAGCTCGACGAAACCTACAAACTGGCTTGGTTGCGTGGTTTGAAAACGACGTATTACCTGCGCACGATTGGTGCTACCCATACAGAAAAATCAACATCCAAAACAGGTGCTTTGAATGCTGTTGCAGTTGACGGCGGTAGCAGTTTCAATGCCGCCGCTGTCGCGGCAAGCCAGGTTGCTCCAGAAGCAGAGGGCGCAGCATGTTATTTGCGTCCTGGTGATGCAGGCTTTGAAGAGTGTGAGGCTTGCCAGTAAGCGCTTAGTAAAAGTTGATAAGCGTTCGCCAGATATCGTCTGACAAACATCAAGTGACAGCCGGTGGGCTGTCACTGACATCAAGAAACCGGATGACCAAAGTAGTAAGGCAGCAAACAAGCAAGCGGATCTGCAAATATCCAGCTTCATGTTCGGTTTCACATAATGATTTATCTAATAAGTAAGGAATACCATCATGCTTTCATGGGATGACGAGGAAGTCGCGCCAGTTTCAGCGCCAGCGACATTGCCAAAATTGGCGCAAACGCCAGAGCATATCGACGCGGGTCTGAGCTTGCGAACACAAGAACTCGCCCTGAATCCAGCGGTCGTTACAAAATCTGCCGCTGCTGCACCGGAAGAAATCGCACGCCGTGTCAATGCGGCTGACAAGCGCATCATCAATGGCCAGACAGACGTGAATCAACTGGTGCCGTTTAAATACAAATGGGCATGGGATAAATATCTGGCAGGGTGCGCTAATCACTGGATGCCGCAAGAGATCAACATGCAGCGTGACATTGAACTCTGGAAAAATCCTAACGGACTGACCGAGGATGAGCGTCGTCTGGTCAAACGTAACCTTGGTTTTTTTGTGACTGCCGATTCACTGGCGGCAAACAATATCGTGCTAGGTACGTATCGTCATATTACTGCGCCGGAATGTCGTCAGTATTTACTGCGTCAGGCGTTTGAAGAGGCGATTCATACGCATGCATATCAGTACATCGTCGAATCTCTGGGATTGGATGAAGGCGAGATATTTAATGCCTACAATGAAGTAGAGTCGATTCGCGACAAGGATCAGTTCCTGATTCCGTTTATTGATGTGCTGACGAATCCAGAATTCAAGACTGGCACGACCGAAGCAGATCAGACTTTGCTGCGCTCCCTGATCGTATTTGCCTGCCTGATGGAAGGCCTGTTTTTCTACGTTGGCTTTACCCAGATTCTCGCATTGGGACGTCAAAATAAAATGATGGGTGCGGCAGAACAGTATCAGTATATTTTGCGTGATGAATCGATGCACTGTAATTTTGGAATCGATCTGATTAATACGATTAAGATGGAAAATCCGCATTTGTGGACACCTGCATTTCGGGATGAAATTAAATCGTTGTTTTTGCATGCGGTAGAGTTGGAATATCGTTACGCAGAGGATACAATGCCGCGTGGAGTACTAGGATTAAATGCGCCAATGTTCAAAGGATATTTGCGCTTCATCGCAAATCGGCGCGCACAGCAAATTGGTCTGGATACTTTGTTTCCGCAGGAAGAAAATCCTTTTCCCTGGATGAGTGAAATGATCGATTTGAAAAAAGAACGCAACTTTTTTGAAACGCGTGTAATTGAGTACCAAACTGGCGGAGCGCTCAACTGGGAATAAAAGCTGTAGTGAGCATGCCGTATTCCAGACAAATGGAATCTCATAGTTTGGGCAAGAAATAAAACACGAGAGGCCTCACCAAACTGAATGAACAGTCATCGATTAAATTGCTTTGAACTGTTAGTGCCGCAATACCTGGCAATACCGGGTATTGCGGCTTTTGGTCTTGAACTGCGTGTTTTACAAACAGATACCAACGCCGGCTTGTAATAGCAGGCGTTTTTGAGACTGCAGGTTCATCACAATATGAACGGCAGTCATATGGCTGAAGCGCTGCATCTACTGAGGGGGCGCAGCAGTTCAGCCGGTGCCGGATTCATTAGCGCAAACAACTTTTATGTTTGCGCCGATGAATAATCCGCTTGAATGGATAAAGCGGATTTAATTAATAGAATTTTTTCCATCTCAATTGAAGGAGAAACAAAATGGCAACAGCACCAGATGCCGCAGTAGCAAAAAAAGCGACTGCGAAGAAGGCGGCAGCAAAACCTGCTGCGAAAAAAGCAGTAGCAAAACCAGCAGTAAAAACAGCAACTAAGGCAGCAACGAAAGCAGTTGCAGCAAAGCCAGTAGCGAAAAAGGCAGTAGCGAAGCCAGCAGCAAAAACGGTAACGAAAGCAGTTGCAGCAAAGCCAGTAGCGAAAAAAGCCGCAGCGAAGCCAGCAGCAAAAACGACAGCGAAAGCAGTTGCAGCAAAACCAGTAGCGAAAAAAGTAGCAGCGAAGCCAGCAGCGAAAGCGACAGCGAAAGCAGTTGCGGCAAAACCAGTAGCGAAAAAAGTAGCAGCGAAGCCAGCAGCGAAAGCGGCAACGAAAGCAGTTGCAGCAAAACCAGTAGCGAAAAAAGCAGCAGCAAAACCAGTAGCGAAAAAAGTAGCAGCGAAGTCAGCAGCAAAAACGGCAACAAAGGCAACAACGAAAGCAGTTGCAGCAAAGCCAGCAGCGAAAAAAGTCGCAGTGAAGCCAGCAGCAAAAGCTACAGCGAAGGCAGTTGCAGCAAAACCGGTAGCGAAAAAAGCAGCAGCGAAGCCAGCAGCAAAAACGGCAACTAAGGCAACAACGAAAGCAGTTGCAGCAAAGCCAGCGGCGAAAAAAGCAGCGGCGAAGCCGGCAGCAAAAACGGCAACTAAGGCAGCAACGAAAGCGGTTGCAGCAAAACCTGTAGCGAAAAAAGCAGCAGCGAAGCCAGCAGCTAAGAAGGCTCCAGCAAAAGCAGCGACGCCAGATGCAAAAACAGTCGTGAGCCCAAATGCAGCATGGCCATTCCCGACAGGTGCTCGTCCTGAGTAAGTTGAATTACTTGGAGGCCTGATTTTATTCAGGCACAATACCCACTGCGTGCTCCGTCACCCGGTGGGTTTTTTTTGAGGAATTCTCGTGCTACATGGAATTATTACCTTTGTTATCGATACCGTTACCGGTTTGTTCGCGGGGTTTTTATTACTCCGTTTCTGGATGCAGGTGCAGCGTGTCAGGCCACCACTTGGCCTGGCGCAAGCTATATTCCAGATTACTGACTGGCTTGTGCATCCTATCCGGCGCATTGTTCCCGGATTTGCGGGGTATGACTGGGCTACGCTGATCGGCGCTTTTTTGGTCGCCTTGCTATCCATGTTAGTTGACGTCTGGCTGTTGTCACAGTTTTCTGTGCAGACGATATTTTTACTCGCGATATTCCGGATGTTGCAATGGATCTTGTATGGGTTGATGGCGTTGCTGGTGTTGGAGGCCGTGTTCAGTTGGGTCAATCCGCATGCCCCATTTGCTCCATTTGTCAGGGCCTTGAACGAACCAGTGCTGTCGCCTTTTCGTAAGCTGATCCCACCGCTTGGCGGCTTGGATTTTTCACCACTGGTTGTCTTGATCGTATTGCAGGTTCTGAGCAAAGTGTTGAATGAACTTTTGCTGAAACTCTTTATGCTTTAATCTGGTGCAGCAGAACTGGATTCTCTGATAACGAGTCGTGATGTCAGCATTTCCCTGCGCAAAGGGGCATCCGGATGCGTAATTCGGTTGACCAGAATTTGCGCTGTCATACGCCCGATGTCATGTTTGGGTTGAGCAATCGTTGTCAGCGGTGGCGTACTAAAAGACGCCAATGCAATATCGTCATAACCGACAACGGACAGTTCTTGCGGCACTTTGACGTTTGCCTGATTTGCTGCACACAAGCCGCCAATCGCCATCAGATCATTGCTTGCAAAAATCGCGCTCGGGCGGTGTTCTAACGCCAGTAATGCCTGGAATGCATTAAATCCACCTTGGCTGGTGAAGTCGCTGTGTATCAGATATGCGGGGTTAAATTCCAGACCGGCTTCTTTCAGCGCTCGTAAATAACCCGCAACGCGATCCCCGCTAGGGAGCAGGCTTTCGGGGCCGGCAACACAGGCGATTCTTTTATGACCAAGTTCCGTCAGATAGCGAGTTGCTTCGTAGCCACCTTGCTCATGATCTGCTTCAATAAAGTCGGCGAGTACGCCACTGACTTCCCGGTCTACCAGTACTTTGGGAATGCCTTCATCTGCCAGTAATTGAGTTAATTCTGTATCTGATCCTGATGACACCAGAATCAGTCCATCAATCCGTTTTTCCATCAGTACGCGAATGTAGGCAGCCTGTTTTTTCGGATCATCGTAGGAGTTACACAAAATGATGTTGTAACCAAGTTTGAACGAGGCGTCTTCTATCCCTTGTATGATTTCTGCAAAATAAGGATTGGAGTTATTGGGAATCATCATGCCCAGAGTATGGGTGCGATCATTCTTGAGGCTACGTGCCACCGCGCTGGGGATATAACGCAATTCCCTTATTACAGAGAGCACACGCTCTCGCGCATCATCGCTGACGACCCGGGTATTGTTGATCACATGGGAAACGGTGGTGGTGGAAACGCGTGCTTTCTCTGCGACCTGCTTCATTGTTGCCATAAAGTTCCTGCCTTTCTATGGCAAGATTATGACGCAGGATACTCACCGCAGTAAAATTTTCTGCACCCTGCTTTATTCTTATTGAAAAGGACAGGTATGACAGATCTGATCATTCGTAATGCGCGTTTACCCGATGGACGTAGCAATATTGATATTGCGATTGCAGATGGGCGCATATTCGCGCTTGCCCCGCGTTTGCCTTTGACTGCAAATGCAGAGTTGGATGTTGCCGGAAATCTCGTCACGCCGCCTTTTGTGGATGCTCATTTTCATATGGATGCCGTGCTGAGCTATGGTATACCGAGGGTGAATCAGTCTGGCACGTTGCTTGAAGGCATTGCTTTGTGGGGAGAGTTAAAGCCGCAGTTGACTCAGGATGCCTGGATTAAGCGGGCGTTGCGCTATTGTGACTGGGCTGTAGCGAGAGGTTTGCTGGCGATACGCTCTCATGTGGACATCTGTGATGATCGTTTGCTGGCCGTAGAGGCATTGCTTGAGGTTCGCCGGCAGGTGGCGCCTTACTTGGATTTGCAACTCGTCGCTTTTCCGCAGGACGGTTTATTGCGTAGTCCAACGGCAATGGACAATTTCAGGCGCGCCATCGGGATGGGTGTTGACGTTGTGGGCGGCATTCCTCATTTCGAGCGCACCATGGCAGAGGGCGCCGAATCTGTCAGGTTGTTGTGTGAGTTTGCGTCTGCGAAAGGTTTGCGTGTAGATATGCATTGCGATGAGTCCGATGACCCATTGTCGCGACATATAGAGACGCTGGCGTTTCATACTCAGCGCCTTGGTTTGCAAGGGCGAGTTGCTGGATCGCATTTAACGTCGATGCATTCAATGGATAATTATTATGTCAGTAAGCTATTACCCTTGATAAGGGAGGCTGGTGTGGCAGTGATTGCCAATCCTCTGATCAATATTACCTTGCAGGGACGACACGATAGCTATCCCAAACGACGTGGAATGACCAGGGTGCCAGAATTGATCGCGGCTGGGATTGATGTCGCCTTTGGGCATGATTGTGTATTGGACCCATGGTATAGCCTGGGGTCTGGCGATATGCTGGAAGTGGCGCAAATGGGCTTGCATGTAGCGCAGATGACGGGACAGCAAGCAATGCAGCAGTGTTTTGCTGCCGTAACGGATGTCTCCGCACGTATCTTGGGTTTGGAGGGGTATGGTCTGGAACCCGGGTGTTTTGCCGATCTGGTCGTGCTTGATGCTGGGAGTGTGATTGAGGCCTTGCGCCTGCGATCTGCACGCAGATATGTATTACGTCGTGGTCAGATCATTAGTCAGGCACCGGCACCACATGCACAGCTGTCATTACCCGGTCGCTCTGGTATTGTCGACTTCCGAATATAAATACAGACTGAGTAAATACAGGCTGAGTAAATACAGGCTGAGTAAATACAGGCTGAGTTCAGTCTGTATTTAATGCATATGGCCTGCCTAAGTGAATACACAGGCCATATGGGGGATCGCAAAATGACGGCACTGGGAACATATTTGGCCGCCAACGACGTAATTGAATACCTATCAGAGTTCTGCAAATGCCTTTGCTGCTGCTGCAATGGTGTCCTGAATAATGATGTCGTTATGGCTTGCAGACACAAAACCTGCTTCAAATGCAGATGGCGCCAGATAAACACTCGCATCCAGCATCAGGTGGAAGAAACGGTTAAATGTTTCTTTGTCGCTCGCCATGATTTCAGCATAGGATGTTGGTACTTTGTCAGAAAAATACACGCCAAACATGCCGCCGACGGCATCGGCACTGAACGCCAGACCTGCTTGTTTCGCTGCCGCAGACAAGCCATCAGCTAATGTCCGTGTTTGCTTGGTCAGGTATTCATAAAACCCAGGTGCCTGAATGAGTTTTAATGTCGTCATTCCTGCGGCAACTGCAACCGGATTACCCGATAAAGTGCCTGCCTGATAGACACCGCCCAATGGTGCCATATGCGCCATTAAATCTGCACGTCCACCAAATGCCGCAACCGGAAGTCCGCCACCGATCACTTTGCCCAGACAAGTCAGATCGGCTGAAATGTTGTATAACGCTTGTGCGCCGTGCAGGCCAACGCGGAAGCCGCACATCACTTCATCAAAAATCAGCACGCTACCGTGTTTTGTACACAGATCGCGCATGGTCTGCAGGAATTCCTGGGTAGCGCGGATCAGATTCATGTTGCCGGCGACGGGCTCCACAATCACACAGGCAATCTGATCGCCGATCGAGGCGAATACATCTTCCAGTTGTTGGCTATTGTTATAGTCAAGAACCAGCGTATGTTTGCTAAAGTCCTCTGGCACACCCGCAGACGTGGGATTGCCAAATGTCAGCAAGCCACTACCAGCTTTGACCAGCAAGGAGTCGGCGTGGCCGTGATAGCATCCTTCGAATTTGATGATCTTGTCGCGTTTGGTGGCGCCGCGAGCCAGGCGCAATGCGCTCATTGTTGCTTCGGTTCCACTCGAGACCAGGCGCACTTGTTCAATACTCGGAACAAGTTTGCAAATTTCTTCCGCCATCAGGATCTCACCTTCGGTAGGTGCACCGAAGCTCAGGCCGCGGCTGGCAGCTTCCTGCACTGCCTGAACGACGGCCGGATGAGCATGGCCAACAATTGCTGGGCCCCATGAGCCGATGTAATCAATGTAGCGTTTGTCTTCTGCATCCCAGAAATACGCACCCTCGGCGCGGGTAATGAAGCGCGGTGTGCCGCCCACGGAGCGGAAAGCGCGTACAGGGGAATTGACGCCACCCGGCGTGGTTTTTTGTGCGCGGGCAAACAAGAGATCGTTTTTATCTGTCATGTTAAGAGCTGAAAAGTAAGTTGATAGAGCAAATAGAGAGGTCGGGTATGTCTGCCTTGTCATGTACGGGGCGCACCAGACATTGTTTATTTATTCTGGCTCGCGTGCCCAGAAATAGCGATCTGGAATGAATTTTCCCATTCCCAGACGTTGCGCGTGGCTAATCGCGGCATGTGTGAATTCCTGTGCTTCCATAACTGCATCTGGAATCGGGAGTCCATTGGCTAGCAGCGCCGCAATGGCTGCTGACAAGGTAGAACCGGCACCTGCATGTGAACCAGGAATACGTGCCCAGCGATCATTACGCACCAGACCGGATTCGTTGTAAAGACTATTGGCAATTTCACCGCTGTCACTCGGTGTTCCTGTGACAAAAACATATTCGCAGCCAGAGTCGATAATCGTCATTGCACTGCTCAGCAAATCTGGTGTATCAGCTGCGTCTTCCCATGTTTCTGCTAGCCGCGCTAGTTCGACAGAAGAAATCAACAGGAGTGTTGCCTGCGGAATCAAGAGTTCGCGAATAGCCAGCACCAAATCTTCTGCATCCGGATTTTGTTCGTTAATTGCAGCGTTGAATGGGTCGAGAATCAGAGGTACATCTGGATAGTCAGAAATGATTTCAGCAATGGTAGCGACGTTTTCCACACTGCCGAGTTGACCAGCTTTAAATACCATCACCGGCATATCTTCGAGTACGGTACGTGCTTGCTCATCGACAAGATCGGCATCGAGCGCATGAAGATCGTCAATTTGCGAGGTATCTCCCGTGAGAATGGACGTCATGACCGGCAGACCGTGACAACCCATGGCAGCAAATGTGGCGAGATCAGCATGAATGCCTGTTGCCGCAACAGGATCGGATGCGCCAAAACTTAAAACAAGAGGAGAAATTTGGTTTTGCACGATGGGTAGATTAATATAGCTGACTTCGCTTGACTTGGGGGCTGGATGCTGTCGTGACCATGCTGTCTGGCCTTAAGTTTTGCAGCAATTTTACATTTTACTTGATTGAAGGGTTTTAGTCGTGAGTGATAATGCAGCGGGCAATATGGAATACAAGACGTGGATGTGTCTGATTTGCGGATGGGTCTATGAAGAGGAAAATGGATTACCGGAAGACGGTATTCCTGCCGGAACAAAATGGGAAGATGTGCCGATGAATTGGACTTGTCCTGAATGTGGCGCTCGTAAGGAAGATTTCGAAATGACAGCTATTTGACACGAATAGCAGCTTTTTTGACAATTTGGATGTTTATTCAAGGAAAAAAAGCGCAAAAGTGTTATTTTTTGTTACAGTGGTAAGTGACTTTAATTCTGCCGGGAAGAGATGATTTTATGTCAGTGATATCAGGCAACGAGAATTTGAAAATCATGGTGATCGATGACAGCAGTACTATTCGTCGGTCTGCTGAGATATTTCTTGGACAGGCGGGCTATAAGATAGTTCTCGCTGAAGACGGCTTTGATGCGTTGGCAAAGATAAATGACTCTCACCCGGATTTGATTTTTTGCGATATTTTGATGCCTCGTCTGGACGGTTATCAGACATGTGCGCTGATTAAGAAAAGTGCCAAATTCAGAGAAACTCCGGTTGTCATGCTGTCGTCTAAAGACGGATTATTTGACAGGGCACGCGGCGCCATGGTCGGCTCAGATGAATATCTGACGAAACCATTTACAAAAGACAGCTTGCTCAAAACAGTGCGTAATTACACTGCGGCAACACAGGTTGAATAAATCAGTTAAGTTAATGTGAGGTATAGACAGAATGGCTATTCAAAAAATTTTAGTAGTGGATGACTCTCCGACCGAGCGTTATTTTTTAACCGATGTCTTGGTTAAAAATGGCTTTTCTGTTTCCACGGCAGAAAATGGCGAAGAAGCGATGGGCAAAATCAAAGCAGACAAGCCACAGCTGATTCTGATGGATGTTGTCATGCCAGGACAGAATGGTTTTCAGATTACACGTGCGATTGCCAGAGACCCTGAAACACAGGATGTACCTGTCATTATCTGTACAAGCAAAAATCAGGAAACCGATCGTATCTGGGGATTGCGGCAAGGCGCACGTGATTATCTGGTCAAGCCGATTGACCCGCAGGAATTGCTGGCAAAAATCGCTGCTCTTGGTTAATTATTCTCAAGGTTTTCTACCTATTTTAGATATTCCCGGATTGCCTCATGACCCAGACTTTGAGTGACACCGTTGCGACCAACCTTGAAACGGTTAAATCTGATAGCGGTGTAAGACGTACACGTCTGCGCGAATTCCAGGCGCAGCTGGTTGAGCGTATGCAAGTGGCTCAGCGTGGCGGTTACACAAAAATCAGTCAGCTTGGAGTAATGATCGGTCAGACCCGTTACCTGGTTGACTTACGAGAGTCAGGTGAAATTGTCGGTGCAACGGCAGTCACCAAAGTGCCGTTGACCAAAGACTGGTACATTGGCTTATCTAATATTCGTGGTAATTTGACCAGTGTTGTTGATTTGCCACGATTTCAAGGGCAGGAATCAACAAAACTGGATTCTTCGTGTCGCATCGTCGCATTTGCTCCTGGTTTGGCATTTAATAGCGGTCTGTTAGTTTCCCAGGTTTTGGGGCTGCGCGATGTCGCAGAAATGACAGAAGTGCATGCAATGGTTAACGAGCACACCATTGAACACCCAGGCTGGCTGCAGAAAACTTATCAGGATCGCGATGGTAATGTCTGGCACTCCCTGAGCCTGGCGTCACTGGTGCAGGATCAGAATTTTTTGCAGATAGGTTTATAGTCGGTTTGCCCACATGGTAAAACTGATTGCTTTTCAATCGTTTAGGAGACTCAGTAATGGCATTTAAACTACCGTTCTTGTCCAAAAGAAAAGAAGATACGGAAATTGACGGGGCAGTGGCTGCGGCAAGGTCGTTCGGAAGTGCTGATTCGATTGGAGTTGAAGAAGCAAGTAATGTCAAAATGTTGACGCCAGCTTCACAGGCAGAAGATTCCGCGAAGCCAACAGTGGTCGCTGGTTCAGACGACCACGCCGACGCGACCTTCATTGGTGATGCGCTCGAAAAGGGCGGTGACATTCGTTTGCCATTGATCGGACATCTGTCATTGCAGCAGCAGATGCGCGTTTTGTCGATGACGATGGGTCTGGCCTTATTATTTGGTGCCATATTTGTTTGGTTAAATGCTAGTCAGTCCGCACTGATTTCAACACAGGTGCAGATTTCTGGTGAAGCGCTGATGCACTCGCAGCGTATCGGTAAGGCAGCGCCAAATGCGATTCAGGGTAACGTCGAAGCGTTTAAACAATTGGAAGACAGCCGCAAGGAAATGAATTCCGATCTGAACATTCTGTTAGTCGGTGGTAACTATCAGGGTCGTAATGTGGATAAAGCCGATTCTACGCTGGAACCCGTGTTGAAAGACACGCAAAAAGCATGGAAAAATTCTGATAAGGCAGCTGAAACAATTTTGATGCGCCGTAAAGAGCTGACCGGTTTCGGACAGACATTGCAAAAATTGAATGCCTTATCCCCGGTATTACTCGAATTGACTGAGCAGATTTCGACATTAAAAGTACAGGGCGGTGGTTCTGCACGTGAGATTAATGCTGCTGGTCAATTGGTGATGTTGACTCAGCGTCTGGGTCGTAGTGCGAATGAATTCCTGACATCTGAAGGTGTCAACCCTGAAACTGCATTCTTGCTGGGTAAAGACACGAACACTTTCCGTGATCTGGTTGAGGGTTTTCTGAATGGTAGCGATGTCTTGCGACTGACCGCCACCAAAGATGTCGATACGCGTGACAAACTCACTGAATTACAAAAAGCTTTTAGCGAATATCAGGTATCCGTTTCCAGCATCTTGGGTAATTTGCAAAATTTTATTGCTGCGAAACAATCCGAACAGCTGGTTTTTAATGAAAACGAAGAACTGAAAACCAAGTTAACCAAACTTCAAAAAACATATACCGAGCAGCAGGATTCTTCCAGTATTTATTTCTGGTTAATGCTGGTGAGCGCTGCTACAGCGCTGGCTGGTGCGGTTGGTGTTGCTCTGGTGTTGTTGCAGGATAGCCGTAATCGTGCAAAAGAAGCGAATGAACGCCGTCTGGAAGCGGGCGCGCAGATGATGCAAGCGCAGAAACAAGAAGAAGAGGCGAAAGCTGCGAATGATATGAATCAGGCTGCTATTTTGCGTCTGATGAATGAGTTGCAAGAAGTGGCGGATGGTGACTTGACCGTGCAGGCAACGGTTTCTGAAGATATTACTGGTGCGATTGCCGATTCTGTTAACTACACCGTGGAAGAGTTGCGCGGTCTGGTTGGTCGTGTGACGGCTACGGCGCAGCAAGTTACTTCAGCATCTACACAAGCGCAGGATATTTCTAGCAATTTGCTGGACGCATCTGAGCAGCAATCGCGTGAAATTACCGATGCCGGTCAAGTGGTTCTGACGATGGCAGCTGAAATTACCGACGTTTCCCGTTCTGCGAATGAGTCCGCAGAGGTTGCGCGTCAATCGGTTGCTGCGGCGGAACAAGGTGCGCATGCGGTGGAAAACGCGATCAAGGGTATGAACGAGATTCGTGAGCAAATCCAGGAAACATCCAAACGTATTAAACGACTGGGTGAATCTTCACAAGAAATTGGTGAGATCACCGAGCTGATTTCTGACATTACTGAACAAACCAACGTACTGGCGCTGAATGCGGCGATTCAGGCTGCTTCCGCCGGCGAGGCGGGACGCGGCTTCTCGGTGGTTGCGGAAGAGGTTCAGCGACTGGCGGAACGTTCAGCTGAAGCGACCAAGCAGATTGGTGCGCTGGTGCGTACGATTCAAACGGATACCCATGACGCGGTTGCCGCGATGGAAAAATCCACGCAGGGTGTGGTTGAGGGAGCCAAACTGTCCGATGCGGCTGGTACGGCGTTGTCTGAAATCCGTAGCGTTTCTAACCGTCTGGCTGAACTGATTCAGGGCATCTCGCTGGCGACGGAGCAACAAGCTACTTCCGCTAACGGCGTTGCACAGAATATTCAGCATATCTTGACTATCACGGAACAAACGCAGAACGGTACCCAACAAACGGCAGAGTCCATTAAAGAATTGTCAATGTTAGCTGAGGAACTCAAGAACTCAGTATCCCGTTTCCGGGTTACTGCCTGATTCCCCAGTCCTGGACTGTACATTTTCAGTCTTGCCTATATGCATAATGATGGCCTTCGGGCCATCATCCTTTGAGTTTGCGGAGTACGCATGACGTCCGATTTTTCAAATTCACCCCAACATCCGCAAGAGCAGTTCGATACCGGACCTTTGTCTTGGGTCATGACGGAAGTACGCGAAGCAATCAGCAGCGCAGGAAAAATGTTGACCGATGCACTGGGTCAGGATGATGACACACGTTCCACCAGTCTGTTGCACGCTAAAAGCTATTTGCATCAGGCGCACGGTGCATTGCAGATTGTTGATATTGATGGCGTTTCTATTGTTACGGAAACCATAGAAGAATTACTTGAACGCTTACAAAATAAGCAGTTAGCAATGACGCAGTCCAATGTGGACGTCATTGTCGATGCGTTTCATGCGGTATTGCGTTACCTGGAAGATTTGTTGTCAGGTGCTGCACATCAACCCGTACGTTTGTTTCCATATTACCGTGCACTGCTTGAGATCAAGGGCGCCGAACGAATTCACCCTGCCGATTTATTTTTTCCTTCTCTCGTTGCGCAAGAACAGATTCCGGAACTCACCGTCACAGGACAAGCACCGGCCATCAGTTATGCAGCAGTACGCCAGCGTTTTGAGAAACTATTATTACCGGTTTTAACAGCGAAAGATCCGCTACTGCAGCGGCAGGCTGTACAGGCAATTCATGACTTAATTCTTGAAGTCGCACACGCTCAACCTACTTCTCAGACCAAGGCCTTCTGGGTTGTGATGCAAGCATTTTCTGAGGCAGTTGCTTCGGGTGATATTCCGAATCAGCCTTATGTTAAACAGATATTTGGACGCATTAATTTACAAATCCGTCGCTTGGTTGATGGTGCGACAACTCTCCCTGAGCGACTCTTAAGAGACGCATTATTCTTTTTGGCGCAGGTGGAAACTCCGTCTCCATTAGTGTCGCGAGTGCGTACCGCTTACCAGCTTGATAATCAGGTTCCTGTCGATTATGACCAGAAAAATTATGGAAAAATTGCCGCCGGCGCTTTAGCGACTGCAAAAGAACAGCTATCCGCTGTTAAGAATTTCTGGGGGCGGATTGCGAACGGAGAAAATGGCCTGGCAGAGAAATTCTCCCAAAAAATTAAAGATCTGGCAGATACTGGTTCCGAACTCAATTCTCCTGCGTTAGCTAAATTGTTACGTGAATTAAGTGGCATTGCGCGCCATGTTGCTCATTCACCGGACGGAAGTAAATTAGGCCTGGAGCTGGCGACCAGCTTGCTGTTTGTTGAAAACGCGCTCGACCAGATTTCCAGATTGCCAGCACATTTTTCTGAACGTGCAGATGAAATTACCTCGCGTTTATTGTCCGTTGTATCGGGTGATGAGCCTCAGGCGCAGGCGGCTTGGATAGGCGAAATCTCGCGTGAAGCGCAGCAACGGCAGACGATGGGAGTGTTGGTCTCAGAAATGCAGGCCAGTTTGCGTCAGGTAGAGAAAAATCTGGATGAATACTTCCGTGATCCTTCCAATACTGACAGCTTGAAACCAGTCGATGGTATCTTGCATCAGATTGGTGGTGCTTTGGCGGTACTGGATCAGGATGATGCCATGTTGGCCGTAGAGCATACGCGCAATATGGTGCATCAGTTTGCGAATGCCCCAGCAGGTGCTGTGGATGCAGATAGCGCTGCGGACAGTGTACGGAATGCGAAAGAGCATCATTTGGTGGCGCAAAACATCGGTGCCTTATCTTTCTTTATTGAAACGATGCAAGCGCAGCCCGAAACTGCCAAGAAAAAATTCACGTTTGATCAGGATGCAGGCGTATTCCGTTCAAACTTGCTCGAAGTTCAGGCCAGTAAAGAACTCTTGCCGACGACCAATATCACGGCAGCGCCTGGACATCCGGACGCAGACATGGTGTCGCCAGAAGCTGCCCATACGACCGAACAAGAGTTGCATCAGCAACAGCAGGAATCTGCTCGCTTGGCCGCATCACTTGCTGAAGCGCCGCATAATGAACATTTACAAGCGCAGCTCAAAGAGTCACTGGAATCTGAGCGTGCCGCAGCAACATTGCTCGACGATGCTGATGCCAGCGACAGAGCAAAAGCTGCTATTGATATCTTAGGTAAAACAGATTTTGCCACCGCTCCGCAATCGGCACATGACATTGTCGTTGCAACTTCGTCGGTAGCAGATACTCGGCTCGCCAGTCCGGTGGTTGCGTTACCGCAGAGTGATGAAGCGATTGATGCTGAATTACTCGAAATTTTCCTGTCGGAAGCGGATGAAGTACTTGCATTTGTCCAGCAGACCTTGCCTGCATCGCGACATGATCCTGACAATCAAGAGTATCTGACTAGTCTGCGTCGTTCTTTCCATACACTGAAAGGCAGTAGCCGTATGGTTGGATTGACTGTGTTCGGAGAAGCCGCATGGCACATCGAACAGGTGATGAACATGTGGTTGTCAGAGTCCAGAGATGGCACCGAGACTTTGTACACATTGTTGTCCCGTACCGCTGATGAAATGTTGGTTTGGGTGGATGAACTTAAACGTTATGGCCATTCAGCGAGAACTGGTGCAGCACTCATTGCAGCAGCAGAAAGAATCAAAGCAGGGTTGGATATCGATGATGCCGTTGCTGATGCTTCAGAGTTGCCAACAAGTGTCATACCTGAGTCTTTGACTGAGGTTCTGCCAGAACCAGAAACACAGCTTGCAACTGAATTTTCCGAGGCAGACTTGTCCCTGGATGTTCCTGAGCTCGATTTTTCTTCATCGGAGACACCAACAGTCGATGCCAATACGGATTCCACAATCGACTATATCGCGATTGATGCACCTGAACTTGGTGATGTTGAATCCGTAGTATCCCAGGCTCCAGTACTGCCTGAATTGAACACGGAAACGGTCAAAACAGATTTGGTACTGGATTTTGAGGATGAGTTAGCGCTTGAGCCAGAAGCAGGTGCTGAGAATATTGTTGCTGCTATTTCTACCGAGCTTGCTCCATTTGACATATTGGGTGAAGAGATACCGGGTGATTTGGCGATGTCTGACATACTGACCGATGCGGTCACGAATGTAGGAGAGGAGCCAAGTGCCGTAACGGAAGCAATAGAAGCGGAAGAAGCACCGATAGAAATCACGGCAGAAGTACCGGACATAACAAACGAAACAGTCGAATCAGACGAGTTGATACCTGAATTGATTCCCTCTGAAACAATCGAGGCAACTGTTCCTGACATCGATGTTACAGGTGAGATTGAAGAACTCGGCTTACCGCCAGAAACGCCGCCAGAAACCGGGTTAAAGACAGAATCTATTACTGAATCTGCGCCGACTGTCGTGTCAGGTGATGAGCTGATTGCATCCCTGAATGAAGCAACGCCTGATGCCGGTTTGTTACTGGATGGATTGCCGCTGGTAATCGCTGCCGGCTCAGATGCTACTACTCAAATAACCGTTCCTGATGTTGAGACTGCCGATGTTTTGTCTGATGATCTCGTGTCGGAGATAGATGCGATAGACGTGACGTCTGCCGTGCCGTTGCCAGATCAGGTTGCTGAAACTCTTGCTGAGACTGTAGTCCCAGAAATCACAGAAGGGCGTTCGTCTGCCAAGATTATTGAGTTCCCTGACCTGACCAAGCCGACAGTCTTGCAGGATGACAATGTTAAACGTATCGGTAACATCGAAATCAGCCTTCCTTTGTATTCTATTTACATGGCTGAAACTGATGAAATCGTGCGTTTCCTGGGGCAAGATTTTTCAGAGTGGAGACACGAGCCACATCGCCATGTGTCTACGCATGCGATACATGCGACGCATACGCTGGCAGGCAGTTCGGCTACCGTTGGCCTGAAGCCTTTGCAGGAATTGGCGCATAGTCTTGAATTAGTATTGCAGCGCCTTGAACGGCATCCTGTGCCGCTATTGGCCAGTGAATACGATGTGCTGGATAAGGCATTGGATACCAGTAAACGGATGCTGCAAAAATTTGCTTTATCCGAGATGGCACCTTCGGCACCGACTGAAATTTATTTACTTGAGGCTTTGCTGCAAGAAGTGATTGAACGTTCGGATGCCGGTGCCGATGAAGAATTCATTACCTCGACGAACGAAGCATTGAATTTGTCCGATTTAGCAGATATTTCTGAAGTTGCGTCCGATGTCGCCACCGAAGTTGCCTCTCCAGCTGATATCGCATTGCCCGCTAATGTTGCGGCTCCAGAAGTATTAACGCCTGAGCATGTTGTCGATTCGCATATTCAGATCAAAGATGATCTCGATATGGATTTGTTGCCCGTTTTTATCGAAGAGGGTAACGATTTACTGCCGATGGTCGGGCAATTACTGCGCTCCTGGCAAGAACAACCAGATGACACTGCGACACCTCAGTCTATCGCCCGTCTGATGCATACCATCAAGGGAAGCGCCAGAATGGCCGGTGCGATGGCACTAGGTCAGCATATCCATGACATGGAAACCAGGATTGAAAGTCTGGTACATACCGGCGGCATCGCCAAAATAGCATTACTCGAAGATTTATTGGCACGCCACGATTACAGTATGCAGCTGTTTGATCGTTTGCAAAATCCGGATGCGTATGTTGCGCCACCGCAGGAACAAGCACTGACGGCGGCGCAAGAACTGGATCAGTTCCAGGAAGCAATGCTGGGTAACGAACATACAGCATCGGTTGCGGAGAAGGAATTGATCAATCTGGCTCCAGTCATGCCTGTGATTGACAGAAATGCGCTCAGGACTGTTACTAATACCTCTCTCAGTAATACGGGAAAATCGGGGATAACACCTTCGACTTCAGCCACTTCTGCAACTCCGACGCCGACAGCGCCTGTGCCCTTAGTTCGTGTGCGAGCCGATATTCTGGATCGTCTGGTCAATCAGGCGGGTGAAGTATCGATCTCCCGTTCACGTCTGGAAAATGAGGTTGGTACATTACGCAGTTCATTGACAGAACTGACTGAAAACGTGAATCGTCTGCGTGATCAATTGCGTGAAGTCGAGATTCAGGCAGAAACCCAGATTACGTCACGGATGGCACATTCGGCTGACCGCGAATTTGACCCTTTAGAATTCGACCGATTTACCCGTTTGCAAGAACTCACTCGCATGATGGCGGAAAGTGTCAGCGACGTCGCCACGGTACAGACGAATCTGACCCGGACGATCGACGGTGCAACAAACGATTTGCACATGCAGGCGCGTCTGACGCGTGAATTGCAACAGGATCTGATGCGCGTTCGTATGATTCCTTTCGCCAGTATTTCTGAGCGTTTGTATCGCGTGACTCGCCAGACTTCCAAAGAGGTTGATAAACGGGTGAATCTGGATATCCGTGGTGCGGGAGTTGAGATGGATCGTGGCGTTCTCGAAAAAATGGTCGGACCGTTTGAGCACTTGCTGCGCAATGCGATTGTGCATGGTATTGAGAGCCGTGATGAGCGTCGTCAGCATCATAAAGATGAAACAGGTGAATTGCTGATCGAAGTACGTCAGGAAGGAAATGAAGTTGTTATCCGTTTTTCGGATGACGGTCAGGGACTGGATTTACCCCGGATTCGTGAAAAGGCGAAGGTAGCCGGACTGATTGGTCATGATGCTGAACCGGCAGACATAGAGTTGGCACACCTGATTTTTGAACCAGGTCTATCCACCGCAAATGAAGTGTCGGAACTTGCTGGGCGCGGCGTGGGAATGGACGTGGTTCGTTCCGAGGCGGCGTCGCTGGGTGGGCGTGTTGAGGTCAGTACCACTGATGGCAAAGGCGCAGAATTTACCATTCGCCTGCCATTGACATTAGCAGTGACACAAGTTGTGCTGCTCAATGCCGGTGGCCGTACTTATGCCGTGCCTTCCGTATTGGTCGAGCAGGTACAGCAATTAAAATCCAGCGCGCTTGTCAGTGCATACAATGATGGCGCGGTGATGTGGCAGGGGCAGCGGGTCCCGATGTATTTCCTGTCCACCATGCTGGGGCAGTATGATGTGACGCCAATGACGCAACAATATACGCCATTGCTGATTCTTAAGAGCGGTACTGATCGTGTAGCGATACATGTTGATGATATTGTCGGTAACCGAGAGGTCGTTGTGAAAAACATCGGTCCGCAATTGGCGCGTATGGCAGGTATTGCGGGTGCCACGGTGCTTGGTTCCGGTGAGATTGTCCTGATTTTGAATCCGGTACCTTTGGCACAAAAAATGGAGCAGGAGCATGCTCGCCTGCAACCGCTCGGTATCGACATCAGCCCGGAAATGGGCGCTGTTGCTGATCTGCATAGCAAGGCAAAAGGGGACGACACCAAAGCAGAACCAGTGCAAGGTCTGCGCACCCAACATACGGTGATGGTCGTTGATGATTCATTGACGGTTCGCCGTGTCACGCAGCGTCTGTTGACGCGTGAAGGCTATCAGGTGATTCTGGCTAAAGATGGTATCGATGCACTGGAGCAATTGCAATCGGTGACTCCGGATGTGATGCTGGTTGATATTGAAATGCCACGTATGGATGGTTTCGATCTGACACGTAACGTTCGCAGCGATGCCCGTACTGCGCATATTCCTATCATCATGATTACTTCACGGACAGCGGATAAGCATAGAAACTATGCGAAAGAGCTGGGAGTTAACGAGTATTTTGGTAAGCCTTATCGCGAAGATGATTTGCTGGAGGCCATTACTGGCTTTATTGGCGCCGATCAACTTGTGATTGTTTGAAAACACGATATGTTGTTCATCTGATTTGGATCTGATCTTCAGGTGTTACACAAAAGGCGGGGATAGTTTCCCGCCTTTTTCTGTTTACGTTTTCTTCTTTGTTTGCGTCACTCCGATATTGTTGAAGTGTTGTTGGTATATCGCTCAGGTGTCACTTGTTATTTCTGATTTTTTAACGACGGCGTAACGCATCAAGGTTTGTTTGCGAGCACTGTCGTGATCGATGATGGGATGAGGATAATTGCCGCCTAATATCACTCCGGCCTGCTGCAGGAGTAAGGGGGCTGCTTTCCAGGGAGCATGTATCGAACGTTTGTCCAGTTTCGCTAATTGCGGTAAATAGCGCGCTATGAATTTGCCTTCGGCATCAAATTTTTCTGATTGAGTGACGGGATTAAAAATCCGGAAATAGGGTTGCGCGTCGCAGCCAGAAGATGATGCCCACTGCCATCCACCGTTATTGGCGGATAAATCAAAATCATTTAAATGCAACGCAAAATACGCTTCGCCCCGACGCCAGTCTATCCCTAAATCTTTGATCAGGAAGCATGCGGTGACCATGCGCAGACGGTTATGCATATAGCCTGTCTGGTTGAGTTGCAACATTGCGGCATCCACCAGCGGGTATCCAGTTTTTCCTTCACACCACGCATGAAACAGAGCATCGGCCTGTTCGCCGCTTTCCCATTGAATAGCGTCATAGGCAGGTTTAAATGACGACTGGCAGACATGGGGATGGTGGTACAAAATCATGAAATAAAAATCCCGCCAGATAAGTTCTGCGAGCCAGATTTCTGCACCGTGATTACTGCTGGTACGTATTTGTTGCATGGCTTCACGCACCAGATGGCGAATGGATACCGTGCCAAAGCGCAGATGCACCGACAGATAAGACGGCCCCTTCACCGAAGGATAATCGCGCGCTGTGTCATAGCGTCTCATGCGGTGTATAAAATCCTCCTGCAAGAGTGCTCCGCCGGACATTCCTGCCTTGATTGGCATATTGCTTTCTGATGTGTCTTCAAACCCCATTTCCGCCATAGTCGGGATGCTGTCATCGAGAGCTTGATGCAGCTTATGCGCATAGGTCTCGATAGGATACGGGCGCGCATAAAAATCGCTGCCTTCTGCATAAAATTTCTTCAGCCAGGCATTTTTGTACGGGGTGAAGACAGAAAAAGGCGTTCCGGCCTGAGACAGCACTTCTGATTTTTCAAAGATGACCTGATCTTTGTAGCTAAGCATGTCGCATTGCATCTCCTGCAATCGCGTTTTGACCGCCTCATCACGCAGCAGAGCCTGAGGCTCATAATCATGATTGCAAAATACAGCATTGGTATGCAGTTCCAGTGCTAACGTCGGAATGATCTCTTCGGCATTGCCATAGCGTACGATTAAGTTTCCTCCCAGTTTTTTCAGCTCCTGTTGTAGTTCAAGAATGCTGCGATAGATGAAGGTGACTCGTCTGTCCTTGGCAGGTAAGTGATTCAGAATTTGTTGATCAAAAACAAAAACACAATTCACGGAGTTGCTTTTGCGTAATGCATGATACAGAGCGGCATGGTCAAAACAGCGCAAATCGCGCCGGAACCAGACCAGTGAGCGTTCAAATGGTGAGAGTTGTTCTGGCATGTGAATGAGAATAAGGAAGAGTCAATAGGAGGCGATTACATGACCGCAGAACGACGACGCGTGACTATCTCCGCAATCATCGTAGCAACCGCAGCACTGGCAACCATAGCAACAATCGCAGCGTACGTGCAATGTATGCACAGCGCTCAGCAATCAGCAGGCATTGCTCGCGTATAAAGCTGGCGCGCAGCGAACGTCATACGAGTACAGCACAAGCGCAGCACCTTAGCACACATCGAAAAAGCACGCTAAAAATGCTAAAATGTCGGCATGGCGAAGCAAACAAAATCCCTCCACTCAAATTTGCATGACGATGTATCGGCGTCGGCAAATCTTATTTCCGATATGAAGCCAGCAGACAGTGAATCAAATGATGCATCCTCAGAGTTAAATCTGACACATCATTTCCTGATTGCAATGCCGTCCATGCAAGATCCTGTCTTTGGCGGAACGGTGATCTACCTCTGTGAGCATAGTCCACGTGGCGCAATGGGCGTCGTCATCAACCGTCCTACCGACATGACCGTATCCGGATTGTTCGATCGTATCGAGCTGAAACTGGAAAATATTCCTGACTCTCATCCTATGGGCAAACATCTGGTGCTGTTTGGCGGCCCGGTGCAGGACGATCGCGGTTTTGTTCTGCATGCACCGGCGGGGCAATATACGTCTTCACTCAAAGTTACAGACAACATTGCATTTACCACATCGCGCGATGTGCTGGAGGCTGTTGCCGCGGGTGATGGACCGGAACGGGTTCTGATCAGCGTTGGTTACGCCGGCTGGGGTGCCGGGCAGCTGGAAAAAGAAATTCTGGCAAATGGCTGGCTGACAGTCGCCGCTGATGAGTCGATTTTATTTGATCTGCCGCTGGAAGCGCGTTTTAATGCGGCAATCAAGCTGCTTGGTATCGATCCCCTGATGCTGGCGGCCGAAGCGGGGCACGCCTGATGACTGTTCAGGCAGATGCGCTTCCTGAGGGATCGGTACTCGCCTTCGATTTTGGTTTAAAGCGCATTGGTGTCGCAGTTGGTAATACCGTATTACGACAAGCAGAACCTCTGAACATTATTCATGCTGCGACGAACGACGGTAAATTTGCCGAAGTCGCGGCGTTGATACGCAACTGGCAGCCGGTGTTATGTGTTGTCGGCTTACCGATGCATCCCGATGGTATTCCCCACGAGATGACGCAACGCTGTCAGCGTTTTGCCAACCAGTTACAAGGCCGTTTCAATGTCCGTACCGTGCTGGTGGATGAACGTTATTCGTCCGCTGTGTTGAATGCCCGACGCGGTGAATACATCGACGATGACTCTGCCGCACTGATCCTGCAACAATATTTTGACGAGTCCCTATGAGTACAGTCACTTCTTCTCTCAATGCCGAAGCTTTGTATCAGCAGCTTCTGAACCAAATTAAGCCCCATGTCTTCAATAATGACAAATTAGCCATCATTGGTATTTATTCCGGCGGTGCCTGGATTGCCGAGCGTTTGGTGAATGATCTGGGGCTGAAAAATAAAGCTGGTCTGATCGACGTTTCATTTCATCGCGATGATTATGCCGCCAAGGGATTGCATGCCGATGTCAAACCAACGCATATCCCGTTTGAAGTGGATGGCGCTCAGATTATCCTGGTCGATGATGTCTTGAAAACCGGTCGTACAACCCGCGCCGCGATCAATGAATTATTTGATTATGGTCGTCCGGCTCGCATCATGCTGGCGGCGCTGGTAGATCGTGGTGGCCGGGAGTTGCCGGTGGCCGCGGATTTCGTTGCTCATATTGCCTCTTTTGAACCCGCTGTCTCTGTCAATCTGCAACGTGCAGAAGATGGCACACTCAGTTTTTCTATTGACCATGCATAATCCACAACTCAATAAACACGGAGAGCTTCAGCATTTGCTGACGATTGATGGCTTGCCGAAATCTATCGTGAACCATATTCTCGATACTGCTTCTTCGTTTGTCAGTATCAGCGACCGTGAAGTAAAAAAAGTGCCACTGTTGCGCGGTAAGAGCGTGTTCAATCTGTTTTTTGAAAACTCTACCCGTACCCGCACCACGTTCGAAATCGCCTCCAAACGCCTGTCGGCGGACGTGATCAACCTGAACATCGCAGCGTCCAGCACCAGTAAAGGTGAATCGCTACTCGATACGATTGACAATCTGGCCGCCATGCATGCCGATATGTTCGTGGTGCGCCACGCGACTTCCGGCGCGCCTTTCCTGATTGCCAAACATTTGAACGACACCAAACAGCATCATGTGCATGTCGTTAATGCTGGTGATGGTCGCCATGCACATCCGACCCAGGGTTTGCTGGACATGTACACCATCCGCCACTACAAAAAAGACTTCACTAATTTAACGGTAGCGATTGTTGGCGACGTGTTGCACAGCCGTGTTGCACGCTCCGACATCCATGCATTGACTACGCTGGGCGTGCCGGAAGTGCGCGTGATCGGGCCGCATACGCTGTTGCCGGGCGGGCTGGAGCAGATGGGTGTGCGTGTGTTCACTGACATGAATGAAGGGCTGAAGGGTGTTGACGTGATCATCATGTTGCGCTTGCAGAACGAACGCATGAGCGGTGCGCTGCTGCCATCGGCGCAGGAATATTTCAAAAGCTATGGTTTGACACCAGAGCGACTGGCGCTGGCGCATCCTGACGCAATCGTCATGCATCCGGGGCCGATGAACCGTGGTGTGGAAATTGACTCTGCCGTGGCGGACGGCCCGCAGGCGGTGATTTTGCCGCAGGTGACGTTCGGGATTGCGGTGCGCATGGCCGTGATGAGTATTGTTGCTGGCAACAGTGGCAGCGAGGCTTGAGGAAGACAAGATGAAAATACAGATTAAAAATGGTCGCGTGATCGACCCCGCCAGCGGCATGGATAAAGTGCAGGATGTATTTATTGCTGCCGGAAAAATCCTCGCATTTGGTACTCCGCCAGCGGATTTCAGCGCAAACAAAGTGCTGGATGCCACCGGTCTGATCGTAGCGCCAGGACTGGTGGATCTGAGTGCACGTCTGCGCGAGCCAGGCTTTGAATACAAGGCAACGCTGGAGTCCGAGTTGCAGGCAGCGATGCGTGGCGGCGTTACCAGTCTGGTGTGTCCGCCGGATACTGATCCAGTGCTGGACGAATCCGGTCTGGTGGAGATGCTGAAACAACGTGCCCGTACCCAGAACAAAGCACATGTATATCCACTGGGAGCTCTGACGGTGGGCTTGCAGGGAAAATCATTAACGGAAATGGCGGCATTGACAGATGCTGGCTGTATCGGCTTTTCACAGGCAGAAGAGCCAGTGAAGGATACTAATACTTTGCAACGCGCATTGCAGTATGCCGCCACGTTTGGTTATACAGTTTGGCTGCGACCGCAAGATGCTTATATCGGCAAGGGAGGGGTAGCGCACAGCGGGCCTCTGGCATCGCGTCTGGGCTTGTCCGGTGTGCCAGTGATGGCAGAAACGATTGCGTTGCATACCCTGTTTGAACTCATGCGTGCCACAGGCGCCAGAGTGCATTTGTGCCGCATCTCTTCGGCTGCCGGAATTGAGTTGGTGCGTAAAGCCAAGCTGGAAGGCTTGCCGCTGACCTGCGACGTCGGCGTTCATCATGTCCATATGACTGATGCCGATATCGGTTTCTTCGATTCGAACGCCCGTTTCGATCCGCCGCTACGCAGCCAGCGTGACCGTGATGCCATTAAAACTGCATTGCAGGACGGTACGATTGATGCCATCTGCTCAGATCATACGCCAGTCGATGATGATGAAAAATTACTGCCGTTCGCAGAAGCCTCTCCCGGTGCTACCGGACTGGAATTACTGTTGTCGCTGACTTTAAAATGGGCAGCGGACAGCCGTGGCGAGATCAGTCTGCAACAAGCACTGACTAAAATCAGCCATCATGCCGCCAGCGTTGCTGGCATCGATGCGGGTCGTCTTGAAGTCGGTGGTGCCGCAGACCTTTGTTTGTTTGATGCAGCAGCACACTGGAAAGTAGAAGCCAGTGCGTTGGTCAGTCAGGGCAAACATACACCTTTCCTCGGCTATGAATTGCCCGGCATGGTGAAGGCCACGATTGTGTCCGGACACCTTGCTTTTGAGGCATTACACAGAGCCTAGTATTGCCGTACCACGACCGCTCACCAGACTCGATCTCCGTGAGCGGTCATGTGTATTAAGTACCTACGCTGATGCACTGACGGCAATTTCAAAAGAAATAGAATAAAACAGGGAGTATCGGTATATGTACCTGTTCAGTGCTTTATTTCATTGCGACACATGACAATTTTGATAGATACTCGGTGGGAGTATCTGATGGGGTCAGTATGATAGTTTGGCATTTTTTTCGGGTTTTTGTCCATCTGATGGCAGGATTGATCACATGCGCTCTGGTTTTTCCTTTGACGGGAACGGCGCAACATGAGCGACTGATCCGCCGCTGGTCACACAAATTATTGGCCATTTGCACCGTGGATGTGAACTTCATTGATGCCAGTCAAGGCGCGGTGGCTGAGCGTGCATTGATTGTGTCGAATCATATTTCCTGGTTGGATATCTTTGTGATTAACACCCTGCATCCATGCCATTTTGTAGCGAAAGCCGATATCCGGGGCTGGCCTCTGATTGGCTGGCTATGTGAGAAAGCCGGAACGATTTTTCTGGCACGGGGCAAGCAGCGTGAAGTTCGCCGTATTTACGAAGGTCTGGTACATCAGATCGAGGCGGGTAAGCGGATTGCTTTTTTCCCTGAAGGCACAACTGCACCACAAGGCACGATACAGGCTTTTCATGCCAATCTGTTTGAGGCGGCGATTGAGGCCAAGGTGCCGGTACAACCATTCGTCTTGCGCTATGTTGATGCACAAGGACAGTTTCATCCGGCTGCGGATTTTATTGGTGATATGACGTTCGTGGAAAGCATGCGGATTATTCTGAAAGCACCACGCATGACAGCCGAATTAATTCGCTTACCCTCAGTGTCGACAGACGGTGCGCATCGGCGCGATGTAGCGCAGAAAACGCGTCAGATGGTAAGGCAGCAGCTAGGACTTCCTCAGGATTGAGATGCGCTTTATCCAGAGCCAATCTTCATTGGAAACTGCTGTACGTTCAACTTGCTGATTGTTTTATTGATTGGGATTGATCGGTGGCGATCCTGAGTAATTTGAAATAATTTGGAGTCAATTCTGAAACAAGTCTGTTGTTTCAGAATTCAAAATTCAGGAAGGCAAGCAAACGCTGGGGTAGTCGGGTCAGCCGGGCTTTTGCTGCTGAGGACAGTCAATCTGTACCATCCTGCGTTCGTGCATACTGATGGCGGTGAGTTGTCCGCCCCAGATGCAGCCGGTATCAATCGCCATCAGATTGTTTCTGATCAGCAGACCCAGTGTTGACCAGTGGCCAAAGACGACAGTGCAATCTTCGCTCCGTCGTGGCAAATCAAACCAGGCAGAAAAACCCACCGGTGCGGCAGCGGCACCATCCTTGATCGCGAAATCCATCGTGCCATCAATGCTGCAAAAGCGCATGCGTGTCAGCGCATTCACAATGCAGCGCAGGCGTGCATTGCCTTGCAAGTCATCGCTCCAGGCCGCGGGTGTGTTGCCATACATCTCACGCAAAAATGTCAGCCATTGATCGCTACGCAGCATGTGTTCGACTTCTTGCGCCAGCGAGATGGTCTGTGCTGCTGACCATGTGGGGAATAATCCGGCATGTATCAATAAATGCTGTTCCCGCAAAATCGCCATCGGGCGGTGCCGTAACCAATCCAGCAATTCTTCTCTGTCTGGCGCATTCAGAATTGCTTCCAGAGTATCGCTTTTGTGTGCCGGACGTATTCCATATGCCACTGCCAGCAAATGCAGGTCATGATTGCCGAGTACGCTTTCTGCACGACCAGCCTGCTGTAACTGTTTGATCAGTCGCAGGGTTTCCAGTGATTTGGGCCCTCGGTTCACCAGATCGCCAGCGAAAAGATAGTGGTAATTACCCGGCGTTTTTTCTATCTTAGAAAGCAGTGTGAGTAACTGATCGGCACAGCCCTGAATATCGCCGATGAAGAACGCGGTTGTCATAGTGATAGATAGTGAATGACGATATCAGTGTTCCGCACCCAGACGCTTGGCTTCCGTCTTACTGGTCAATGCCTGCTGTTTTTGTGCCTCGCGCAGGCTGCCTGTCAGCATGGTCGGCCAGCCGATCAGATGTTGCTCTGCAATTTCCGCCATCGCTCGCATCCATGTCGGTGACTCGTTCAGGCAGGGGATATAGTTGAACTCCTTTCCTCCAGCATGTAAAAATTCTTCCCGGACTTCCATCGCGATTTCTTCCAGTGTTTCCAGGCAATCGGCGATGAAACCAGGGCAGATCACATCAATATGACGAATGCCATCTTTCGCCAGTTGCGCCACTGTTGGTGCAGTATAAGGCTGCAGCCATTCTGCTCGCCCCAAGCGCGATTGGAATGTGACGATGTACTGGTCTTTATTCAGCCCCAGTTTTTCGGCCAGTAGCCTTGCGGTTTTATAGCATTCACAATGATAAGGATCGCCGCGCAATAAAAAGGCTTTTGGCAAACCATGAAAACTCATCACTAGTTTTTCAGGACGACCATTGATCAGCCAGTGCTGGACAACCGATTGTTGCAGCGCTTCGATGTACGCGTCATGGTCATGATAATTTTTGACCAGCCGCAATTCCGGAATATTGCGTACTTGCTGAAAGTGACTGAATACCGCATCAAAATTGGATGCCGTGGTGGTTGCCGAGTATTGTGGATAAGCCGATAAAATCAGCAGTCGCTCATAGCCCTCTGCCTTGAGTTGTTGTAAGACGGAAGGGATGGAAGGCGTTCCATAGCGCATGGCATAGCAGACATGGACTTCATGCCCACGCTCCCCCAGATAGCCTTTCAGTAGCGCAGCTTGCTTCATGGTGTGGACTTTAAGTGGCGAGCCTTCTTTGGTCCAGATGGAGGCATATTTTTTGGCAGATTGTCCTGAGCGAAACGGCAGAATAATGCCGTTGAGGATGAGCCACCAGATAGCACGTGGAATTTCTACCACGCGTCTGTCCCATAAGAATTGTTTCAGATAACGGCGCACAGCCGATCTGGTTGGCGCATCCGGCGTACCGAGGTTGATCAGAACGACGGCTGTTTTGCTGATTTTGCCGTGGGAAAATTCGGGTTCTTTGAGGAAGCTCATTGTATGCGTCTGCTTTTGCGTTGTTGTAGCGTTTGTTATTACGTCTATTTTTACGTTTGTGCTTCTTGGTATCGTCGCGTTGACGATGACGTCTCCATTATGACGCCAGCAGTTCTCTGGCATGTTTGCGCGTGGTGGCAGTGATCTCGATACCGCCAAGCATGCGGGCAATTTCCTCCACTCTTTGTTTGTTGTCGAGCGCATCAATGCGGGAGACGGTTTTGCCCTGTTGCTGAGATTTGCTGACCTGAAAATGCTGATTCGCCTGGCTGGCTACCTGTGGTAAATGCGTGACGCACAGGACTTGTCGATCTTGTCCCAGTCGTTTTAACAATCGCCCCACCACTTCAGCCACACCGCCGCCGATGCCACTGTCTACTTCATCAAAAATCAATGTCGGTGTTGCTGTTGCAGAGGAGGTGATGACTGAAATGGCGAGTGAAATCCGGGCCAGTTCGCCACCAGAAGCGACTTTGGACAAAGGTCTTGCCTGCACTCCGGCGTGGCCTGCAACCAGAAATTCGACTTGTTCCAGGCCATAAGCCGCAGGTTCGCATGGCGTCAGGCTGGCAACGAAGCTACCGCCGCTCATGCTCAGATCCTGCATGGCTGTGGTCACCGCCAGACTGAGCGTTTGCGCAACGCTCACCCGCGCAGCACTCAGATCATGGGCGGCCAGCAGATAGTGTTGTTGTGCTTTGTCTTCCTGTTTTTTCAGCGCGTCCAGATCGGTGGCGTCGGCCAGTTGTCTGAGTTGTTCTGAGAGTGACGCGCATTCTTCATGCAATTTGTCTGGCGCGACATGGAAACGGCGTGCTGTAGTATGAATAGCATCGACCCTGTTTTCCACTTCGCGCAAGCGCGCAGGGTCCAGTTCGGTGCGACTCAGGTAATCGTTGATTGCATAGGTTGTCTCTTGCAAATGAATGCAGGCTGATTCGAGTGCATCGGTCACGGGTTTCAGTGCGACATCATAGTCGAGCAGCTTGAGTAGTTTTTGCTGTACGGTGGACAACTGGGACAGCAGTGGATGTTCGGATTCAGAAATCAGCGCAGCGGCTTCTTGTGCTCCATCAAGCAGGCTCGCAGCATGAGCCAGGCGGCTGTGTTCCTGACTGATTGCCTCCCATTCGCCAGCGCGGATTTGCAGCTTGTCGAGCTCACCCACTTGCCATTCCAGTCGTTCTTTTTCCTGTAATACGCTTTTGGCATTGTTTTCAAACTCTTCACGCTGCCTGCGCAGATTGCGCCAGACCTTATGGCGTGTGGCAACTTCAGCCGCCTGATCCTGCAAGCCTCCTTGCATGTCCAGCAAGTTGCGTTGCGCTTCCGATTTCAACAACGACTGATGTGCGTGTTGTCCGTGAATATCAACCAGCAAATCACCGAGTTCGCGCAGTTGGGTGGCAGTGGCAGTAATGCCGTTGATCCAGGCTTTTGAACGCCCGGCATTGTCGATGGTTCGGCGCAGAATGAGTTGCTGGTCAGGATCGTCAAACTCTTGCGCCCTGAGCCATTCGCCGACCGTAGCATGAATGGAAAACTCAGCACTGATGTCGGCTTTACTGGCGGATTCACGCACCATGCTGGCGTCACCGCGCCCCCCCAATGCGAGTGTTAATGCATCTATCAGGATTGATTTTCCGGCACCGGTTTCTCCGGTCAGTACACTGAATCCTGAAGAAAACTCCAGTTCCAGCGTATCAACAATCACAAAATCACGAATGGCAAGCGTACGCAGCATAGAGCAGTGAAAGAAATAAAAAGTGAAAATTCAGAAAATGGCAAATCAGTCTTATGCCGGATTTGCCAGCGCAGACCAATCCGCAGACAAAGCCGATATCTTAGCGGGTATCTTATATCACAGCCACGAGAGCCACCGAGAGCAGATATCGTACCCTCATCGTATCCTGTTTATATGCAGCGTTGATTACATGGTGGTGTCAGGGAAGCTGAATATGGTGAGTATTCGCTGATTGCTGTACGCTGTGCATTCCTTGCGATGATGCCGGTTATCTGTTTGTCGTCTGATTGCTGGTAAGTGCTGCTTAGTTGCTGCTAATTGCTGCCAGGTACTGATCTGTGTTGAGCAGCAATTTTTTGACATCAAAACGATAGCGATATATTGGGCAGCAATATTGTTAACAGAGATCAGTTCAGCGCACCCTCAACGGACGGATACTCATTCCAGTGTAATTTTTCGCGCAAGGTATCGTAATAGTTCCAGCCACGCGGATGTAAAAACGTGACCGTATGGGCGGAGCGTTTGACGATGATCCTGTCGCCGTACATCAGGCTGGCGAATGACTGCATATCAAAATTAACGCTGATATCTCTTCCTGCCACGATCTCGATCACGATTTCACTGCTATCGGGCAAGACAATCGGACGATTGGACAGCGCATGTGGTGCAATTGGCACCATGACAATGCCGCCCAGACTTGGGTGGAGCAGCGGGCCTCCAGCGGACAGCGAGTAGGCGGTGGAGCCCGTTGGAGTGGATACGATCAGACCATCCGAGCGCTGGTTGTACATAAAGTGCGAATCGACATCGACACGCAATTCCACCATGCCAGAGCCGGCACCGCGTGACACCACAATATCGTTGAATGCAGTGCCGCTGAAAATCTGGTTGCCGTCCCGGATCACGATCGCCTGCAACAGACTGCGTTGCTCCGATACGTATTTGCCTTCCAGCATTTCTGTGATGACAGGGATCATCCTGTCCAGCGGAATGTCAGTGATGAAACCCAGACGTCCCTGATTGATACCGATCAGTGGCACTTTGTAAGGAGCCAGCTGGCGGGCAATGCCGAGCATCGTGCCATCGCCGCCGACGACAATTGCGGCATCAGCATATTTGCCAATTTCAGGGACTGGCATGCTGACAAAGCCATGTAAATCAATGTATTGCGCTGTTTCGGATTCCAGTACCACATGATGTCCAGCCTGATCCAGAAAGCTCGCCAGTTCACTCAAAGAGGCGTTAATACCCGCAGCGTTAAATTTACCAACAAGAGCAATAGTTTTTGCCTGAACTGTCATAAGGAACGGAGATGTAACATGATTCACCAGATTAGACCATAATTAGCGTCACAATGAATCAGGACTTACGAAAAATTGTCCCAGCAAGGCATGGCGACGAAGGCAGTACGTGCTTGTACGGCAAGGCGCCATAACGCCGCTGGGGCGGTTTTGCGTAAGTCCTATGAATGAACTGAGTGCTATTTATGACAATTAAAGCAGTGTTGCTGGATCTGGATGATACTTTGTGGCCGGTTGCACCGGTGATCAGGAATGCAGAGGCAGCGTTACAGGACTGGTTGCAGGTACATGCACCGGCAGTGGCAAAAAAATACGATATGCAGACCTTGCGTCAACACAAGGATGATCTGGTGGCAACCAATCCACGTTTTCGATATGACCTGTGGGCGCTGCGCCATGCTTTGCTGAGTAAGGTGCTGGCGGAGCACGACGAAGACGTATCCAAGGCAGATCAGGCAATGGCTGTGTTCGCGCATGCGCGCAATCAGGTGACTTTGTACGACGATGTGGTACCGGCGCTGGAGCTTTTGGGCGGACGTGTGACTTTGGGAACCATCTCTAATGGGTTTGCCGATCTGGGCGCGATTGGTCTGGCCGCGCATTTTCAGGTATCGATTGCAGCGCACAGCTTTGGCTGCGCGAAGCCAGACCCGCGAATTTTTCATGCGGCATGCGATGCCTTGCAGCTATTGCCTGAGCAGGTGCTGTATGTGGGGGACGATTTATTGCTTGACGTGCAAGGTGCTCAGCAGGCTGGTTTGCGTGGCGGGTGGATGAATCGGCATGGGAAAATACCTGATCAGCCGGCATTGCAACAGATCAGACCGGATGCTGAATTTCGCCATCTGCATGATTTGACACAATGGTTATAACTCTTTCTATATTCATGCTGCCTCTGGTCGCATAAAATGAAACCATGCAACTCGATATTCGCGCCCAAACTCTGTTAAAAGCCCTCGTAGAACGCTACATCGCTGATGGTCAGCCTGTAGGTTCGCGGGCACTGTCTAAAATCTCTGGTCTGGAACTCTCGCCAGCGACCATCCGCAATGTCATGGCTGATCTTGAAGATATGGGATTTGTTGCCAGTCCCCACACGTCGGCTGGCCGCATCCCCACCCCCAGAGGCTACCGCGTGTTTGTGGACGAGCTGCTGACGGTGCAGGATATTGACGAGACCGATCTGGAATCGCGCATGCAGCCAGCATTGCTGTCACAACCACCGCAGAAAATTATCGCAAATGCAGCGCAGATATTGTCTTCGTTGTCACAATTTGCCGGTGTGGTCATGACGCCGAGGACAGAATCAATTTTTCAGCAGGTAGAATTTTTACGCCTATCCGAGAAGCGGATACTACTGGTGGTGGTAGCGCCAAATGGCCAGGTACATAATCGTCTGCTCTTGACGGACGTTGACTACAACCTCTCGCAATTGACGCAGGCAGCGAATTATTTAAACCAGAATTTTGGTGGTGTCAGCTTTGAAGAAGCACGTTTGCGTATCAATATCGAATTGCGTCAGTTGCAAAATGACATGACGCGCCTTATGCAGGTTGCGGTGGAGGCGGGCAGTGATGCAATGGCAGAACACGGCGATGAAGTGGTGTTTTCCGGTGAGCGTAATTTATTGAATGTGCAGGATTTGTCGTCGAACATGAACTCCCTGAGAAAATTGTTTGATATGTTCGAGCAAAAGAGCAGCCTGATGCAGTTGCTGGATGTCTCCAGTAAGGCAACAGGGGTACAGATATTTATCGGTGGTGAATCACAACTCGTTCCTATGGATGAAATGAGCATTGTCACTGCGCCATATGATGTGAATGGCAAAATTGTCGGAACGCTGGGAGTGATCGGGCCGACGCGTATGGCTTACGAAAGGGTGATTCCCATTGTCGACATCACCGCCAAATTACTCTCTAATGCTTTGAGTCAATGAACATGAATCCCAACAATCAAAATATTTCTATCCTGCTGGTGGACGACAACGACGTCACCAGAGAAGTACTGCGCGTCGTGCTGCGTAGCGAGGGATATCATGTGGTAGGTGAGGCGACAGATGGCGGGGCGGGGCTGGAAATGGCGCTCAAGCTGAAGCCCAATATTATTTTATTGGATGTCGTCATGCCCAAGGTCAGCGGCTTGGAAATCCTGCCACGGCTCAAGGAACTGGTGCCAGATTCCAGAGTGTTGCTGGTGACCGGCAATAAAGATCAGGAGACCGTGACCGAGGCAGTCCGGGCGGGTATTCATGGATTCATTCTGAAACCGTTTAATGCGCAGAAAATTCTGGATACAGTAGCGGGTATCGTTGCCAAGTTACCCAAGTAAAAGCAGGAATAAGCTTGTAGCTTGTATCTTCTACGCCAATGACCGACACAAGGCGTTACTGTCGTTTAGTTCTTGTGTTCGCAGTTAATTTTGGTGCAGTTGCCGTAAATAGCCAGTGCATGATCGGAAATACGGAAACCGCGTTCGCTGGCAATAGTCTGTTGCCTTTTTTCTATTTCCTCATCGTAGAATTCTTCTACTCGCCCACAGTCCAGGCAAACCAGATGATCGTGATGTGAGCCTTCGTTGAGTTCAAAAATAGCCTTACCAGTTTCAAAATGATTGCGATGCAGCAAGCCTGCCTGCTCGAATTGTGTTAACACACGATAGACGGTTGCCAGACCAACATCCATATTTTCGTTCAGCAGAATCTTGTATACGTCCTCTGCTGTCAGGTGGCGCACTTTGCTGCTCTGAAAAATTTCCAGGATTTTCATTCGTGGCAAGGTCGCTTTCAGGCCGCTTGCTTTCAGGTTTTGGGTGCTGTTTGTCATGTTTTCAGTCAAAAAAGTGCTATCTGCTTTATGATATCGGGTTTTAGGGCATGTTGCTCGATTACTGAGGTACCTATGCGATTGTTGTTATCAGAATCTCTTCAGGGTAAAGCTGGCCGCTTGGCAGGATGTCTGCTGGTTGCATGCTTGTCCGCTTGCGCATCCAAAGCACCATTGCTGGCAGAGACGACAGCACAGCCAGCGGCAGATGCGTCAACCTCCGGCACGCAAGTGATCACGCCGACTGGCGTGAAAAAATTTCTTGGATATATTTCCCCTTATCGCGTCACGATTCAACAGGGCAACTTCGTGTCTCAGGAAATGGTGTCGCAGTTAAAAGTTGGTATGACGCGTGAACAAGTCAGATTTTTGCTCGGTACCGCGTTGCTGACAGATATGTTCCATGAGGATCGCTGGGATTATCCTTTCCGTCTGACAAAGCCCAAGGGCGAGCAAATTGTCAGTTTGGTGACGGTGACGTTCAAGAACAATATTGTCGATAAGTTTGAAGGCGGCAATTTGCCAAATGAAAAAGATTACCTGGCACGTATTACGGAGTCGGCGCTGGGTGTGAATCGCGTCGAGTCAGTCATTGGTGTAGATGGCCCGGTCAAGAAAAAAGACAGTAAATAAGGATTTGGACGTATGACAGTATTAAAAATAGCGGTAGCCGGTGCGTCTGGTCGCATGGGGAAAATGTTGATCGAAGCGATTACCAATGCCGATGATACGGTGTTGGCAGGTGCACTGGATGTTGCTGGGGCCGAGTCCCTCGGAACGGATGCCGCTGCATTTCTGGGTAAGCCTTCCGGTGTGCTGATTGAATCGGACCTGTCAACAGGCCTGGTGAACGCCGAGTATCTGATCGATTTTACCCGTCCCGAAGGAACGCTGAAGCATCTTGCCTATTGTGCTGAGCATGGTATCAAGATGATTATTGGCACGACCGGATTTGATGAAGCTGGCAAGGCGGCGATTGCCGCTGCGGCGCAAAAAACAGCGATCGTTTTTGCACCTAACATGAGCGTTGGTGTCAATGTCACCATGAAATTGCTGGAAATGGCAGCAAAAAGTTTTGCTACTGGCTATGACATCGAAATCATCGAAGCGCATCATCGTCACAAGATCGACGCGCCATCGGGTACGGCATTAAAAATGGGTGAAGTGATCGCTGATGCGCTGGGGCGTGATCTGAATGAAGTGGGTGTTTTTTCCCGTGAAGGCGTGACTGGTGAGCGTGATCCTTCTTCGATAGGTTTTGCGACTATTCGTGGTGGCGATATCGTTGGCGATCACACGGTGTTGTTTGCCGGTATCGGAGAACGGGTCGAAATTACGCACAAATCCTCAAGCCGGGTGACGTATGCGCATGGCAGTTTGCGCGCTGCACGGTTCTTGTCCGATAAAACCACGGGCCTGTTTGATATGTACGATGTACTGGGTCTGAATCACTGACATCAGCATGCCGACTGCGATCAGCCATTACTGGGAGCAATCAGATCAGTTCGGACATCTGATTGCGTATCTGTTGTTGTTGATGTCGATCGTCAGCTGGACGCTCTTGCTCTCAAAAGCGTGGTTTTTCCTTCGGATGCGTCGCGCTTCCGCGATACTTCCGCATTTCTGGGCAGCGCCCGGATTACCTGAAGCACTGGCGTTGTTGAGTGAAGCTGACAGCGAAGTTATTTTTATACGTCTTGCCACTTCAGCAGCAGAGGTCGCCGATGTTACCCCTGCCACCCCGTCCTCCGGATTGTTTGTCAGCCTTGGCGCTGGCACCAGCGTCGAAGCACTGTTGACCCGGCAATTACGACAGGAGTTGCAAGCGCTGACTACTCGACTGGAAAGTGGTCTGAGCATACTGGCATCGGTAGCGGCGACGGCTCCTTTTGTTGGTTTGCTCGGAACGGTCTGGGGAATTTATCACGCGTTGACCGCCATTTCTGCGACCGGAACCATACAAATAGATCAATTGGCGGGCCCCGTGGGGGAAGCGCTGATCATGACGGCATTTGGCCTGATGGTCGCTATTCCTGCCGTATTGGCATACAACGGATTGTCCCGTCGCTGCCGTATTGTTCTGGCGGAACTGGATGGCTTTGCGCATGATCTGCATGCCCATTTTTCGCAAGCATCGAATCATGGCGGGCGTGCAGGTTCGAGGGTGTTGTAATGGCATTTGGTCAGTTTCACTCATCTTCTGCGGAGACCAAGCCACTTGGCAGTATTGCCGATATCAATGTCACGCCGATGGTGGATGTCATGCTGGTATTGTTGGTCATCTTTATTATCGCAGCGCCGCTGATGACATCCGCCATACGTCTGGACTTGCCAAAAACACCCCTGTCTTCACCTGTTCAAACTCCGTCCATCGCACCTTTGCGTATAGCGATTGATGCTACTGGTCAGCTCTACCTGAACGAACAATCCCTTACGCCGGAGGTGCTGGAAAGTCGTCTTGCTGTCATGTCTAAACAAGCAGTATTACCAGAAATTCAACTTCGTGCAGACCAGCAGACACGCTATGAAATCATTGCCAGAATCATGGCGATGGCACAGGCGCAGGGCTTGACCAGTATTACGTTTGTCACTGAATCCGCCGCGCAGCCCAAGGCTGTGTACCCCTGATATCCCAGTCATTGCTCAATATCACCCCTGAACCAGTTATAATCTAAGGTTCTGAGTCATTCCCGCATCTACTTCTGGTCACGTCATGCAAGAAAAATACACGCCCTCCGACGTCGAGCAATCGGCGCAATCCCATTGGAAAAAAATCGACGCCTATAAGGCCGTAGAAAATAATCCACGTTTCCCTAAAGGCAAGTACTACGCCTGCTCCATGCTGCCTTATCCTTCCGGTAAGCTGCACATGGGCCATGTGCGTAACTACACCATCAACGACATGCTGGCCCGCCAGCTGCGTATGAAGGGTTACAACGTGTTGATGCCTATGGGCTGGGATGCGTTTGGTCTGCCCGCCGAAAATGCCGCGATTGCATATAAAAAATCACCGGCAGAGTGGACTTACGCGAATATCGAAGACATGAAGTCGCAGATGGAACCGCTGGGGCTGGCATTCGACTGGTCGCGTGAAGTGGCGACCTGCGATCCCGATTACTACCGTTGGAACCAGTGGCTGTTCCTGAAGATGCTGGAAAAAGGCATCGCTTACAAAAAGACGCAGGTTGTGAACTGGGATCCGATTGATCAGACCGTGCTGGCGAATGAGCAGGTGATTGATGGTCGCGGCTGGCGCTCTGGAGCGCTGGTGGAAAAACGTGAAATCCCCGGTTACTACTTCGGCATTACCCAATACGCCGAGGAATTGCTGAGCAGTATTGATACGCTTGATGGCTGGCCTGAACAAGTGCGCACTATGCAGCGTAACTGGATAGGCAAAAGCGAAGGCGTGCGCTTTGCGTTCAGTCACGAGATCAAAGACGACACCGGTGCGTTGGTACAAGACGGCAAAATGTATGTCTTTACGACTCGTCCTGACACCATCATGGGCGTGACGTTCTGCGCCGTGGCGGCGGAGCATCCGCTGGCGACTGTTGCTGCAAAAAATAATGCGAAACTGGCAGCGTTCATCGAAGAATGCAAAGCCGGTGGCACGACCGAAGCCGAAATGGCGACCAAGGAAAAAGAAGGTTTGCCAACGGGCTTATTCGTCACGCATCCGCTGACCGGTGAGCAAGTCGAAGTCTGGGTCGGCAATTATGTGCTGATGACTTATGGCGACGGCGCTGTGATGGGCGTACCTGCACATGACGAACGCGATTTTGCTTTTGCTAAAAAATACGGCATCACGATTAAACAAGTCGTTGCGGTGGAAGGTGAAACGTTTACGACGGATGCCTGGGCTGAGTCTTACGGTGATAAGCAACGCGGCGTGATGATTAATTCCGGCAAATACGATGGTTTGAATTTTAAAACAGCCGTCGATGCCGTTGCCGCTGATCTGGCCGCGAAGCAACTGGGCGAGAAAAAAACCACCTGGCGTCTGCGTGACTGGGGCATTTCGCGTCAACGTTACTGGGGCACGCCGATTCCTATCATTCATTGCGAATGCTGCGGTGATGTACCTGTGCCTTACGAGGATTTGCCGGTGGTATTGCCAACCGAATGTATTCCTGATGGTTCCGGTAATCCGCTGAAAACGCATGCAGCGTTCCTGAATGTGCCTTGCCCTAAATGCGGCAAGCCAGCGCAGCGTGAAACCGACACCATGGATACCTTCGTCGATTCCAGCTGGTATTTCATGCGTTATACCTGCCCGGATGCGACGACGATGGTCGATGAACGCAATGATTACTGGATGAGTCCTAAGGGAATGGATCAGTATATCGGCGGCGTTGAACATGCAGTATTGCATTTGCTCTACGCCCGTTTCTGGACCAAAGCGATGCGCGATATGGGTCTGGTCAAGATTGACGAGCCATTCAAAAATCTGTTCACGCAAGGCATGTTGCTGAACGAATCGTTCTACCGCGAAGATGCCAGTGGCAAGAAGACCTGGTTCTATCCGAATGAAATCGAAGTCCAGCACGATGACAAAGGCCGTCCGGTATCGGCGAGTCTGAAGTCTGATGGTCAGCCTGTACAGATGGGCGGCATAGAAAAAATGTCGAAATCCAAAAACAACGTGGTTGAGCCAAAAGACATCATCACCCAGTTCGGTGCTGATACGGCGCGTCTGTTCACGATGTTTGCAGGCCCTCCGGATCAAAGTGCGGCCTGGAGCAGCAGCGGTGTTGAAGGTGCCTCGCGTTACCTGCGCCGCTTGTGGGCATCGGCATTGAAATTGTCTGCGACGATTGCCACTGGCGCTGCTAGTGTTGCTGCACCGGCGAATTACGCGGCGGATGTGAAGGTATTGCGCCGTGAAGTGCATCTGACACTCAAGCAGATTGATGCCGATTACGATCGCCTGCAATACAACACCGTGGTCTCCGGTGCGATGAAGTTGCTCAACACGATAGAGTCATTCAAATCGGAAGCGGAAGGCTCGGCTGCAGCATTGCGTGAAGCGTTCAGCGTTTTGTTGCGCGGCCTGTATCCGGTTTGCCCGCACATCACGCATGCGCTGTGGCAAGAACTTGGCTTTGCCGCCGAGCTTGGCGAGCTGATTGATGCGCCATGGCCGCAGGTCGATGAAGCAGCACTGGTGCAGGATGAAATCGAACTGATGGTGCAGGTGAACGGCAAACTGCGCGGCAGCATCAAGGTCAGTAAAGATGCGGATAAAGCCACGATAGAAGCCACCGCACTGGCCAGCGAAAGCGTGCAGCGTTTCATCGAAGGTGCGCCGAAGAAAATTATTGTTGTACCGGGTAAACTGGTCAATATCGTCGCCTGATCAAGAAGTAAAAGGAGAAACTGCATGCGTTCATGGATCACTCACCGAAAAACCTGCTTGCTGGCGTTGTTGGCGATGATGACGTTGTCTGCATGCGGTTTCGCTTTGCGCGGACCAGTCAGTTTTCCGTTTCATAGCATCTATATTGGCTTGCCGGATGCGTCTCCGCTGGGTGGTGAACTCAAGCGCCAGATCCGTGCCAACGGTCAGACGCAGATTGCCAGCGATGCCAAAGATGCAGAAGTGATTCTGGATGTACTCAGTGAAGCGCGTGAAAAACAGATTCTGTCGCTCAACAGTCAGGGGCGTGTCCGTGAATACAGCCTGTTGTACCGGTTTAATTTTCGCTTGCGCAGTGCCGAAGGCAAGGAATTTATGGAGCCAGTCACGATACAGCTGAAACGTACCATCACCTTCAATGAGTCGCAGGTGCTGGCGAAGGAAGCTGAAGAAGCCTTACTGTATCGCGATATGCAGACCGATCTGGTGCAGCAGGTGATGCGCCGCCTGTCAGTTGTGAAGATGGATCAATAAATGCAGTTGCGCTTTGATGCCCTTGACGGCCATCTGGCGAAAACGCTGGCGCCGCTGTATGTGGTGACCAGCGATGAACATCTGCTGGCGCTGGAAGCCGCGGATAAAATTCGTCGTGCGGCCAAAGCGCAGGGGTTTTTCGAACGTGAAATTCTGACGGTAGAGCGCAGCTTCAAATGGGGTGCGCTGCTGGCGGCAAATCAGTCGCAATCGCTGTTCGGCGATAAAAAACTGATTGATCTGCGTATTCCGACTGGCAAGCCGGGCAAGGATGGTGGTCAGGCCTTGCAGGATTATGTTACGCATTTATCGCCTGATAACCTGACGCTGATTACCCTGCCCAAGCTTGATTGGGCAACGCAAAAAGCCGCCTGGGTCAATAGTCTGCAACAGGCGGCGGTGTATATTGATATTCCTCTGGTAGAGCGCCATCATTTGCCGAACTGGATCAGCCAGCGGCTCGCCTTGCAGCAACAAAGCGCAGACCGTCAGAGTCTGGAATTTATCGCTGAACGCGTGGAAGGCAATTTGCTGGCTGCGCATCAGGAAATCCAGAAACTGGCTTTATTGCATCCGGTGGGTAAGCTCAGTTTTGAACAAATCCATGATGCGGTGTTGAATGTGGCACGCTACGATGTCTTCAAACTCAATGAAGCCATGCTGGCAGGCGACGTGAAGCGTTTATCGCGGATGCTCAATGGGCTCAAAGGCGAAGGCGAAGCGTTACCGCTGGTGCTGTGGGCGATGGCAGAAGAAATTCGTACCCTGCTGAAGCTGAAAGCGGGCATGAATCAGGGGCGGCCATTATCCGCCTTGCTAAAAGAGTATCGTATCTGGGGGCCGCGAGAGAAACTCATGAGTCCTGCGCTCAACCGCGTCAGCCAGCAGACTTTGCAGACTGCGCTGCAAGAAGCTGCACAAGTCGATAAGATGGTCAAAGGTTTGCGTGCCCCAGCATTTGCAGGCGATGCGTGGGATGCGTTGTTGCAATTGGGTCTGAAAGTCGCGGCAACGACTGCTTTACGTCGCTGATATGCTGGCATGAGCTGACATCATTTGCCGGCATTTGCGATGTTCTGAAGCGATCAACTGCGCATGAACACGAATGTGTCGCGCTCTCCTGATCAAAAAACAGGGGAGTATCAGTAAAATCTGCTTGTTTCCCGCCATAGAATAAGGCGGCTTTAAAAATACACGGGGGAGTATATTTGCACCTAATTTGCATCTATATTCCCGGTATGGAAAGTGATAGTGAATCATGACGACGATGAACATGAAACAATACATGAGTGATCTTGGCGCCCGCGCCCGCGTTGCTTCGCGTGCGATGGCAAAAGCCAATACCGCAGCAAAAAACAAAGCGCTCAGTCTGATCGCAGCGGCCATCCGGCGCGATGCAGCAGCCTTGCGCGCTGCCAACGAACTCGATCTGGCGGCTGCGCAAGCCGCTGGTATGGAAGCCGCGATGCTCGATAGGCTGACTTTGTCAGATAAGGCAATTGCCACGATGGCCGAAGGTCTGGAGCAGATCGTCAGCCTGGCCGATCCTATCGGTGAAATCTCGAATATGAAGTATCGCCCGACCGGCATACAAGTCGGGCAGATGCGTGTGCCGCTCGGCGTGATCGGTATTATTTACGAAGCGCGTCCGAATGTGACAGTCGATGCGGCGGGTCTGTGCATCAAGAGCGGCAATGCGACGATACTGCGCGGCGGCTCGGAAGCAATTCACTGCAATCAGGCATTGGCAAAATTGGTCAAGGAAGGGCTGGCTGGTGCCGGCTTACCTGCTGATGCAGTGCAGATCGTCGAGACCACTGACCGCGCTGCGGTTGGCGAGCTGATCACCATGCCGCAGTATGTGGATGTGATTGTGCCGCGCGGTGGCAAAGGGCTGATTGCCCGCCTGATGCAGGAAGCGACTGTGCCGATGATCAAGCATCTCGATGGCATCTGCCACGTCTATATCGACGACAAAGCCGATCTGCAAAAAGCACTGGATGTGGCGTTCAATGCCAAATGTCATCGCTATGGCACCTGCAATACGATGGAAACACTGCTGGTCGCGCAGGGTATCGCGGCGCAGGTGTTGCCGCCCCTTGCTGCGTTGTACGAAACCAGGCAGGTCGAGCTGCGCTGCGATCCTGCAGCGGCAGCAATTTTGTCCGGCTATCCTCATCTTGCCGCCGCAACGGAAGAAGACTGGAGCACCGAGTATCTGGCACCGATACTGGCCGTCAAAGTGGTCAGCGACATGGATGAGGCGATCAACCATATCAATGATTACTCTTCCAAACATACAGAATCGATCATCACCGAAGATTACACGCGGGCCATGCGATTCCTGCGCGAAGTAGACTCCGCATCCGTGATGGTGAACGCCTCCACACGGTTTGCGGATGGCTTTGAATATGGCTTAGGTGCTGAAATCGGTATTTCAAATGACAAACTGCATGCCCGCGGCCCGGTTGGTCTGGAAGGGCTGACTTCGATGAAATATGTTGTGTTTGGTCACGGCGAAGTCCGTCAATAAGATAGAAAGTTCGTTGAACCTTCATTGAAATGAGGAAAGTGAGCCATGCTCTGGATTAAAGCGTTTCATATACTCTTCGTGACTTCCTGGTTTGCCGGTTTGTTTTACCTGCCGCGTATTTTCGTCAATCTGGCGATGGAAACCGAGATCGCCACGACCGAGCGCTTGCTGCTGATGGCACGCAAACTCTATCGTTTCATGACGATACTGATGCTGCCCGCCATTGTGCTTGGCGGTATTTTATGGCTGGGTTATGGCATCGGCAAAGGACCCGGCAATGGCTGGATGCATGCCAAACTTTTGTGCGTTGTGTTGCTGATCGGCTATCACCATGCCTGTGGCAGCATCTTGAAAAAATTTGAACAGGCGCGCAATCAGCGCAGCCACGTCTGGTTTCGCTGGTTCAATGAAGTACCAGTCATATTGCTGCTGGCTGTATTGATACTGGTCGTCGTCAAACCATTTTAATTGGCGACACGAGGGAGGCAACACCAGCGTGTTAGCGTCCCGGTTTCAGGGTGAGCAATGCTCGCCCTGTGTTTTTTTGAATGATCACGGATAAAAGGTACCCCATGACACGTCACTCTTATTTTTGCCCTTGCCCGCGCGGCCTGGAAATTGCACTTGCTGAAGAACTCGGCGAAATCGCTGCGATGGACAGCACCATGAGCGTCCATAATCAGGTTCCCGGCGGTGTGCATTGCTCCGGTAGCCTGCATGACGGCTGGCGCATCAACTTGCACTCTCGTATTGCTTCCCGCGTTCTGATGCGCATGGCGCATTCCAGCTATGCTAATGAAAACGATATTTATGATCTGACCCTCGAACAACCGTGGGAAGACTGGTTTGGCTATCATCACACCATACGCGTTGATGTCACAGCAGTGAAATCGCCGTTAAAGAGTCTGGATTTTGCGACCTTGAAGATCAAGGATGCGATCTGCGACCGCTTTCGTGACCAGTTCACGCAGCGTCCTTCGGTGAACACCAAAAATCCGGATATGCGTATCGTCGGTTTTCTGGATGCACGCAATTTCACCCTGTATCTCGATTTATCCGGCGAGCCTTTATTTAAACGTGGCTGGCGTCTGGAAACAGGCGATGCGCCGTTACGCGAAAACCTCGCTGCTGGCTTATTGCGTACTTCTGGCTGGAAACCAGGCGTACCGCTGTTCGATCCTATGTGCGGTTCCGGTACGATTCTGATCGAAGCTGCGCAGATTCTGGCAGGTATTCCTCCTGGTCTGAAGCGTGATTTTGCGTTTGAAAAAATGCATCAGTTCGATGAGGATGCATGGCATGCCATCATGGCCAAAGCGAAGCCGCATCCATTGCCGACAGAGCCGACGATTTTCGGTAGTGATATTTCCGGCGATATGATCGTCATGACCCGTAACAATCTGAATAAGGCGGGCATTCGTTTTGATGTTCCTCTGAAACAGATTGAGGCACAGGAAGTCAAAGCGCCGACGGCACAACCCGGCATTTTGCTGACCAATCCTCCTTACGGTGAACGTATTGGCGTGCGTGGTGACAGTACGCTGGAATCGGATGATCTGGCAAAAGAGTTTTTCAGTGCCTTCAGCACGACGCTCAAGCAACGTTTCGCTGGCTGGAGCGTTTTCCTGTTTACTGCTGATCTGACGTTGCCAAAAATGCTGCGTCTGAAAGAATCGCGTAAAACCCCGTTTTTTAATGGCGCACTGGAATGTCGTTTGTTCCGCTTTGACATGGTGGCCGGATTTAACCGTCGGGAAGAAGCAAAACCCAAAGATACTCCGGCACAGAACTAAGTTAAATTTATTCATGTGAAAAAACAGCCAGGTCAAAGCAGACTTGGCTGTTTTGCTTTAGGCTTCACGGTATTCGTCAATCAACAGGAGACTTAGTCATGTCGTCAGCACAGACAGCCACACCACTTCATTTAAAAGATGCCAGCTTGTTACGGGACGCAGCGTACATCAATGGCGCATGGGTGAGCGGAGAGCATCGCTTTGATGTCAATAATCCTTCGACTGGTCATGTGCTCGGCACCGTTCCCAACCTGACAACACAAGATGCAGCTGATGCAATTGCCGCAGCGCAAGCCGCTTTTCCTGCGTGGGCTGCAAAAACAGGCAAGGAGCGTGCGGCAATCATGCGCAAATGGTTTGATCTGCTGATCGCCAATGCCGATGATCTGGCTGCCATCATGACTGCTGAACAGGGCAAGCCACTGGCCGAAGCCAGAGGCGAAGTTATCTATGGCGCCAGTTTTATCGAGTGGTTTGCCGAAGAAGCCAAACGTGTTTCAGGTGATGTCATGGCATCCACCTGGACAGACAAACGGATGGTGGTGCTCAAACAGCCGATCGGTGTCTGCGCATCGATCACGCCGTGGAATTTTCCTATCGCCATGATTACCCGCAAAGTGGCTCCGGCGATTGCCGCAGGATGCTCCATCGTCATTAAACCCGCCGAACAAACACCATTTTCAGCACTCGCACTGGCAGAACTGGCACATCGTGCTGGCATTCCTGCAGGTGTGATGAATGTTCTGACTGCTGATTCTGAGCAGTCTATCCAGATAGGTAATGTCTTGTGTGACAGCCCTGTGGTGCGCCATTTGTCTTTCACAGGTTCAACGCCAGTCGGACGCATATTGATGCGCCAGTCTGCTCCGACCGTGAAAAAACTGGCGCTGGAACTCGGCGGGCACGCACCATTCATTGTATTTGACGATGCAGATATTGATGCCGCAGTTGAGGGAGCAATTGCCTCCAAATACCGTAATTCTGGCCAGACATGCGTGTGTACTAACCGCTTTTATGCCCACGAATCAGTATATGAGGAGTTTGTACGCAAACTGGCAATCGCCGCTCAGCAAATCAGGGTAGGGGATGGCTTTGCCAGCGGTATTCAACAAGGACCGATGATCGACGCACAGGCAATTGCAAAAGTGGAAGAGCATGTGGCAGATGCGTTGGCAAAAGGCGCGACCTTATGTGCCGGAGGCAAAACACACGACGCCGGTGTCTTATTTTATGAGCCCACAGTGCTGTCGAATGTGGATGCATCCATGCTCATCATGAATGAAGAAACCTTTGGCCCTGTGGCCGCAGTCGTCTCATTCCGCACCGAAGATGAGGTGTTGGCGGCGGCAAATAACACTGATTTCGGTCTGGCATCGTATTTTTATGCCCGCGACATTGGCCGTGTCTGGCGTGTTGCCGAAAAACTCGAATACGGTATGGTCGGCATCAATACTGGCTTGATTTCAAATGAAGTCGCTCCTTTTGGCGGTGTGAAACAGTCAGGCCTTGGGCGCGAAGGATCGAAATACGGTATCGACGAATATCTGGAAATGAAATACCTGTGCATGGGCGGTCTGTAATTTTTCGATCGCAGTTGGCAGGCTGGTACATCATGCGGTGAGGAGCAAGCCAATCATCACGTAATCACGATTGATTCGTTGATTTGCTCTATGCCGCAAGATGCCTGATATTGGACGCGTTTGCCAGCTATGTTTATCGGTTGTGTATTGGTCATGTATCGGCTTTATTTTTCAGCTGAGTTTAGCGACCAAATTTAGCAATCACATTACTGGCTTTGCTGTTGTTATTTACCCCAGGCGCTGCGGCGTCTTTCTCACTTATGTCATCTACTACAAAATTGTCCAATGCCGGATTGGCGACCCTTCTGGCCGGACTGGCCATGTTGGGGCCTTTTGCAATCGATACCTATTTGCCCGCTTTTCCGAACATTCAGGCAACGCTGCATGCAACGCCGCTGGAAGTGCAGCAGACATTGACGGCGTATATGCTGTCTTTTTCGGTAATGACGCTATGGCACGGCGCGCTATCTGACTCTTTCGGGCGCCGTAATGTCATTCTGGTATCGCTTGGCATCTTTGCGGTCGCCAGTTTTGGTTGTGCGTCTGTACACAGCATTCATTATTTGTGGGGCTTCCGGATTTTGCAGGGCGTATCGGCTGGTGCTGGGCTGGTGGTGGGACGAGCAATTATTCGCGATATGTATGCCGGCGCACCTGCTGAGCGTTTATTGTCGATGGTCACGATGATTTTTTCTATCGCTCCTGCTATTGCACCAATACTGGGCGGATGGGTCGTGAGCGCGTTTAGCTGGCGCATGATTTTTTTATTGTTGTTCGCTTATACCGTTCTCTTGTGGTGGGCATGCCTGAAGCGATTGCCAGAATCCTTGCCGGTCGAGCAAAGACAGCCCTTCAGTGCTGAATTTCTCTGGAGCAGCTATAAACGCATCTTGAAATCACCACTGTTTCATCTCAAGGCTGGTACGATTGCATTCAATTTCGCTGGACTATTCCTGTATGTGTCAGCCGCACCTGCATTTATCACCCAGCATTTAAAGCTCGGTCCTGATCAGTTCGGATGGCAGTTTGTTCCCTCGGTCGGTGGGATTTTCTTTGGAGCATTGGCCGCCAATCGACTGGCTGGCAATATATCGGTCTGGAAGCAGGTCAACATAGGCTTTGTTTTCTTATTGAGCGCCTCGATTTTTAATGTGACTTTCCATTTTTTCTCGCCACCGGTGTTGTTGTGGTCTGTTGCGCCGTTGTTTTTTTACACATTTGGAATGTCTCTTGTCGCGCCGGGAGCGACTCTGCTGGTGCTGGATTTGTTTCCGCATATTCGTGGCATTGTCGCCTCTTGCCAGTCTGCTACTGTCACTTTGCTTGGCGCCGTCATCGCCGGGACGGTCGCGCCTGCGCTGGATCACTCGGTATTAGCGTTGGCTTCAGGGCAACTTGCATGTGCAATCATCGCCGCTATACTGTGGTACACAGGCCGTATGTACTGGCGCTCCATGACCGCACAACATCAGAATGCCTGGGAAACGATAGGCTAGACGCAGATTAAGACGATGTGAAAAAAACGGTATAAGCATCGACAATGACATAAGATCACTGCGATATGCCTAAATTTTTGGTGCTCTGCACCATTTTGCAAAAGTGCTTATAATATGTCGCTCACCGTAGCCTCTAAATAATGAATTGATATAAGCATATAGCGATTGAATTATGTATTTCTGCCGCAACATTCGTTAGAGTCCGTGACGGCTTATTACTGATTTCATCAAGTTGTCACTTTCGGCAGGTATCGTGAAACTTGTCATTGGATCATTTTTTGATTCAAGGCTTTAAATTGACCTGCAATCCTGTTTTTGCGTTGCGTTTTTTGTACTGCAGCAAAAACTTAACATTCATTTTTGGATACTAAATAATGAAAAAATCATTCCTTGCGCTTGCTCTGATGGGTGCGTTCTCTGGCGCGGCTTTCGCTCAGTCTTCCGTTACCATCTACGGTATTGCAGATGTCGGCTTCCAAAGTCTGGACAACGGTACAGCAGCTGGTCGTTTCAATAAACTGCAAAGCGGTCAACAAAACGGTTCCCGTCTGGGCTTCAAGGGTACTGAAGATCTGGGTGGCGGTTTGAAAGCTAACTTCGTTCTGGAACAAGGCCTGAATCTCGATGACGGTTCTTCCGCTCAAGGTCGTACATTTGGTCGTCGTTCCACAGTTGGTCTGGCTGGCGACTTCGGTGCTGTTGATCTGGGTCGTGATAAAAGCCCGACATTCAAGTTCTTTGATGCGTATGATCCATTCGGTTCTGGCTACATCAACAGTGGTAATGGCCTGAGCAACCTGTACTTCATCGGTGGTTCTTCCACAGTTGCTGGTACAGCAGCTGGTAGCACTGGTCGTCCCAGCAATTCCATTTTCTACTACACACCAGGTAACCTGAATGGTTTCTCTGCTTCCGCACAATACGGTTTTGGCGAAGCAGCTGGCGATAACACAGCAGGCCGTTCTTTGGGCTTGAACCTGGGTTACACAGTTGGCGCGTTGAACGTTGGCTACAGCTTTGTAAAAGACAATGCACAAGCATTGGCAGCTGGTCCTATCAATGCTAAAAAAGCAAACACAGTTGCTGCTTCTTATGATTTCGGCGTAGCAAAACCAGTCTTTATCTATCAAAAAGTAGAAGACGAAGCAGCATTGGCTCTGGATCAGAAGATTTTCACATTGGGCGTAACAGCACCAATCGATGCTTCTAACCAAGTTATCGCTACATACACAAAAATCAAAGATTCCACACGTTTGTCTACTGCTAACCTGAGCACTGTTGGCGATGCTAAACAGTTCGCAATCGGTTACAGCTATTCATTCTCCAAGCGTACAAACTTGTACGCAGCATATGCAAACACAACACAAGACGCTAACTCTCAAAAAGCTGGCGCCGCTGTTAAGGGTGCAGACGTAAAAGAACTGACTTTCGGCGTTCGCCACCAGTTCTAATGATTGCCGGGCTTAGTGCCCGGTGAAATCATTTGTATAAAAATGGAGTAGCCGTGAGGCTTCTCCATTTTTTTATGACCTACAGTTACCATCTGCATCTGAAGTTTTATTTCTTTAGTTATCTTCCTAAATCCACAGAATTATTGATTTTCAGTTGGCGCGTGAGGATATTCCTGTCCGCTGATGCAGGGCTTTGCTACAATGCAAGGCTACCTAAGCTCATAAAGTTTTAATCATGAAAACGATGTCAAACTTTCCTCCTGTGTTATTCGCGCTGACTATGTTGGTTGCATCGGCAAGCAGTTTTGCGCAAGCGCCAGCAAAAGTCGATCCAGTACCGCCCAAGCTGGAAAAGCTGGAAGAAGGTCCACCTGAGCCTGCTTTGGGAATCAGCAAGCCTGAGCCTAGGAATAAGGTTAGCGAGAAGCGTAATAACGCTGGCAAAGTCACAGAAGTACAGGTGAAGTCGGGTAAGAGCAATTACACGGTCAAGGCAAATCCTGAAGTTGGCAATGCTCCCAAGGGAACTGTGCAAGGTGATGCTAATCGCGCCGCGCAATGGACTATATTAGAATTTGGCGGGAAAAAAGAAGGTAAAGAGGCTGAGCCCTTACCCGTTTTGCCACCTGCGCCAGCAAAAGCTGCTGCATCAGCCAGTTCTTCCGCAAAATAATTTTTGTATTTATCACATTTAATAACATGGCAGTTTTTACACCGGTAACACTGGACGATCTTACGTCCTGGATGCAGCAATTTCCGCTTGGAAAAGCACTTGCAATCAAAGGAATTGCTTCTGGAATTGAGAATAGTAATTTTTTTATTACGACAGAGACCGGTGAATACGTACTGACCATTTTTGAAAATCTGAATTTCCAACAATTGCCGTTTTACCTGAAATTAATGCGCCACCTGGCTGATCGTGGCGTGTTGGTACCAGCGCCTATCGCCAATGATCAGGGTGAGTTGGTAGTGGCTTTGCATGGCAAACCAGCCTCTGTGGTGACTAAGCTGGAAGGGGCATCGCAAATGTCACCACAGCCTGTGCATTGCGCAGAGGTCGGTAAAATGTTGGCAAGTATGCATTTAGCGGCACAAGACTTTACTATTCAACAGCCCAATTTACGTTCGCTGGACTGGTGGCATGAAACTACTCCGAAGGTATTGCCATTTTTAACCGATGAATTGCAGCATTTGTTGCGGGCAGAAGTACATTTTCAGGATGCCTTCGACAGTACGCCGATTTATCAGGCTTTGCCACGTGGCCCGGTTCATGCCGATTTGTTCCGTAACAATGTCATGTTCGACGGAGAAAAACTGACAGGGTTCTTTGATTTTTACTTTGCTGGCTGTGATACCTGGCTATTTGATGTTGCAGTCACCGTCAACGACTGGTGTATTGATATTGAAACTGGTGAGCTTGATTTGGCACGTGTTGACGCGATGCTCAACGCTTACCACTCTGTACGACCTTTTACGTCAGAAGAGCAGGTTGCATGGCAGCCAATGCTGCGTGCCGCAGCGTTGCGATTCTGGTTGTCCCGACTGTATGACTATTATCAGCCGCGTGATGCAGAGATGCTGACGCCACATGATCCTGGCCATTTTGAACGTATCCTGCGTTTGCGGGAATCTCGTCCTGTCCCAGCATTGCCATAATGACTACCGTGACTCCGAAAGAAGGTTGGCATTGGGTTAAGCGAGGATTTCAGTTATTTCGGAAACAACCTGCTGATATTCTGACCTTATTTTTCCTGTATATGTTTGTGAATATGGGAATTGGCTTGATCCCATTTGCGGGACAGTTTTTGCCTTTTATTCTGATTCCTGTCTTTGCGATGAGTTTTATGCAGGCATGTCGCCAGCTTGATGCTGGTCAGCGGGCATATCCGAATGTGCTGTTGTCCGGATTCCGTTCGCGGGCATTGCATCGTTTAGTAGGTTTGGGTGTGTTGTATCTGATTGCCGCAACGCTGGCAATTTTTGCATCCAATTTGGTTGATGATGGTGCGTTCTGGGAGTTTGTCACTAGTCAGAAACCTGTTGACGACAATAGTTTGCCTGAGTCTGGCTTGTTTTTGGGGATGTTATTCTCAGGACTGATGTATCTGCCCGCATTGATGGGGTTTTGGTTTGCGGCACCGCTGATTACCTGGGGTGATATGTCCGTTGGCAAGGCGATTTTTTATAGTTTCTTTTCTGTTTATCGTGCCGGAAAAGCGTTTCTTGTTTACGGTATCTCGTGGCTCTGCATAGGCGTGATCATACCGACGATCATTAGTCTGTTGTTGGCAATTATTGCTGGAAAGGCCATTGTCGTTGTATTGGCGATGATGCCAGTGTCGGCGATTCTGACTGCCGTTATGTATTGTTCGTTTTATCCGACTTACACAGATCTTTTTGGTAAGCCGGATAAGATTGATCAGCTTGCCTGATCGTGTTCAGATGCGAGACTGAGATCATCAATGATTTCGTAGGTATGCGTCATTGAAGCAGTTTTTTCCAGCATGATAGAGGCTGAGCAGTATTTTTCGTGCGATAACTTGATGGCACGTTCTACCAAGTTCGGTTTTAAATTACGTCCGCGAACGATGAAGTGAAAATTGATTTTCGTGAATACCTTGGGCTCCGTCTCTGCGCGTTCTGCACTGAGTTTGACCTCGCAACCACGAATATCCTGTTTGCTTTTACGTAAAATCAGTACAACATCGTAAGCCGAGCAGCCGCCTGTCCCCAGTAATACCATTTCCATCGGACGAGGCGCCAGATTGCGCCCACCTCCATCAGGCGCGCCATCCATTAGCACCGCATGACCAGAGCCTGTTTCGGCCAAAAATGACATGCCCGATAATCCTGTCCAGCGTACCGTTGCTTCCATTGTTACTCCCTAAAAAAATAATAGTGACATGTGCAAGATTGTAGCGCATCAGCTAAAAATCGGCGTTTTGACAGGAATTTAAGAAATTATCTTGCACTGCACCATTTCTTATCCTAATATTGACTCGTCGGTTAGTTATTGATGGTGTTTCATCATATTAACCAAGCAGTTTGTCTCCTCCACCTACTCCTTTGGTGGATTCAACCCGAAGCCAGTCTTCGGGTTTTTTTTGTTCAAACAAGAATCGTTTGCTCAAAAATTAAACAGTTCTTGCACTAAGTCTTTGAAAATACTATAATTTCCGACTCCCTATCAGCCCAACAGGGAAGTTACAAGGCAGAGTCTGTCATATTTACTGACAGAACCACCAAAGAACACAGATTACTGGGCGTTTTTAACTCTTTTAGGATTCAACATGAAAACCTTTTCCGCTAAGGGCCATGAGGTTCAGCGCGACTGGTTCGTGATTGACGCGACAGATAAAGTACTCGGACGTGTTGCCAGCGAAGTGGCACTCCGTTTACGCGGCAAACATAAACCAGAATTTACACCACACGTAGACACAGGCGATTTTATCGTTGTTGTCAATGCAGGCAAACTGCGCGTGACAGGCACTAAAGCTCTGAACAAAACATACTACCGTCACACTGGTTACCCAGGCGGTATCTATGAAACAAATTTCACGAAAATGCAACAGCGTTTTCCAGGTCGTGCACTCGAGAAAGCAGTTAAAGGCATGTTGCCTAAAGGCCCTCTCGGCTATGCAATGATCAAGAAGCTGAAAGTATATGCAGATGCAACACATCCGCACACAGCTCAGCAACCACAAGTACTCGACATCTAAGGATTAGCCATGATCGGTAATTACAACTACGGAACTGGCCGTCGCAAGAGCGCAGTTGCTCGTGTATTCCTGAAATCCGGCAGCGGCAAGATCGTTGTCAACGGCAAACCAGCTAACGAATATTTCTCTCGTGAAACTGGCCTGATGGTTATCCGTCAACCTCTGGAACTGACTAACAATCTCGAAACATTCGACATTATGGTTAACGTTCACGGCGGCGGTGAATCCGGCCAATCCGGTGCAGTTCGTCACGGTATCACTCGTGCGCTGATCGACTACGATGCAACTTTGAAATCTGAATTGTCCAAAGCTGGTTTCGTTACTCGTGATGCTCGTGAAGTTGAACGTAAAAAAGTTGGTCTGCGCAAAGCACGTCGCGCAAAACAATTCTCCAAGCGTTAATTCATTTTCGCTGGAACAAAAAGCCGCCTGGATGGGCGGCTTTTTTATTGCCTGCTGGATATGTAACGAGTTTTATATGAATCCTCTTGTAAGATTCGAGTGCTGTTAAAATGAGAACTAAATTTCTTGCAAGGAACGATCATGATTAAAGTTGGTATTGTTGGCGGAACGGGTTACACAGGGGTGGAACTGTTACGCATATTGGCAACGCATCCTCATGTGCAATTAACGGCAATTACTTCCAGGAAGGAAGACGGGTTGCCGGTGGCGGAGATGTATCCATCTTTGCGCGGACGCGTAGACATTGCTTTTTCATCACCGGATAAAGCCCAATTGACGGAATGCGATGTCGTTTTCTTTGCGACGCCACATGGTGTCGCGATGGCGCAGGCACCTGAATTGCTTGCCGCTGGTGTGAAGGTGATTGATCTGGCGGCTGATTTCCGTATGAAAGACGTTGCACAGTTTGAAAAATGGTATGGAATTCCACATACCTGTACGCACGTGTTGGAAGAGGCTGTCTATGGTTTACCTGAACTGAACCGTGCTGCGATCCGGGATGCGCGTGTCGTTGGTAATCCAGGATGTTATCCGACGACAATGCAACTGGGATTTCACCCCTTGCTCAAAGCCGGAGTGGTAGATGCTGGCAATTTGATTGCTGATTGCAAATCCGGTGTTTCTGGCGCTGGACGCAAGGCAGAAATAGGGATTTTATTCTCAGAATCCAGCGATACATTTAAGGCCTATGCTGTTTCTGGGCATCGTCATACGCCTGAAACGGTGGAGCAATTGCAAAAAATGACAGATCAGACTGTCGATTTGCTGTTTACGCCTCATTTGGTACCGATGATACGCGGTATGCACTCTACTTTGTATGCACGTTTGACGCAGGATATCAGCAATGAAGCTTTGCAAGCATTGTTTGAAGATGCTTATAAAGACGAAACTTTTGTAGATGTGTTGCCATTCGGTTCTCATCCAGAGACGCGTTCTACACGCGCGTCGAATATGCTGCGCCTGGCCTTGCATCGTCCCGGCAATGGTAAGACGGTGGTTGTCTTAGTTGTTCAGGATAATCTGGTGAAAGGGGCATCTGGACAGGCGGTTCAGTGTATGAATCTGATGTTTGGTCTGGACGAAACCACAGGGCTGATGCACGTGCCAGTGTTGCCGTAAGCTGATGCCAAAATCACGTTTCTGGGGGAGGCGTCATCTCGCCTCTAAAATGACAATCACGCACGAACAGCCGTGGCCAGTGCGCTTGGCGATGACTGGTGTCGTGATTGGGATTGCGGCAGCAGTTGCCTGGTGGACTTACGACTTGGGGCGTAGTTTTGCATTTGGTCCAAAAATTGATGAAAAACAGGTAATTGCACTCCAGCAACAGCTCGAACAAGTGACTGCAGAACGGGATAAGCTGGCATCTGTTGCCAATACGATAGAGAGTAAAGTCAATATCGACCGTTCTACGCAAAAACAGCTGGCGGATCAGGTGAAAAGTCTGACATCTGAAAACCTTAAGCTGAAGGATGATCTGGCTTTTTTTGAGAGTACGATGCCATCGGCAGTGGGGCCAGATGGTATTACCCTGCAAAATCTGAAAATAGAACTGGCCGCACAAGGACAAGTTCGTTACCGCGCTTTGGTGATGCAAGGGGGCAAGGGTGGACGTGATTTCAATGGGGAATTACAGTTCAGCCTGAATCTGGTGCAGGCCGGTAAACCTGCTATGATGCAGTTCCCAGATTCCAAGCTCGGTGATGCTGGAAAATTGAAATTATCGTTCAGGCACTATCAGCGACTTGAAGGTGTGATTTCCTTGCCGGATGGTGCGATAGTGAAAGCAGTACAGGCCAAAGTGATGGATAAAGGTCAGGTTCGCGCCCAGCAAACCGTGAATTTTTAACGCTCCAGGAGCATGATGCATAGCATGACGCGCCAGATATCCTGATTCATTCCTCAAAAAAAGGAGTATTCATGTTTAGTCGCAAAAGCAAATCCACCATAGACAGCCTGATCGGTGCTACGACTGTGATTGAAGGCAATTTGCATTTTAAAGGTGGCTTACGTATTGATGGTCATATTAAAGGCAATGTCATTGCTGATACTGAAGCATCGAGTATGTTGGTGATTTCAGAGCAGGCAAAAATTGATGGCGAAGTTAAAGCTGCACATGTTGTGGTGAACGGTTCGATTAACGGGCCTGTTTTTTCCAGCGAATTGTTAGAATTGCAACCGAAAGCCAGAATTTCAGGTGACGTTCACTATAAAACACTGGAAATGATGAGTGGCGCCTTGGTATCCGGGCAATTGACCCATGATCTGACGCAAGAGCCAATGCTGAAACTAGCAGCCTCCAATGCATAGTTTTGCAGTCAGGTCTATAATGGAAGTATCTCAGATTGAAGGAGCATGAAATGAACGCAGTAGCAGAAATGCCAGCACCGATTGTTTTTACTGATAGCGCTGCTTCCAAAGTAGCTCAGTTAATTGAAGAAGAAGGTAACCCAGACCTGAAATTGCGCGTGTTTGTGCAAGGCGGCGGTTGCTCAGGTTTTCAGTATGGTTTTACTTTTGATGAAATCACCAATGAAGACGACACTACCATGACCAAAAATGGTGTGCAGTTATTGATTGATTCCATGAGCTATCAATACCTGGTTGGTGCAGAAATCGACTATAAAGATGATCTGGAAGGTGCGCAGTTTGTGATTAAAAATCCAAATGCCACGACAACATGCGGATGCGGGTCTTCTTTCTCCGCCTGATCTGATTTGTTGTCATCAAGAAGGATGCAAAAGGACGCCATGGCGTCCTTTTTTTCTGCCTGAAAACAATTCAGGTACATCTGATGAAACTATTCATGCCAAGCGCAAGAAAGCTCATTACACTAGAAGAAAATATACGGAGGCGGCTATGGAGCAAGCGAATTCAGGTGTCGTGAGCAGTCAGCATCAATTGGAAGTGGTGTCAGCATTGAAGGCGGTCTTGCCTGCCCATTGCGTGTTATACCAAGAAGAAGATACTCGTCCTTATGAGTGCGATGGATTAGCTGCTTTTCGCCAGCTACCAATGGTTGTTGCCTTGCCGGAAAATGAAACTCAGATCGTCGCGATCATGCATGTGTGCCGTCGGCTGAATGTCCCCATTGTTCCTCGCGGAGCTGGGACGGGTCTGTCAGGTGGTGCTATGCCGATTGCAAATGGGGTCGTGGTTTCAACGGCGAAATTCAATAAAATTATCGAAGTCGATGCCTATGCCCGCACTGCCACAGTTCAGCCAGGCGTGCGTAATCTGGCGATTTCTGAAGCAGTCGCGGTTCACGGTTTGTATTACGCTCCTGATCCTTCGTCGCAGATTGCCTGCACAATCGGCGGCAACGTGGCAGAGAATTCTGGTGGCGTGCATTGTCTGAAATACGGCTTGACCGTGCACAATGTCATGCGTGTCCGTGCTATCACGATAGAAGGCGAAATGATTGAGTTGGGCGGTACTGCACTTGATGCGCCTGGTCTCGATTTGCTGGCTGTTTTCATCGGTTCGGAAGGCATGCTTGGTATTGTGACTGAAGTCACTGTCAAACTGGTTCCTAAACCGCAGGTAGCACGAGTGATCATGGCGTCGTTTGATGATGTGGTCAAAGGGGGGAATGCCGTGGCGAATGTGATTGCTGCCGGCATTATTCCAGCTGGGCTGGAGATGATGGATAAAACGTCCTCCCGCATGGTGGAACCTTTTGTGAAGGCTGGTTACGATATTGATGCCGAAGCCATACTCTTGTGCGAGTCGGATGGCACGATAGAAGAAGTCGAAGAAGAAATACAGCGGATGAGCGCGGTGCTGGAACATGCGGGTGCAACCGCCATTGCTGTGTCGCAGTCAGAGGCGGAGCGTTTAAGGTTTTGGTCCGGTCGCAAAAATGCATTTCCGGCGGCAGGACGTATTTCCCCGGATTATTACTGTATGGATGGAACGATTCCACGCAAACGTCTGGCCGAGGTCTTGATCGGTATTACCAAAATGGAAGCCCGGCATGGCCTGCGTTGTGCCAACGTATTTCATGCGGGCGATGGCAATTTGCATCCCTTGATTTTGTTTGATGCGAATCAACCGGGTGAATTTGATCGTGCTGAAGCATTTGGTGCAGAAATTTTGGAATTATGCGTAGAGGTCGGCGGTACGATTACTGGCGAACATGGTGTGGGGATAGAAAAAATCAATTCCATGTGTGTACAGTTTTCACGCGAAGAACTCGATGCATTTTTTGCGGTGAAGCGTGCTTTCGATACTGCATTTTTACTGAATCCGGACAAAGCCATCCCGACACTGCATCGTTGTGCTGAATATGGTCGTATGCATGTCAAAAAAGGACAACTGAAATTCCCTGAGTTGCCGCGCTTTTGAGTGTATTTCTAAGCGTATTGTTCGAGCGTATCAACAGAAGAGTGCTGTTTTATTCCTCTCTGGATAGCAGCAACAAAGCAGCAACACAGCAACAACAAGCTTCACAGAGAAAAAGACAAGATCATGGAGACTGCAGTGGAAGAAATCGTACAGTCATTTCGAGAGCGCATTCTGGATGCCGGAAAAAATGCAACCCCACTATTGATACAGGGTGGTGGCACTAAACAGTGGTATGGGCATGACGCACAAGGCACTTTGCTTGATACGCGTGCCTATTCCGGCATTTTGGCATACGACCCGACGGAGTTGGTGATTACTGCCAGATGTGGCACACCGCTGGCCGAGATAGAGGCCGTGCTGTCAGAAAAAAATCAGATGCTGGCATTTGAACCGCCTCACTGGGGTGATGCTGCGACGATCGGCGGCACGATTGCTGCTGGTTTGTCAGGCCCGCGCCGGCCTTATGTCGGTGCCGTGCGGGACTTCGTTCTGGGCGCCACACTGATGGATGGCAAGGGACAAACCTTGGCATTCGGTGGACAGGTCATGAAAAATGTTGCGGGCTATGATGTCTCCCGCCTCCTGACCGGATCCATGGGTACTTTGGGACTGATATTGGATGTGTCTGTCAAAGTGCTGCCGAGGCCTTTTTCTGAAACCAGTCTGGTATTTGCTTTATCAGAAGCAGATGCGATTCGCAGAATGAATGAGTGGGCAGGGCAGGCATTGCCTATCTCCGCTTGTGCCTGGCATGTTGGCCGCATGACGGTGCGCTTGTCAGGTGCCGAGGCGGCAGTGCGGGCTGCAAAACTGAAGCTGGGTGGTGAAGAAATCAGTGATGCCAGCGCATTCTGGTCGTCGTTGCGTGAGCAGACGCATGATTTTTTCTCTCAGGATGACAAGCATGGTCTCTGGCGCTTGTCTGTGCCTTCCACGACAGGGCCGTTGCGCCTGACCGGCAAATCTCTGATCGAATGGGGTGGTGCGCAACGCTGGTTATTCAGTGATGAAAACCCGGACATTATCCGTCTGTCAGCGACCGCAGCTGGTGGTCATGCAAGCTTATTCCGTGGTGGCGACAAGCAGATTGGCGTGTTTTCCCGCTTGTCTGCTCCGGTGGAAAAAATTCATCGCCACTTGAAAGAGGCGTTTGATCCAGCCGGTATTTTTAACCCAGGGCGCATGTACAAGGATTTCTAATTCATATGCAAACGAATCTCGCTGACTTCATCAAAGATACCCGTGATGGCCAAGAAGCAGAGGACATACTGCGCAAATGCGTGCATTGTGGATTCTGTACTGCGACTTGCCCGACTTACCAGTTGCTTGGGGATGAGCTGGACGGTCCGCGTGGCCGTATTTATCTGATCAAACAGGTATTGGAAGGCAAACCTGCTACCGTTAAAACGCAGCAACATCTGGATCGGTGTCTGACTTGCCGCAATTGCGAATCAACCTGCCCTTCAGGCGTGAAATATGGCCGGCTGGTGGATATTGGGCGTAAGGTGGTGGACGAGCAGGTACCACGCTCATTCTCTCAGCGCCTGGTGCGCGGCACTCTGAAAGAATTATTACCTCGCCCAGCCTTGTTTTCACCCGCGATGAAGCTGGGGCAGATGGTTCGTCCATTGTTGCCTGCATCCATACAAAATAAAGTGCCGAAGCCAAGGGCAGCGGGGCAACGCCCTCAACGCCAGCATACACGCCAGATGCTCTTGCTGGAGGGATGTGTGCAGCCTTCCATGTCACCCAATATTAACTCCGCGACAGCCCGTGTGCTGGACGCACTCGGTGTGCAATTGTTACCAACACCGAAGGCTGGATGTTGTGGTGCCATCAAATACCACCTGAACGACCACGACGCCGGTCTGGACGATATGCGGCGGAATATTGATGCATGGTGGCCGTTAGTGGAGGCGGGGGCAGAAGCGATCGTGATGACGGCGTCTGGTTGCGGCGCTACCGTGAAGGAATACGGGCATTTACTGGCGCACGATACGGTATATGCCGATAAAGCCAAAAGAATCTCCGCAATAACAAAGGATCTGAGTGAAATCTTGCCAGAGTTTGAAGTTGAGCTGGTGGCTAAAACGACAGGTAAGCTGAAACAGCGGATTGCGTGGCATCCACCATGTACTTTGCAACATGGTCAGCAAATCAGGGGCAAGGTAGAAGGGCTGTTGCGTGCTGTTGGGGTTGACGTACAGATGTGTGCAGACAGTCATTTGTGCTGCGGTTCTGCAGGCACATATTCGGTTTTGCAACCGGAGTTGTCTTATCAGTTACGAGATAACAAACTCCATAACTTGTTGGTCACCAAACCAGAGAAGATTCTGTCCGCCAACATCGGATGCATTACCCATTTGCAATCGGGAACTGATGTGCAGGTACAGCACTGGGTAGAATTGATCGATACTGCCCTGCAATCGTAAATACGCGGAGGCTTACTGGCGGGATTTATTCTGCCAGTAGCTGCTCAATATCACGAATCAGCTCCTGCGGCGCGGTTTGCGGTGCGTAACGCTTAAATACTGTTCCGTCTTTTTTGATCAGAAATTTAGTGAAGTTCCATTTGATTGATTCGCTTCCGAGTAATCCCGGAGCTTTGCTTTTCAAATGCTGGAATAATGGGTGGGCATCGCTACCATTGACATTGATTTTGTCAAACATCGGGAACGTCACACCATAGTTTTTTTCGCAAAACGCGCCTATTTCACCCGCTGATCCCGGCTCTTGATGTCCAAACTGGTTGCATGGAAAGCCGAGGACTTCAACACCTTTATCTTTAAATTGCTGATATACGGCCTCCAGTCCTTTGTATTGGGGAGTAAAGCCGCAGTTACTGGCGGTATTGACGACCAATACGACCTTTCCCAGATATTGTTTCAGATCGACAGGTTTGCCTTGCAGGTTGTTGGCAGTGTAATCAAGAGCGCTCATATCAGACTATTCCTAGGTGACGTGTACCGGCATTCAGATCGCGGTCTTTTGATTCCTTGCCTTGCAACATAATCGCCAGACGCAGTTCATTAACGGAGTCCGCATTACGCAAAGCATCTTCGTAGGTGATTTTGTCTGCCTCATGCAGGTCAAACAACGCCTGGTCAAAAGTTTGCATCCCGAGTTCACGCGATTTTTTCATGATTTCCTTGATTTCATGTACCTGACCTTTGAAGATCAGATCGGAAATCAAAGGTGTGTTGAGCATAATTTCTACTGCAGCAACGCGTCCTTTGCGACCTTTTAACGGAATTAAGCGTTGCGAGATAACACCTTTCAGATTCAGTGACAAATCCATCAGCAATTGTGCGCGGCGCTCTTCAGGGAAGAAGTTGATAATCCTGTCCAATGCCTGATTGGAGCTGTTAGCATGAAGTGTCGCCAGACAGAGATGGCCGGTTTCAGCAAAGGCAATCGCAAAATCCATTGTTTCCCGGTCTCGAATTTCGCCAATCTGTATCACGTCCGGCGCTTGGCGCAATGAGTTTTTCAGTGCAGCGCCCCAGTCCTCGGTATCAATACCGATTTCCCGCTGAGTCACGATGCAATTACCGTGAGGATGAACATACTCAATCGGGTCTTCTACGGTAATGATATGCCCGTAACTATTGGCATTGCGGTGACCAAGCATGGCGGCCAGCGTCGTTGATTTACCCGAGCCAGTCGCGCCCACCATGATGACCAGACCGCGCTTGGTTAAGGCAACTTCTTTTAAATTTTCTGGAAGTCCCAGGTCTTCCAGTTTGGGAATTTCGGTAGTGATTGTACGTAGTACCAATCCCACGCGCCCTTGCTGCATGAATGCAGAGACGCGGAATCGACCCATGCCAGCCGGATTAATCGCAAAATTACATTCTTTGGTCGACTCAAATTCAGCCGCTTGCTTGTCGTTCATAATCGCACGTGCCAGATCAACGGTATGCGCAGAGGTCAGCGGTTGATTTGAGACAGGCGTTACCCTGCCATCGATTTTAAAGGCGGGTGGAAATTCAGCGGTGATAAATAAGTCAGAGCCATTTTTACTGAGCATCAGCCTCAGTAAATCATGCATAAACTTGGTAGCCTGATCGCGTTCCATGATTGTTCTTCCTTATCTGTTTAACCGGGGAAGTTTTCAGGGATTTTTGCCGCAGCCCGAGCCGCACCGACAGAGATCACGTTACGGCGAACCAGATCGGTCAGATTCTGATCCAGCGTCTGCATACCGACATTGCTGCCGGTCTGAATTGCCGAGTACATTTGTGCCACTTTTGCTTCGCGGATCAGATTGCGAATCGCAGGTGTACCGATCATGATTTCATGTGCGGCGACCCGGCCTGAGCCATCTTTGGTTTTGAGTAAAGTCTGGGAAATCACTGCCTGTAAGGATTCGGACAACATGGAACGAACCATTTCTTTTTCTTCCGCAGGGAACACGTCAACAATACGATCAATCGTTTTAGCTGCGGATGACGTATGCAGCGTGCCAAATACCAGATGGCCTGTTTCTGCCGCAGTGAGCGCCAGACGAATGGTTTCCAGATCACGTAACTCACCAACCAGAATGGCATCAGGATCTTCACGCAGCGCCGAGCGCAGGGCGTTATTGAACGACATTGTATGTGGGCCGACTTCACGCTGGTTGATCAGACATTTTTTAGAGTCATGTACGAATTCGATAGGGTCTTCGACGGTCAGAATGTGCCCGTATTCGTTTTCATTCAGATGATTCACCATACCTGCCAGCGTAGTGGATTTGCCGGAACCTGTCGGTCCTGTGACCAGCACCAGTCCACGAGGGCGTAAAGCAAGGTCGGCAAAAATTTTCGGTGCGTTCAGTTGTTCCAGTGACAGAATTTTGGAAGGAATCGTACGCATGACCGCTGCGGGACCGCGTTCCTGATTAAAAGCATTCACACGGAAACGTGCCAGACCTGGAATGGCAAAGGAGAAATCGCACTCCAGAGTCTCTTCGTAGGCTTTGCGCTGCGAGTCATTCATGATGTCATAAATCAGTTCATGGACATCTTTGTGTTCCAGCGGCGGGAGATTAATTCGTCGCACATCGCCATGGACCCGTATCATTGGCGGTAAGCCGGAGGATAAGTGAAGATCGGAAGCGTTATTCTTGACGGAAAACGCCAGTAATTCAGAAATGTCCATTTATAATTCCGGTGGTAGTCATCATTGAATCCGTTGCTGGCAGAGAAGTCTCTCTGGGACGGGAGCAAACCCGTACAACGAAATAAGTAGAGCAAAGTAGAGCAGATACCCTGATTATGTCCTTAATTTCTGACAACTTGCAAGCCGTACTTGCTGATATTCTGGCATCTTCTGTCGCCGCTGGACGTGCGCCAGATGCCGTCAGCTTGCTTGCCGTTTCCAAAACATTTGCCGCGCAGGCGGTTCTCGACGCTGCAAGTGCAGGACAGCGCGCATTTGGTGAAAATTATCTGCAGGAAGCGCTGGAGAAGATACTGACGGTACAAGAGCTTGCCCCCGGCTTAGTGCTTGAGTGGCATTTCATTGGCCCGATTCAGAGTAATAAAACCAGACCGATTGCAGAACATTTTTCGTGGGTGCATTCGGTAGATCGTGAAAAAATTGCGCAGCGCTTATCTGAACAGCGCCCAGAGCATTTGCCGCCGTTAAATATTTGCCTGCAGGTGAATATCAGTCGCGAAGAAAGTAAAAGTGGCGTGTTGCCAGAAGATGCTCTGGGGGTAGCGCAAAAAATAGCCAGCCTGCCGAAGCTGCGTTTAAGGGGACTGATGGCCGTACCTGAGGCCAGTCACGACGAGGAACAACAGCGCCAGGCGTTTCGCCAGTTAAAACAGCTGAGTGATACGATTTGCGCGGCAGGTATTGCTCTGGATACTTTATCGATGGGGATGAGCGGCGATTTGCATGCCGCGATCGCCGAAGGCAGTACCATGGTGCGTATTGGCACCGCTATTTTTGGAAACAGACATTATGCAAAATAAACTCAAAATAGGTTTTATTGGTGGTGGCAATATGGCTGCTGCATTGATTGGTGGGCTGGTGACAGAGTTAACGTCACCAGAGCATGTCCATGTGGTTGATCTGAATCAGACTTCACTGACACGCCTGGAAACGGAGTTCGCTGTCAGCACAGGGCTGAATATGGATGCCACATTGCGTGAGATGGATGTGATTATTCTGGCTGTTAAGCCGCAGCAATTACGAGATGTAGTGGGGGAGCTTGCGCCATATTTGCAGGGGCAACTGGTGTTGTCGATCGCGGCAGGTATACGTGCTACTGATATTGCGCGATGGTTGAACGGCTACGACAAAGTGGTGCGTGCGATGCCGAATACACCCGCATTGATTGGTAAAGGTGTGACCGGATTGTTTGCTTTGCCTGGCGTGTCTGCCGAGCAAAAACAGATGGCCGATAACGTGATGCACGCGGTAGGTACTACGCTCTGGTTGGATGAAGAAAATTTGATTGATACCGTTACTGCGGTGTCTGGCAGCGGCCCCGCCTATGTATTTTATTTTATTGAAGCTTTGCAACAAGCAGCGCAGGAGCTGGGGCTGAATGAAGATCAGGCGACCCAGTTAGCGATCGCTACCTTTAACGGAGCATCCCAGCTGGCCTTGCATTCCAGCGAACCAGTATCCGTGCTGCGGGAGCGTGTTACCTCAAAAGGCGGAACGACCTACGCTGCGTTGACCAGCATGGAAAATAGCGATGTCCGGCAGGCGATTGTGAGTGCGGTCAAGGCTGCTGCTGCACGTGGAAAAGAGTTGGGTGAAGAATTCGGCCGTCAGACTTGATCTGGTTGCTGAAGTAATTGGAGTGGGGGCGAGTCAGCCATAGATCGCCGCTGGTTCAGATTTGTGCATCGTTCATACTGATATTCCGATGTTCGGTATAAACGGGCAATATCAATGTATTGATGATGGTGTTAACTTTGCAAGGCGTTTTTATTCAGCAGGAGTTTTGACTGACGCTGTTTCCGTGCTACGAGCTCGTTGCATTACTGGTGCCAGTTTTTTCCAGGCTTGCCAGCCAAGCAGCGCGGTTTTGGCAAGCGTGAATGCACGTGCAGGCTTAAGTATGGTGACGGCGGCGGCAATGACGATGCCAAGTAAGGGGCGTTTCCTGATCGCGTTGCCGGTGGCTCTGCAGGCAATTGCTGCTAGCTCAACAAGCTCCAGTGATTGCCTGAGTTCACGATATTGCAAGGTGATCAGTTGCCTTTGCGCCTGCGTTTTGAGTAGCAACGCCTGACGTCGCAATGCCAGTTTTTCCCGATGGCTATTCATGCTGGGCACCGGATTCTGTCGCAGCAGGTGTTTCACCACGCAGTGCAGCGCCGTCTTTTTGGAGTTCCGTCAAGGTAGATGACAGCAAACGTGGTTTGTTTTGAAGCGTTGTCCGAATTTTCGTGCTGACGATGACAGCGGCAACGGCGAAAATCCCTGCCAATCCTGCAATCACCGGTATTCTGTAGGTATCCCAGAACAAAACCACCACCAGTGCGACAGCTAGCATGATCGCCATGCACGCAAAGAACAAGGCTGTCAGTGACCACAGTAGCGTGGAAGAAAAACGGTGAAGTTCTTCTTCCAGTTCTACTGAGGCGAGTTCAAGGCGTGTATGGGCAATACTCGCTAGCGTCGCGCCTAACTTACCCAGAGAATCGGTGATAGCCATTGTTCTGTCGTCGTTATTTCATCGTTACTTGTTGCGACCTATCAATAAACCCACTAAGAGCCCAACGCCTGCAGCAATGCCCGCAGATTGCCATGGATTTTCTTTGACATACACATCCGTTGCACGAGCCGCATCTTTGGTGCGGGTAACGACAACGTCTTCTATGCGAGCGACTTCTGCTTTCGCATTTTTCAGAGTTTTTTCAAACCGTGCTTTAGCAGTTTTAAAGCCTTCACCGCTTTGCTGTTCGGTATTTTTCAACATATCTTCTGCATCGCGAATCACCTCGTTCAGATCCTGAATGAGTTGGTCTTTATGCTGTTCTAATGAGCTCATGATGCGTCCTTTGTCGTGATAGATAAATGAATCAATGAATTGAATTTCAGCTGCGCCGATCTTGCAACACTGCAAAAACACTGAATAGCCAGCATGATGGATGATGCTCGCCATCTACTGAAGTATCTCGGGTCAGAACATCAGAATGCAAGGCCTTCCGTCCAGAGTCTAAGCATTGTGATGGCAGTGTATTTGCGGCACATCAATGAAGCGGTAAAACAAATGAGACGAAAAATAACAGATGAAGCAGATTAAAACAGATAGCAATAAAACAAAAGAGGATGCTTTACTTAATGTAGCGCATAGTCAAGCGCAATGCCAGCAAAGATCGCAGCACCCAGCCAGTTGTTATGACGAAACGCCGCGAAGCAGCGCATGCGGTCGCGGTCGCGGATCAGAGTGTAATGATAGACAGCGCAGGCACTGGCAACTGCCATGCCACCGATGAACCAGGTCCGTAAACCGTATTGCCAGCCAACCAGCAAGATCAGGGCAAATGTGACAGCGTAGCAAGTCATGATGGCGAAGACATCATACTGGGCAAAGGTGATGGCCGAGGTTTTAATCCCGATCTTGAGATCATCATCCCGGTCTACCATCGCATACTCGGTGTCATAGGCGACCGCCCAGAAAATATTGGCGATCAGTAATATCCAGGCGCTGGCGGGCACGGTGTTTTGAACCGCCGCAAACGCCATTGGAATCCCGAAGCCGAAAGCAATACCCAGATAAGCCTGTGGAATGGCAAAAAACCGTTTGAAATAGGGGTAACTGCCAGCAATGATGAGTGCCAGCACGGATAATTGCTTGGTGAGCGTATTCAACGGCAGAATCAGGCAAAAAGAAATCAGGGCAAGTACCGCTGTGACAATCAGGGCTTCAGTGCCGGAGATTTTGCCGCTGGTCAGCGGGCGTTCTGCCGTGCGTTTGACATGCAGGTCAAAATCACGGTCGGCATAATCATTGATGGCGCAACCGGCAGAGCGCATCAGGATGGTGCCCAGCGTGAAGATGAAACACAGAGACCAGTCGGGTTTGCCGTCTGAGGCAAGCCAGAGTGCGGCCAGCGTTGGCCACAGCAGCAGCAGGATGCCGATGGGCTTGTCCAGACGTACTAATTTGACATACCACGTCAGACGGGAAATAAGCAGATTCATAAAAGACAGCCGGTAGTTTTGCATGTGCCGCATTATAAATTGTATTGTGAGTGTACTGGCATGATGCCTGTGCCATTTGGTTGTGCTGCCCGATGGCATATTGTCCGTGCTGTTGTACTGTGATGCAGGCCAGCCGGCTGTTATTCCGCGTTTGTGCTTTTAAGAAAATGGTCGCGTATGTGTGCGGATACGCATTGAAACAGGGAACCCGCCAAGCGCATGTAACCGTGCTTTACTGCTGCGGATGTATCAGTGCAGTGAGGACATGATCGCGCCAGACGCCATTGATTTTCAGGTAGGACTTAGCATAACCTTCGCGTTCGAAACCCAGTCGTTGTAATAGCGCAGCGCTACGCGTATTTTCGGGTACGTAATTGGCCATGATGCGATGTAATCCTGCATGTGCAAACATATAGTCGATGCCCGCGGTCGCGGCTTCTGACATAAAGCCTTGTCCCTGATGGGTTTTGGCAATCGAATAGCCCAGATGGCAAGCTTGAAAAGCACCGCGGACGATATTGCTGAAATTACACATGCCGACCATGTCTTCGGTATCGCAAATCGCGAAAAACATACCCAATCCGGCGTGCATGAGTTTGAAATTCGACAGTAGCCTTTCCTGGCACTGTTCGATCGAAAAAAAAGCACTGTCGCGTAGCGGTTCCCAGGGAGCCAGATATTCACGGTTGCGCAACAGATACTGCTGCAACAGAGGTGCGTGTTCAGGTAGCAATATTCGTAATTGCAGGCGGGGAGTATCGATGGGGGCGATCAGCATATGTCTTCTCCTGATGGCTGGAATACATTGCCCTTCGCTTACTGTGCCTGTGGTGACTCATCCAGCATGTTCACGCCCGGCAGATCACACGCCAGCACGGCCTGCCGGATGGCTTCTATGGCTGCCTGGCGGGTAAAACTTTTACGCCATGCAATCACAACCCGCCGATCTGGCGCTGGTGCGGTGAATGGCACGTAGCGCAACATGCCATCTTTACTCTGCAAGTCGGGTACTGATGCCATCGGTAGCACTGTAATGCCGATACCGGAAGCGACCATATGCCGTATGGTTTCCAGCGACGAACCCTCGAATGTACGGGCAATGCCGTCTCCGGTAGTCGAAAAGCGCGCCATTTCCGGGCACACTTCCAGCACCTGATCGCGGAAACAATGACCGTTACCAAGCAATAACATGGTTTCGTTTTTTAATTCTTCCGCCGGGACTTCGCTGCGTTGCGCCCAGTGATGATCGTGCGGCATGGCAACGACAAAAGGCTCATCGTATAACGCCTGCGTCATCAGGCTCTGGTCCGGTAGAGGTAGTGCCATGATGGCAGCATCCAGCTCGCCCTGACGTAATAATTCCATCAGTTTGACCGTGAAATTCTCTTGCAGCACCAGCGGCATTTGCGGGACTTGTCTGATCATGGTTTTGACCAGCGTCGGCAGCAGATAAGGGCCAATCGTATAAATCACCCCGAGCCGGAAGGGACCAGCCAGCGGATCTTTATTTTGTTTCGCGATTTCTTTGATCGCAGCAGTCTGTTCCAGCACGCGCTCTGCCTGTGCAACGATCTGCGCACCAAGCGGCGTAGTGGAAACCTCCGTGCCACCACGTTCAAAGATCGTTACGCCAAGTTCATCTTCGAGCTTTTTAATGGCAACAGAAAGGGTTGGCTGTGCGACAAAGCACGCCTCAGCCGCGTGTCCGAAGTGCTTTTGCCTGGCAACGGCAACGATGTATTTTAATTCTGTCAGTGTCATGCCAATAGTGTGGCACAGACTGCCAACAGCGTCAGCAAGTGCTTGCAGCAGAATTTTAAAATAAGTAAGGTACTTTAGATAATGGCAGGAGTATGTTTGAAGGTGCTATATTTTATGCTGAGGATACGTGGAAAAAATAACATACTCATAGGGAGTATTTATTTTAAATTTGATGAGAACTGACGCAAAATTGCCCTGTTAAGGCGAGACAACACGTGTCGATGACGGCGATATCAATGCCAGACAAGGCGCGATCACATCGCTATTGCGTTGCTGGGATGAACGATTGCCTGGAGGATAAGAGTTCCAATGCCGCCAGATCACCACGCAAAGCAGCACTAACCTGTTCCATATAGACCGAGGCAAAGCGGTGTCCCTGCTTAGAATCGCGCAAGGCCATATGCCAGTGCCCCAGGCTTCCCATCAGTTGCACGTGGTCTTCTGCCCGTTCAACGCGGCGGATGACATCTGCGCCAAGCAAGCCGAGGTAGGTTTGCGCGGTGACGGTCATGAAGTCCTTGATGCTGCGCAATGAAGCTTCATCCAGCATATGAATTGCTGGTGCGGTTATCGTGATGCCGGATTTATCAGCGGAAATGGCAGTCGGCGCGATCACTGTTGCTACGGTCACTTCTGGCGTAATCACGGGTGTCGGCACAGCGGGCGTTACAGCATCAGGTTGCCATGCTGTTGGTGTCTTCGCAGACGTGGAGTCTGCTGAGACTGAGGAGGCAGAGGGCGCAGATGCAAGATCACGGTTGTATTCAATAAAATCCTGCTGACTCAGGAAATGAACAATTTCTTGCAGCTCGTTTTTTGCTACGGGAGTGAGCAGCGCATCCAGTTTTTTGCTGCCATCGAGCATGATCAGTATGCTGCGCTGTCTGGAACTCAGCTCGCCGCTACGTTGAGTAATTTCCAGGCGGCCTTTGCTGGTTTTCGTGAATACACTATTCCAGAACAATGAAGCCTGATTCTGTTGCGTCATTCCGACTGACATGAGCTTTCCTCCCAAAACATATAGCGGGGTAGCCTAAAGGAGTTTTATGACCTTCTTGTGTCATTCTGTTTTGCATTGTGCAATGCGGCAACGTTGAGAGTGACTACGACGACAATCAGTGTGGTATTCGTGGCCTTTTGAGGGCGGCGCTCTCGGCATATTAATGCTGAGAGGTGGACGCAAGCACATCCGGGCATCCGGGCATCCGGGCATCAGAACGCCTGAGCACCATTCTGGAGAGATGAAAAAAAGAAGGCAGATTGGAGGAATTGATATTGTCAGGAGGCAGGTAGCTCCTGACGTGGTTGATGTGTTCACCTGCATTTGCCATGTGAACACATCGGATGCGATCTGGCCTTGTGACGCTGAAATCAGCGTTGTTGCATGGCCTTGGTCAGTTCCAGATGGCCTTGCGCCGCGCCGCTTTCAGGAACGATTTCACCATCACGCTGACGCACTTCTGCCAGTCGCGCAGCGAGTTGTTCCGGTGCATCACCCTGACGCCCGACATAGATACCCTGTGTCATCGTGATATTGGCTGCTTCAAAACTACCCGCGCCAGCGCACAGAATGGTGCGGGTCGGTGCTTGTTCTGCCGCCAGAACCAGCATGGCCGGCACAACATCAGAGGCTTGCAAGGCTTTTAACATTTCTTCGGGGAACAGGCTCTCGGTCATACGTGTCGCCGCCGTCGGCGCCAGGCTGTTGACGCGGATATCGTTTTTGGCACCTTCAATCGCCAGCGTCTGCATCAGGCCAACCAGCGCCATTTTAGCCGCACCATAATTGGACTGACCAAAGTTGCCGTACAGCCCGGAAGAGGATGTTGTCATGACAATACGGCCATATTTTTGCTCATTCATGACGGGCCAGACCGCTTTGCAGCAATTGACCGCGCCCATCAGATGTACGTCCACGACCAGTTTGAAATCATCGATTTCCATTTTGGCAAAAGACTTATCACGCAAGATACCAGCGTTATTGATCAGAATATCGACCCGACCCCATTGTGCGATGGTATCGGCGACCATGGCCTGTACCGCTGCAAAATCGGTGACAGAGGCGCCGTTAGCGATGGCTTCACCACCTGCAGCACGGATTTCCTCCACTACTGCCAGCGCCGCTGCCGAAGAACCGCCCGAACCATCGCGTGCACCGCCGAGATCGTTGACGACCACTTTGGCACCACGTGCAGCCAGCGCCAATGCATGCTCACGTCCCAGACCACCACCTGCACCAGTCACAATCGCAACGCGACCTTTGAAATCAATGCTCGTGTCAATACTCATGTGTTTCCATCCTTGTTTGGCTAGTGAAATAACTGCGACAGATTCTACTTGCTCTACCCCGGCGGCGTGTTCGGATTTTTACTCATGGGCAGATCAATGACGAATAGCCAGAAGCTTACAATTTCTTCTGCATGACCAGTGCCCCGCCCATCGCCGGATTCAGTTCGTAAGGTGCAAAGCCCTGAGCGCGGTACAGTGCTTGTGCCGGAAGATTACCTTCCAGCACTTCCAGAGTGAGCTTGCAATAGCCTTTGTCTATCGCAAGCTGGCTGATGTATTCCATCATCGCTTTTCCTATGCCGCGACCACGGAAATCAGGATGTACCGCAAAATCATGAATATTCAGCAAGGCGCGGCAGGCAAATGTGGAAAAACCTTCCACGCCAATCGAGAACCCGGCCGCTTGGCCATCGACATAGGCCAGTACGGCCACAATATTGTTGCGTTTGCGCAATTCACTGATCAGATTTGCCTTGCATTCATCGGACAGGGGTTCACTTCCTCCCATAGGATCGAGTGCGTAGGCGTTGAGCAGCATCAGCAAATCCTTGCCATGTTGTTCTTGATGCAGATCGGCGGTCATCAGTGTGAGCATAAAATAGTGGGTGAAAAAAGTGGATTGATCAGGAGTGATGCTGGTGAATGGTATTGATGAGATTACTCATTTGTCGTGCTGATGGTAGCTGATCATGATCGTTGTTATTGTCGCTCATTCGCAGGTCTTCTTCAGGACGCAGAGCATCAGACCCGTAAAAACTCTTCCCGGTTCCCCAGCCAGCGCTCCAGATGTGCGGCAACAGTCAGCGGATCATTGCTCAGTAATTCGCAGGCCAGATTGCGTGCTTTTTCTACCAGCCATTGATCAGTGTCGAGATTAGCAAAACGCAACATTGCTTCGCCTGACTGGCGTGCACCGAGAAATTCTCCCGGGCCGCGTAATTCGAGGTCTTTACGTGCAATTTCAAAGCCATCATTGCTTTCACGCATGATCGCCAGCCGCTGTCTGGCGGTTCCACCCAATGGCCCCTGATACAGCAGCAAACATGCACTGGCCGCGGCACCGCGCCCGACGCGCCCGCGCAACTGATGCAATTGTGATAGTCCGAAACGTTCAGCATGTTCAATCACCATCAGGCTGGCATTCGGTACATCGACCCCGACTTCGATCACTGTCGTGGCAACCAGTAATTGCGAGCGATGCTGGATAAAGTCTTCCATCACGGCCTGTTTTTCGGCAGGCTTTAAACGCCCATGCACCAGCCCGACCTGTATATCCGGCAATGCCGCGGCGAGCATGGCGTGGGTATCGGTCGCTGTTTGCAGTTGCAGGGTTTCGGATTCTTCAATCAGCGGACATACCCAATAAACTTGTTTGCCTTCCTGCGTTGCGGCATGAACACGGGCAATCACTTCCTCACGGCGGTTCTGGTCAATCACACGGGTGACAATCGGCGTCCGTCCTGGTGGTAGTTCATCAATAACAGACACTTCCAGATCAGCAAAATAGGTCATGGCCAGTGTGCGCGGTATCGGTGTGGCAGACATCATCAGTTGATGCGGCACTTTGCCTGCTTCTGCCTTGTTCGCCAGATTCAGACGCTGGCTGACGCCAAAGCGATGCTGCTCGTCCACAATGACCAGCCCCAACTTTTTGAACTGTACCGAATCCTGTATTAATGCATGAGTGCCAATGACCAATTGTGCTTCACCTGAACTGATGAGTGCATTGGCAAGGTCTTTTTCTTTCTTTTTTAAACTACCTGTCAGCCACGCTGTTTTGACGCCCAGTGGTTCCAGCCAGGTAGCAATTTTTTTGAAATGCTGTTCTGCCAGAATTTCTGTCGGTGCCATCATGGCAGCCTGAAAACCATTGTCGATCGCCTGCGCTGCCGCCAGCGCTGCGACAATAGTTTTCCCACTGCCGACATCACCTTGCAACAGACGTTGCATGGGAAATTGTTCGCGCAGATCGGCACGGATTTCTGCCAGCACTTTTTCCTGGGCGCCGGTCAGGGAGAAAGGCAGATTCAGTAAAAATGCATTGCTGAGTTCGCCTACGATGGGCAAGGCACTGGCACCTTTACTGCGACGTGTGATCTGGGCGCGTTTGAGCGACAGTTGTTGTGCTAGCAGTTCGTCGAATTTCATCCTTTCCCACGCCGGATGTTCACGCTCAATCAGACTGTGCTGGTCTATGTCTGGCGGCGGATTGTGCAGGGTACGCACACTGGCTTCAAAACTTTGCAAGCCAAGTGCGGCCAGTCTGGAGGCCGATAAGGTGTCTCGCCACTGTATCCGCAGCAGCGCATTGGAAATCGCTTTGCGCAACAGTGCCTGAGGAACACCTTCGGCGGAATGGTAGACAGGTGTCAGCACCGTAGGCAGTGGCGCACCTTCCACCACGATTTTATAGGTGGGGTGTACCATTTCGGCGCCAAGAAAGCCATGTCGCAACTCGCCGCGCGCGCGTATCCGTATGCCCACGGCGAGTTGTTTGATCTGGCTGCCATAGAAATTCAAAAAGCGTAAAACGACTTGCCCGCTATCATCAGCAATGGTCACAACCAATTGACGCCGTGGTCGGTACTGAACGTCGGATTCTGTAATCACGCCTTCTATCTGGACATTGCTGCCGCCGCGGAAGCCGGCATCATGCATGCTGGTGACAACGGTTTCGTCTTCATAACGCATGGGCAGATGCAGGGCAAAGTCCATATCCTTGCGCAAACCTAGTCGGGCCAGTTTCTCGCTGGCTTTGCTGGTATTGTTTTTGGCGGTGCTTTTGGTGTCGTGTTGATTTGCAGCAGTTTTGACAGCGGCTTTTTTACGGGAGGAGCCAGTGGCGGCGGCCGGTGGTGGCAGCGTTTCGGCACATGCATTTTGGTCTTCAGCTGCCATGGGTGTAAAATGGTGGGTTTTGCTGTTGGCTCTATTGATCGAAAAACAATCAGCAGATGAATCTGTGGACGAACCAGCAGACGAATCAGCAAACGTTTTGCAGACAATCATTGTCGGCTTATTCTACTGATTTTTTATACAGTGCGCAGCATTTTGTTCCATTTCCTTTGGTTTTCCACGCATGAAATATTCTTTGAGTGACTTTGATTTTGATCTGCCTGACGATTTAATCGCGCAAATGCCATTGCCGGACAGAACTGCGTCACGGTTATTGCATGTTGACGGCGATCGGCTGGTTGATCGCCACTTTGCCGATGTGATTGATCAGTTGTCGGCTGGTGATGTGCTGGTATTTAACGATACGCGAGTGCTGAAAGCCCGCTTTTTTGGTGTCAAGGAAACCGGTGGTAAGGTGCAGTTGCTGGTAGAGCGCGTCTTGTCGAATACAGATGGCAATCATCGCGTACTGGTGCAGATGCGGGCGTCTAAAGCGCCACTCTCCGGCAGTAAAATCCGTCTGGCAGAGGCGTTTGATGTGACAGTCGGTGAACGTGAAGGGGAGTTTTTCACCCTGTTATTCCCGAGTGACATTTTTACCCTGCTGGAAACCTACGGACGCTTGCCATTGCCGCCGTATATTGAGCATGATGCAGACGATTTTGATGAGCAGCGTTATCAGACGGTGTATAACCGTGCTCCCGGTGCTGTCGCCGCACCAACTGCGGGTCTGCATTTTGATCATGCGCTTTTGCAGGCATGTGAAGCGAAAGGAATCAAGCTCGCCTATGTAACTTTGCACGTCGGTGCCGGTACCTTTCAGCCTGTCAGAACCGAAAACCTGGCAGAACACGTCATGCACAGTGAATGGTATACCGTGCCACAAGAAACCGTGGATGCCATCAGAGCGGCTAAAACGGCAGGGGGGCAAGTGATCGCTGTCGGTACTACCAGCATGCGCGCACTGGAATCTGCCTCCCAGAGTGGTGAATTGCTTGCAGGCAGCGCTGATACGCAGATGTTTATCACGCCTGGTTATGTGTTTCAGACGGTCGATCGCCTGATCACCAATTTTCATTTGCCTAAATCAACGTTGATGATGCTGGTGTCTGCATTTGCCGGTTATGACCGTATCAAAGCGGCTTATGCGCATGCGATTGCGCAGCGATACCGCTTTTTCAGTTATGGTGATGCCATGTTATTGACCAACACTTCTGATGTGAAATGAGTTGGTGTGAAGGGGGATGCTGCGATGTATCCGTGATGTATCTGTGACGCACCAGATACCGCTGGCATCAATGGCATAACGAATGCAGCCCATGTGCACCATGTACTAAATGTATCAGGTCAAATCAGATACCCAGCCCGATTCGCTGAAATTAGACCACTATTTATCCTGCCCCTGATGGGGCAGAAGGAAAAAATATGCTTGAATTTACCTTAATCAAAAAAGATAAAACCACTGCCGCACGGCGTGGTCGTGTCAAAGTCAATCACGGTGAAATTGAAACCCCGATTTTCATGCCAGTGGGTACCTACGGTTCTGTCAAAGCGATGTCACCGCTGGAACTGAAAGAAATCGACGCGCATATTATTCTGGGCAACACCTTCCATCTGTGGCTGCGTCCTGGTCTGGATGTGGTGAATAAATTCGGCGGTCTCCATGACTTCATGGGCTGGGACAAGCCTATCCTGACTGATTCTGGCGGCTTTCAGGTTTTTTCTCTGGGCGCGATGCGCAAAATTACGGAAGAGGGTGTGAAGTTTGCATCACCGATCAGCGGCGAGCGCTTGTTTCTGTCGCCGGAAATTTCTATGCAGATACAGCGGGCACTGAATTCCGATATCGTCATGCAGTTTGATGAATGCACTCCTTACGAAATTGATGGCAGACCGGCTACCACTGAAGAAGCTGGCAAATCGATGCGCATGTCCTTGCGCTGGGCAAAGCGCTCAATTGATGAGTTTCATCAGGGCGAAAACCCCAATGCCTTGTTTGGTATTGTCCAGGGCGGGATGTTCGAGCATCTGCGTGATGAATCGCTGGAAGGGCTCAATGAACTGGGCTTTCATGGCATGGCGATTGGCGGTTTGTCGGTCGGTGAACCCAAAGAAGACATGATGCGGATTCTGGCGCACACAGGACCTAAGCTGCCGGAAAACAAGCCGCACTACCTGATGGGTGTTGGCACTCCGGAAGATCTGGTGGCGGGTGTGGCAAATGGTATTGATATGTTCGATTGTGTGATGCCGACCAGAAACGCCCGAAACGGCTGGATTTTCACGCGTTTCGGCGATGTCAAAATCAAAAATGCGCGTTACAAGGAAGATAAAGAACCTCTGGATGCCACATGTGAATGCTATGCCTGCAAGAATTTCTCTCGCGCCTATCTGCATCATTTGCATCGTACCGGCGAAATTCTCGGTGCACGCCTGAATACGATACACAACCTGCATTACTACCTTGATCTGATGAAAAACATTCGCACTGCACTGGATGAAGAACGTTTCCCTGAGTTTGTTCAACAATTCCATGCTGATCGTGCGCGTGGTATCTAGGTGCGCGAGTGTCTGGAAGTGGTGACTCTGGCCGTGTTTGCCTGCGCCGACACCACAATTTTGTCTGAGTCATGAGACGCAATGCTAGAATGTGGCGCTTTGCTGGTTGAAACTGCCTTCTTTGGCACAATTTACAAGAATCACAGTTGGCTTTGCGCTGGCTGAACTATTTGAATAATGAACGGAGTCTGAACGTGTTTATTTCTAACGCTTACGCACAATCTGCTGGTGGCCTTGGTGGTCTGGGTGGTGGTGAAGGTCTGATGAGTTTTCTGCCTATCATCCTGATGTTCGTGGTGCTGTATTTCCTGATGATACGTCCACAGATGAAGCGCCAGAAAGAACAAAAATCCATGATGGATGCGCTGGCCAAAAATGACGAAGTTGTGACAGTCGGCGGCGTACTCGGCAAAGTCACCAAAGTGACAGATGCGTATGTCACGATCGAAGTTGCCACCGGTACTGAAATCGTCGTACAAAAAGTAGCAGTCACCATGTTGCTGCCTAAAGGCACCATTAAAGCGATTTAATCAGTCCATATCAGCAACGCAGTCCCGATACCAGTGGACTGCGTTGTGCTTTTCAGCTTCCATTTATTTTCCTCACTATGAACCGCTACCCTCTCTGGAAGTACCTGTTGATCCTGATAGCGCTGGTGTTTGGTGGCATTTATACAGCACCAAATTTTTTTGGCGAATCCCCTGCGGTACAGATCAGTAGCGCAAAATCAACGGTCAAAATTGACAATGCCATGACGACACGTGTCGAACAGGCGTTGCAACAGGCCGGTCTCAAAGACAATGGCATCTTCTATGATTTCAATGGATTGCAAGGGACAGTACGAGCACGTTTCGACAATACTGATACCCAATTCAAGGCCAAAGATTTACTGGAAAAAACGCTGAATACCGACCCGGCAGATCCTACCTATACCGTTGCGTTTAACCTGCTGTCGAATACGCCGAAATGGCTGCAAAGCCTGAATGCGTTACCGATGTATCTTGGTCTGGATTTGCGTGGTGGCGTTCATTTTCTGATGCAGGTCGATACCAAGGCCGTACTCAGCAAACGTATTCAGGGTTTGCAGTCGAGCGTGCGCGTCAGCTTGCGTGACAAAGAAATTCGTCATACCGGCATCAGCCGCGATGGTGATCTGCTTACTGTCAAATTCCGTGATGCAGAAACACGCAATGCCGCCAAAGCACTGCTGGCATCGCAGATGACGGACATCAATTTGCAGGATGTGGCGGGTGATAACACGGATTTTGCCATCCAGCTCAGCCTCAAGCCAGAGTCTCTGAAAGCAGTCGTCACAGAAGGCGTCAAACAAAATATTACTGCTTTGTCCAAGCGCGTGAACGAGCTGGGTGTTGCTGAGCCGATTATTCAGCAGCAAGGGCCGGATCGTATCGTGGTGCAGTTGCCGGGTGTGCAGGACGTGGCGCGGGCAAAGGAAATTATTGGTCGTACCGTGACATTGGAAGTTCGTCTGTCGGATGAATCAGTGATTGGCGCGATTGACGATAATACCGCGGTGCCATTTGGTTCTGAGCTGTTCAAGGTCGGTCGCGGTGCGCCAGCTATTTTGTACAAAGACCCTGTCATTACCGGTGACTATATTGCCGGGGCTTCTGCCAGCTTTGATGAGCATCAGCAACCTGCGGTCAGCATTGATCTGAACGGTGACGGTGGACGCAAGATGCGCGAAGCGACACGTAATAAAATTGGCAAAAAAATGGCGATTGTGCTGTTCGAAAAAGGCAAGGGTGAAGTGCTGACCGTGGCGACGATTCAGGATGAACTCGGTTCACGTTTCCGTATCACTGGCATGGGAACACCGGCTGCGTCTGCTGATCTCGCGTTGTTGCTGCGTGCGGGTTCTCTTGCAGCACCGATGGATATTATCGAAGAACGTACGATCGGCCCGCAGCTTGGCGTAGAAAACATTAAGCAGGGACGTAATTCCACACTGTATGGTTTTGCTGCAATCTCGGTATTCATGATCGCTTACTACATGCTGTTTGGCTTTTTCAGCGTGCTGGCGTTGTCCGTTAATCTGTTGTTGCTGGTGGCGTTACTGTCCTTGCTGCAAGCAACGTTAACACTGCCTGGTATTGCTGCGATTGCTCTGGCCCTGGGGATGGCGATTGACTCCAACGTGTTGATTAATGAACGTATCCGCGAAGAGCTGCGCGCTGGTAAATCGCCGCAAAAAGCGATTGAAGAAGGTTTCGGTCACGCATGGTCAACGATTCTGGATTCGAACGTGACGACCTTAATTGTCGGTCTGGCGTTGTTGATCTTTGGTTCCGGTGCGATTCGTGGTTTTGCGGTGGTGCATTGTCTGGGTATTCTGACGTCGATTTTCTCGTCTGTATTCATGTCCCGTGGTGTGGTGAATCTCTGGTATGGACGTCAGAAAAAACTCAGTTCGGTTTCTATCGGACAGATATGGAAACACAGCGATGATGCTGCCAAATAATCGCATTGCCTAGATAACTCAGGAATTTATTATGGAATTATTTCGCATCAAAAAAGACATTCCTTTCATGCGCCATGCGCTGATTTTTAATGTCATTTCCGCTTTGACGTTTGTTGCAGCAGTTTTTTTCTTGTTGCACAAGGGTTTGCATTTTTCTGTTGAATTTACAGGTGGTACCGTGATGGAAGTCACGTACGCCAAAGCAGCAGATGTGGACGCTATTCGTAAAACGGTAGAAAACCTTGGCTATACGGATGCACCGGTGCAGACCTTTGGTAAGGCGCAGGATGTTGTCATCCGTTTGCCTTTGCCGAAAAAAGACGCATCGGCAGCACAGCAAACCGACATCGTGTTGCAGGCACTCAAAGCAAAAGACCCGGACGTGAAATTGCAAAGGGTTGAGCAGGTTGGTGCGCAGGTGGGTGACGAGCTGGCACACGATGGCTTGATGGCATTGCTGATGGTGGTGGTCGGTGTCGTGATTTATCTGGCTTTCCGCTTTGAATGGAAATTCGCGGTCGCCGCGATTGTGGCAAACTTGCATGACGTCGTAATTATTCTCGGCTTCTTCGCCTTCTTTCAGTGGGAATTCAATCTGTCGGTACTGGCTGCGGTATTGGCGGTGCTGGGTTATTCGGTGAATGAATCGGTGGTTATTTTTGATCGTATTCGTGAGAATTTCCGCAAGCAACGCAAAATGTCGGTGAAAGAAGTCATCGATAATGCGATTACCAGCACGATTTCCCGTACCATCATCACGCACGGTTGTACTCAGATGATGGTGCTGTCGATGCTGCTGATCGGTGGTCCGACTTTGCATTACTTTGCGGTAGCGCTGACGATTGGTATTTGCTTCGGTATTTATTCTTCCGTATTTGTGGCCGCCGCAATCGCGATGTGGCTGGGCGTGAAACGGGAAGATCTGATCAAACCAGTAAAAGAAAAAGACGATACTGACGGTGCGGTTGTTTAAGACCGTTTTTAGTAACGGAAAGTATAAAAGAACCAAGCCAGCACTCGTGCTGGCTTTTTCTTTGTTAGCATTTCTGCTCAGAACTTTTAATGCAGAAAACAGTCGAAATGATGCTGCCCATCATGAGCGGCACAGACAGTCATCTGTACAGGATATGAAATTGATATGAGTAAATTGAAAACCTTGATCACAGTTGTGGCAGTTGCTGCAATTGCCGGCGGCGCTTACACAGTACTTTCACCGACACAAAAAAATGAAGGGGACAAGCAAGGCGCGGCCGCGAATGCACAAGGTTCTGGTAGTGGCGCGCAGAATCGTACAGTGGCGGTTTCGACTGTGGTGGCACAACGCCGGGATTATCCTGTCCGCATCACTGCCAACGGTGTTGTATCGGCGTTAAACACAGTCGATATTCGTCCGCAGGTGACGAGCACTGTCAGCAAAGTACATATCAAGGAGGGGCAATTTGTTCGGGCTGGTGATGTGTTGTTCACGCTGGATAGCCGGCCTGATGAAGTCAATTTAGCCAAGGCACAGGCACAATTAGACAAAGATCTGGCGACCCTGGCTGACTTTCAGCGGCAGCTTGTGCGTAGCCGTGATCTGGTCGCAAAAAAATTCATTGCACAAAGTGCTTTGGATACCAGTCAGACTCAGGTAGATGCCCAACAGGCAGTGATTGCCTCCGATAAAGCTGCCATTGCTGCTGCCCGCGTGGCTCTCAGTTACGACAAAATCGTGGCTCCATCGGCAGGGCGTACGGGCATTATCAGCGTGTTTCCGGGCTCGTTGGTACAACCAACGGCGACAGCAAGTCCGCTGGTGACGATCACTCAGATGGACCCTGTCAGCGTGACTTTTACACTGCCTCAACGTAACTTGCCAGATGCGCTGGAGAGCATGAAGCGCAGCGATAGTTATGTGTTGGCGATCTTGCCGGATGGCGCTGGTAAATTCAAAGGCAAACTACAATTTGTCGATAATGCCGTTGATATCACCTCCGGCACGATTAAGGTCAAAGCGGTGTTTGATAACAAAGAGCTCAAACTCTGGCCCGGTGCGTATGTCAATCTGGAACTCAGTGTGCAGACATTGAAAGACGTCGTGGTGGTTCCGCAGGATGCGGTGATCGTCGGCGCCCGCGGCACATCGGTGTATGTCATGAACGCTGAATCCAAAGCAGAAATCAAACCAGTCACGGTGACGAATAGTTTTGGAAATGATGCCGTGATTACCGGCATTGATGCTGGTGCTCAGGTGGTTGTCGAGGGTAAGCAGAATGTACGTCCCGGCGCGATGTTGAAAGTACGCAGTGATGAACCCAAAGACAAAAATAAAAGTAAAAAAGCAGATACAGCAGACTCTGCATCTGCTGCAGGCAGTTCATCGACTCCTGCCGGTTCTGTCAATCCCGCCAGCGTCCCAGCTTCCGCCGCAGCGAGTGCATCATGAATTTGTCTGAGTTGTTTATCCGTCGTCCGGTGATGACGGTGTTGTTAAATATATCGATTGTGATTGCCGGCGTTCTGGCCTATCGCTATATCCCGATTGCGGCATTGCCGAGCTATAACACACCCGTGATCAGTGTCAGTGCCAATTTGCCGGGTGCCAGCCCTGAGACGATGGCGACGTCCGTGGCATTGCCGCTGGAGAAGCAGTTTGCGACGATTCCCGGCCTGTCGGTGATCAGCTCCAGCAACACGATAGGCAATACTTCTCTGACTCTGGAATTTGATCAGAACCGTAACATCGATGTTGCGGCGGTTGATGTGCAGGCGGCGTTGTTGCGCGCTCAGCGCTCGCTGCCGGTGGATATGACATCGCCGCCGTCGTATCGCAAAGTTAATCCGGCAGATGCGCCGGTATTGGTGCTGGCGCTGCGTTCGCCCTCACTCACGCTGTCTGAACTGACCAGTTATGCCGAACACCTGATTTCGCCAAGTCTGTCTACCCTTGACGGTGTGGCGCAGGTGAATATCTTTGGTACCAAGCGCTACGCAGTCCGTGTCAGAGTCAGGCCGGAAGAACTGGCATCGCGCAACATTACGCTGGATGAACTGTCTGCCAGCATACGTACGTCCAATGCGAACACGCCTGTAGGTACCATTGACGGTGATAAACAGACGCTGACTATTCTTGCGAACAAACAGCTGACCAACGCCAAAGAGTTCTCCAATCTGGTGGTCAGCAATAAGAACGGGACGGTGGTTTATTTACGTGACGTGGCGGTTGTCGAAGACAGTTATGAGACGGTGAAATCAGCCTCCAACTATAACGGTGAGCCTTCGATTACGCTGGGGATACAACGTCAGACGGATGCCAATACCGTCAAGGTGGTGGATTCAATCAAGGCGGCGCTGCCGGGCTTTCAGGCGCAGTTGCCCGCGTCGGTCAAAATCGGTCTGGTCAATGACCGCTCGGTTTCTGTACGTGACGCTTTGCACGATGTGAATCTGACACTGATGCTGACCATTGTGCTGGTCGTGATTGTGATTTTTCTGTTCTTGCGAAGAATGGTCGCGACGCTGATACCGACACTCTCTCTGCCAGTCTCGCTGGTTGGTGCGATCAGTTTGTTATGGGGCTTTGGGTACACCCTCGATAACGTGTCATTGCTGGGGCTGACGCTGGCGGTTGGTCTGGTGGTCGATGATGCGATCGTGATGCTGGAAAATATCATGCGTCATGTCGAGAATGGTGAGCCACCGTTCAAAGCGGCTTTGCAGGGATCGCGTGAAGTCGGTTTTACGATTATCTCGATATCGACTTCGCTGGTAGCTGTGTTTATTCCTATCTTCTTTATGCCGGGCGTGATTGGCCAGTTGTTCCATGAATTTGCAGTGATCGTCAGTCTGGCGATTCTGGCTTCTGCTTTTGTTTCGCTGACACTGGTGCCGATGCTGGCCAGTCGGTTTCTGAAGAGCGAGCATGAGATGAAGGCGCCACCGAAAGCCATTGCGTCCATACTGCACGTATTTGAAACCAGCTTTGATTCCTCGTTGCGTTTTTACACCCGCATTCTGGATTTGGCACTGCGTTACAAGCGCACCGTGTTGATGATTGCCTTGCTGACTTTTCTGGCAACGGCGTATCTGTTTAAAACGATACCAAAAGGATTTTTCCCACAAGAAGACATCGGGCAGATCAATGTAACGACCGAAGCAGCTGAAGATACCTCGTTTCCAGCGATGCTGATATTGCAGGAAAAAGCTGCCAAAATTATTCGCGATGATCCGAATATATTGACGGTCGCGTCCTTTAACGGTGGCAGTGGATCACAAAATACCGGGCGCATGTTTGTGAACCTGAAGCCGCGCAACGAGCGTAAGCCCATGAAAGAGGTCGTCGATGGTTTGCGCAATAAGCTCAAAGACGTTGCAGGCATTAATGTTTTCTTGCGTCCTACACAAAATTTGCAGTTGGGTGGCCGGCAAAGTAAAAGTCAGTACCAGTATATTTTGCAAAGTGTGGAAGCGGGCGAGCTGAATAACTGGGCCGATCGCTTGCAGGAAAAATTACGTGCCGATCCGGGCTTCAAGGATGTCACGACCGACTCCCAGCTCAAAGGTTTGCAGGCATCGATTGATATTGATCGCGACCGTGCCAATAAACTCGGCTTGGGGATGGATGGCATCCGTTCTGCGTTGTACAGCGCATTTGGTGAGCGCCAGATTTCTACGATGTACACCAATGTAGATAGTTATCAGGTCATTCTTGAAGTCGGCAGCGACGCCAAGAAAGATGAAGGAGCGATTAATGGTATTTATGTCCGCAGCAATACTGGTGCCATTATTCCACTCTCGAGTGTGGCAACGGTAAAGCGCACAGTAGGACCTACGTCGATTAATCACGTAGGTCAGCTACAGGCAGTGACGGTATCGTTTAACTTGGCGCCGGGTACCGCGCTTGGTGAGGCAACGAAACGGATTGATCAGTATCGTACCGAGATCAAGTTGCCATCGTCGATTATCACCACCTATGGTGGCGATGCGGCTGTCTTTAAAGACTCACAATCCGGGCAGGTCGTGTTGATTGTGGCAGCATTGATGGTGATTTATGTGTTGCTCGGCGTGTTATACGAAAGTTATATTCATCCGATTACCATTCTGGCAGGCTTGCCATCGGCCGCTGTCGGGGCTTTGCTGACCTTGCGCTGGTTTGGCGAAGATCTGACATTGATTGCCACGATCGGTATTTTATTGCTGATTGGTATCGTCAAGAAAAACGCGATCATGATGATTGACTTCGCGTTAGATGCGCAGCGCCATCACCATATGTCGCCAGCAGAAGCAATCCGGGAAGCCTGTATTCAACGTTTCCGTCCTATCATGATGACCACTCTGGCGGCATTGGTGGGCGCTTTGCCTATCGCGCTGGGGCTTGGCGCTGGTGCTGAATTACGGCAGCCGCTGGGTCTGGCCGTTGTTGGCGGGCTGGTGTTCTCGCAAGCGATTACCTTGTTCATCACGCCGGTGATTTATCTGGCACTGGATCGCTTTAGCGGTAGCGGTCCGATCGTCGGAGATCATCTGTAATCAGCATACTCCCCCTCAATATCATCGATTTCGCCTTGTTGTCGGCATAATATAAGGCGGGTTAAAAAATACTGAGGGGAGTATATTTCAGGCTTCAAAGTGCCGTCAGCGTACTGTTATGCGGATGTATCTGGAAAGCTGGTTCGTACAAGAGTAAAACCAGGCGGTAAGGCAAGTTGATAAGGTCGTCTGCTGCGGGCGTTCATGAGCTTCTGACTGGGTGCATGCCGGTTCAAAATTTGAGCCGAAGTTTCATCCGATCTTATCCGATCAGATGCGGAAATTCGCTCTTAAATCCTCTCTTAACTCTGCCCTGTAATCGCTATCTGACTCAGCTGCTCGTTGCTGTTGATACTGCACTCAACGTCAGTTTCAGTTTGCTTAAGGTGCGTTCGAGTTCCAGATAATCGTCTTCGCTATACGATGTAAAACCCCGCGCACCTTCGTCGATGACTTTAGGAAAAATATCGTCAAATGTCGATTCACCTGTCGCCGTCAATTTAACAAATAACTGCCGCCTGTCTTCTCCGCCACGTTCACGTTGTATCAAGCCTTTTTGTTCGAGGCGGTCGAGCACGCCAGTCAGTGTGCCTTTGGTAATCAGGGTTTTTTCACCTAATTCTTTGCATGTCATTCCGGTGGTGTTGCCCAGCGTTGCGATAATGTCGAACTGTGAATGAGTAAATCCCAGTTGATGCGCACGACGGCCTGCGGTATGTTCGAACAACTGCATACACTCCGCCAGCAAGCGTATACTTTTGAGATAACGTTTTCCCATAATGAACCACAATAAAATAGGACTGACGCAAAACTGTCCTGGCAATCCCAGACAAGCTTTGGTGTTTTGGGAAACATCGCTGATCATTGCATTGATCAATGGCAATTGATGCTCGTCTCGCAAGCAGTCAAACTCTTGCCTCAAACTATGGCTATATCTTGGCGACGAAGGCAGTCAGGGCTTGTACGGAACTTGTATTGAGTATGTACAGCGAGGTGCCATCACGCCGCCGGGGCAGTTTTGCGTCAGTTCTGTAAAAAAATCACTGATCCACAACCAGTGGATCAGTGTTGATACTCGTCTCAAATCATCTTTACTGCCTGCGAGAGAAATGCCCTGCGATCAATGCAGATCAATCCTGACAGGCAGTATCTGACAAGATACTGATTAATCCGCTTTGACTGCTTCTACCTGGATGGCCAGTTTGACTTCTGGCGCAAAGCCGTATGCCATGCCATAGTTCAGACCAAAGTCAGAGCGTTTGAATTCAGCGGATGCATCAGCGCCACATACTTCTTTCTTGAGCATAGGATGCTGGATACACTTGAATTTGTTGATTTTCAGTGTCAATGGTTTTGTCACGCCCAGCAATGTGAAGTTACCTTCAACTGCGACTGGTGCATCACCTTCAAATTTGAAGGAAGTACCTTTGAATGTCGCTGTTGGAAACTGTGCAACATTGAAAATGTCTTTGGATTTTGCATGTTCGTTCATTTTTTCATGACCGAAATCGATAGACGATGTGTCGACAGTGATATCAACCGTACCAGTTTTTGCTGCGCGATCCAGCACGACTTTACCGCTGGATTTAGTGAATTTACCGCGCCATACGGAGATGCCCATATGATCAGCTTCAAAACTTGGGTAAGTGTGATTCGGTTCGATGTTATAGGTTTGCGCAAATACAGGTGCAGCACTGACGAGTAAAGCAGCAGCGATCATGTGACGTAATTTCATGGTGATTTCCTTGTTGGTGGGGGGGCGATAGTGAATCAATAGTGGATCAGTGGATTTTATTGCGTGACAACGTGAAACTTGATAATGACTTCATCGGCAACCATGCCGGTATCTTTCCATTCACCTTCGCCAATATTGAAGGTAAGGCGCTTGATTGGCAGACTGCCATCAAATACTTGTGTAGCGCCTTCTTTTTTGACGCTTAATGGAAAACTGACATCCGCTGTTTTGCCTTTGATCGTCAACTTGCCGTTGACTGTCAGATGCCCGGCCGGACCTGCTTTCATTGATGTAGAGACGAAGCTGGCCTTGGGAAATTGCGCAGTATTAAACCATTCTTTTTTCAGCACTTCCTGATTGTATTGTGGGTCGCCCAGATCAAAACTGACCAGATCAATATCCACATTGGCTTTGGATGCCTCAGGCTTGGCTGCATCGTAATCAATGTTGGCGCTGAATTTTTTGAACTTGGCATCGACCGGCACATTCATTTGTTTGAAGACAATCCCGACGGTACTTTTTGCGGCATCCAGTTTAGCGATGGCGGCCAACGCAGGCAGTGCAACAGCCAGAGCCAGGCCGGCAGCAGTGAGAGTTAGCTGGGTAGAAAAACGTGACATGAGAAATTCCCTTTTAAAAAATTACCGACCTGGCAGCATGCGTTGCAGGATGCCGTCTTTGTCGATGAAATGATGTTTGAGTGCTGCAGCAAAATGTAAGCCAACCACGACCAGCATGACAGTCGTCAGCGTTTCATGTACTTCTTTTAAAATTGGCTTCAACTCTGGATTAGGTGCGATGAACGTAGGAAGTTCAAATAAACCCAGATAGACCACAGGGTATCCCGCAGCTGAAGTATAGAAATAACCAGACAAAGGAACTGCGAACATCAACGCATATAATCCGACATGCGTCAGGCTTGCTGCTTTTTGTTGCCATTGGCTCATGCTATCTGGATAGGCAGGAGCAGGACTGAGTAGTCGTGCCAGCAGGCGCAATGCGACCAATCCCAGAACGGTAACCCCCAACCATTTGTGATACGAATAATATTGCAACTTGGTCGGACTGATTTTCATGTCGGTCATGATAGAGCCGAGAGCAAAGGCAGCGATAATCAGCAACGCCACTATCCAATGCAGAGAAATGGTCAGAAGTGAATAGCGTTTTGTAGATTGGGCAGACATGGCATATTCCTGTTAAAAACATTATTAGTTCGAATTAGAACTAATATTAGCAAAAAAAAAGAAATCGTGCAGAGTCTCTTCATTTTTTGCTGTTAGTGCTCTTGACTCGTTCCTGATCCGCTCTTGCTATCCCTCAGTATTTTTCTGGTCGTGGCTTCGCCTGATTCCGATGAGTAAATACCGGCATCACCAAAAGTCTTGAATGTACTCATCAGGCAGAGGCGAGTTTGTTCAGACGATTGTTGGAGGAAGAGGTTTGACGAATATCTTTGTGCAATAAAGAAGACAAAGCTGAAGCCAAGTCAGAAGTCGCGTAAAAAATCGAGTAAAAAATCGACCAACAGGGTGCAGGGACAAAAAAGCCGCTCAACGGTTGTGAGCGGCTTTTATATGGAACGCGGCAGCTTGCTATCGACAGGTAAAACAGGCGAGCAAGCCTTTTGGTGTAGTCTGGCGTTTCAGCTTCAGATGGCTTTTGCCAGTTTGGCGGCAATACCAATATAGTTAGCAGGTGTCATGGCCAGCAAAACGTCTTTGGCTTCTTGTGGAATGGCCAGACCTTCGACGAATTCACGCAATGCTTCTTTGGAAATACCTTTGCCGCGAGTCAGCTCTTTCAGTTGCTCGTAAGGATTTTCAATCGCATAGCGACGCATGACAGTCTGTACCGGTTCTGCCAGAACTTCCCAGGTTGCATCCAGATCGGCAGCCAGACGTTCTGGATTGGTTTCCAGTTTATTCAGGCCGCGCAGGCAGCTGTCGTAAGCCAGTAGGGTATAACCAAGTGCAACACCGATATTGCGCAGGACAGTGGAATCTGTCAGGTCGCGCTGCCAGCGGGATACGGGTAATTTTTCAGACAAATGACGCAGCAGCGAATTGGCCAAGCCAAGATTGCCTTCGGAATTTTCGAAGTCGATAGGATTCACTTTGTGCGGCATGGTTGAGGAACCGATTTCACCTGCTTTTGTTTTTTGCTTGAAATAACCGACGGAGATATAGCCCCAGATATCACGGTTCAGATCCAGCAAAATTGTGTTGACGCGTGCAAACGCATCAAACATTTCTGCCATGTAGTCATGTGGTTCGATCTGGATGGTGTATGGGTTGTAAGTCAAGCCCAGGCGTTGCTCAATCACGTTTTTAGAGAAACTCTCCCAGTCGTGATGCGGGTAAGCGGATAAATGCGCATTATAGTTGCCGACGGCACCGTTCATTTTGCCGAGAATTTCGACTTGTTCAATACGCTTGATCGCGCGCTGTAAACGAGCGACCACGTTAGCCATTTCTTTGCCCAGCGTAGTCGGGCTGGCCGCCTGACCATGTGTGCGCGACAGCATTGGCACATCTGCATTCTGATGTGCCAGTTCAGTCAGGCGTGCAATGAGCTTTTGCAAGGCTGGCACCATCACGCTGTTACGCGCGGTTTTCAGCATCATGCCATGCGAAGTATTATTAATATCTTCGGAGGTGCAGGCAAAGTGAATGAATTCGCTGGCAGCAACCAGTTCTGGCACATCTTTGACTTGTTCTTTCAGCCAGTATTCCACCGCCTTCACGTCGTGATTCGTGACGGCTTCGATTTCTTTAATACGCTGTGCATCTTGTTCTGAGAATTCAGTGGCCACTTTATCGAGCAAGGCATTTGCCGAGGCCGAGAATGGCTTGATTTCGTCAAAGCCAGCTTGCGACAGCGCTTGCAGCCAGGAAATTTCTACTTTAACGCGGTGATGCATAAAGCCGTATTCGGATAAAGTCGCGCGCAGGGCATCAAGCTTGGATGCGTAACGGCCATCAAGAGGGGACAGGGCTGAAAGAGAAGATAGGGACATGTTGGCTAAAAATGAAGAGTAAGAGAAATGCTAGGGCAAAAAAACAACGATATGAACGGGTCGCCCATATCCGCATTGCCATGCAAACCACTGTATTGATGACAATCAGCAGACTTTTGCATGAAATAACAAGATTTTACCATCAGCCGCAAAGCTGCTCGGTAATATTACATGCAAGTTGCAAACTTCAGCCTTGATGATGGGGGCAGGGTTTGCTGCGGTGCAGTGCTATAATCCGCCGAAAACCACCTACCAATATCCTATGAAACTGATCGGTTCCTTAACAAGTCCTTATGTAAGAAAAGTCCGTGTTGTACTGGCGGAGAAAAAACTCGACTACTCTTTTTTACTGGAAGATGTCTGGAGTGCAGATACCACGATTCAGCAATCTAACCCTCTGGGTAAAGTACCTTGCCTGCTGATGGAAGATGGCGCGGCGATGTCAGACTCCAGAGTGATTGTTGAGTACATCGATACTTTGACACCGGTAGGCAAGTTGATTCCGAGCAATGGCCGTGAGCGTGCAGAAGTGAAGTGCTGGGAAGCCTTAGCCGATGGTATTCTGGATGCGGCTGTTCTGGTTCGCCTGGAAAAAACGCTGCGCCCACCTGAGCAACAAAGCGAGCAATGGGTAGAACGTCAGATGCGCAAAGTCAACGCGGGTCTGAAAACGATTGCCAGTAATCTGGGTGATGCTCCTTATTGCGTTGGCACGCATCTGACATTGGCAGATATCAGTGTGGGTTGTGCATTGGATTGGCTGACTTTCCGTTTTCCGGATATCAGCTGGCGTACTGATTATCCTAATCTGGATAAATTGATGGATAAATTATCTGAGCGTTCTTCTTTCAAAGACACGGTGCCTCAGTAACTTCATCACCTCAGTCACGGTGGCTGTCGTCATCCGTTATGAAGCTGAGCATTACCAATAAAAGCAAAAGGGATGTGCTATCGGCGACATCCCTTTTTTTTGTGTTGATTTGCTGATCAGTCGTCGCCAGCCATCTGGGACTGCAGATAATTTTGTATACCAATCTTTTCTATCAGCTCAATCTGAGTCTCAAGCCAGTCGATATGTTCTTCGGTGTCTTCCAGTATCAATTGAAATAAATCTCTTGAGACATAATCCGCACAGGCTTCGCAGATGGCGATGCCTTCTTTCACAGTTTTTTGTGCAGCGTTTTCCAGTTTGAGGTCGCACTGCAACATTTCCTGTGTATTTTCACCGATCATTAATTTGTGTAATGCCTGTAAATTAGGCAAGCCGCCCAGCATCAGGATGCGGTCTATCAACTTATCGGCGTGCTTCATTTCACCGATAGATTCGGCGTATTCTTTTCCGGCAATTTTTTCCAGCCCCCAATGTTTGTACATTCTGGCATGCAAAAAATATTGGTTGATTGCGCTGAGCTCATTCGTCAGTTGAGCATTCAGCATTTTGATGACTTTTGCGTCGCCTTTCATATCGCTCCCATTGTGTGAAATTGATCGTTCTTCCAATATAGAACATCCGCAAGCATTTTAGCTATCGAGGGAGAAATTAATTGTAGCGGTAGCGATCACGGCAAGTGCTTTACCATTTTCGAGATAGGGCTTAAACAGGGCTTTCTGCACAGCGCTGCGTGCGGCTTCGTCGAGGCGTTGAAAACCGGATGACAGATGGACGTCTACTTTCTCTGCATGTCCTTTTTCATTCACAAGAATACGCAGAGTGACTTTGCCTTCTTCGCCCATGCGGCGCGACATGGGAGGGTAGATGGCCTGAGGTGTCTGCAGATATTCGACAGCGCTTAATAGCTTCGGTTGCGGAGCGGGCATGGTTGACTGGGAGCTGACGTTGCTCGCTGCATCTGTTTCCTGACGTGTGTTTATACTATGCGTTGCGGTGCTGGATGACAGGCTGGCGTTATCCGGAGTCACGTTGCTGATTTCTTGCGTACGAGGAACGGGAATGCTCTGATCTGGCTTGATTGTCGATATAGTAGGCATCGTCGGCTTTGTATTGCTTGTTGCAGAGGATGTTTGTACCGAAGGTGTGGCGACACTGGGCTGTATCAGTGTTAAGAATACTTCTTTGGGTAATAACTTGACAGACTCACGCAGCAGCCCATGTGCAATCGCGTAGAAGAAGCCAACATGCAATAGTACGATCAGCGTCAGTGACACCATGCGTGAGGGGGCCGATGTTGTCGAATGTTCAAATTCATTCACTGGTATGGTCATATTCACGCTGGCACCGCATTAACTTGAATATGCAAACGATCCAGTAACGATTGCAGGCTGCCAGTCGCCTGCGTCAGTTGTTGCTGTTCCTGTTGTTTCAGTGTGGTATGCAATACCTGCTTGGCGCAACGCATGCACTTGCCACAACAGGTACCCACGTCGAGTTCTTGACGTAACTCAGCCATCGTATGTATTCCCGCATGGACGGCGGCTTGTATTTTCTTTTCTGATACGTTGTTGCAGACACAGATAATCATGACAAATTTCCTTGGGCCTTCAATGGGTTTTCAATGAGCCTTCAATCATCATTCGTTATTAGACAGAGGCAGTTTTTCGGAAAAATCTGTTGCGCCAATGTGATGTACTTTTCGGTGCAACGTCTTTTTGAACCAGCGCGCTCCAGTGTTCCAGCAATTGCTCACAGGTAGCGCGTAACACGGGCTTCAAATCCGTTCGCCTGGCGAGTAACTCCAGATGCCGTTCAATACTGGAAGCGAGGTGAGCGCGTGTCGCCTGATAAGTTTGCTGATCGTTGCCACCATGGTAGTGCGACATCAGATGCAGGACAGCGGATACCAGTAATTCGGCCTGAGGCGATTGTTCAGGTTCATTCGCATCCGGTGTGTTAGTCAGGATCGTCGTTGACACGTTAGTTCTCCCGATTCAAAAGGGCGTTGCCAGCTATCAGGCGGTCAGAATCAGCTTGTTAAGCTGAGTAATGCGCAGTTTGTAAATTCGACCATCGTGATCGATTTCGATCTCACGCATGTGCTGCATCAGCTCCTGACTGCTCAGACGAAGCAGAGGTTCTTTGGGTGTATGCGGCGGCGTGATATCGCGTGCGTTGTTCAGTGTTTCTGATTTCATCATGATTATCCTGCAAATCTAAACGATAACAATTCTTATTTAGATTATTGTATGCTTGCCGCTAATTTGCAAGTGATTTTTATTGAGTTGTTTCTCGTTTTTGCAGAAAATCGTCAAAAAAAAGCCCTTGATTTTCAAGGGCTTTTTGTATGCTTCGTTGAAGCAGCTAGTCAGAGAAGGTACTGCTGTCGCCTATCAATGACGGATCAGTAATGAATCAGTGTTGAATTCATATTGAATTTCAAGGCTTATTGCCCATAACTTCTCCCATTTTTACGGGTAATGCGGGTGTCCATTGCGGATTGAATGTCAGCGTATTGGCTGGAAATAACATAACAACGGTGGAGCCCAGCATAAATCGTCCCATTTCTTCACCTTTTTTCAGCATGATCGGTTGATCGTCATAGCGCCATTCCTTGATATCGGTGTGTCGCGGCGGGTTGACTACTCCATGCCAAACGGTCGCCATACTGCCAACAATGGTTGCACCTACCAGCGTCATGATAAAAGGGCCATATGCTGACTCAAATACACAGACCACACGCTCGTTGCGCGCAAACAAGCCGGGAACGCCGCGCGCTGTCGTAGGATTGACGGAAAACAAGTCGCCTGGCACATAAATCATGCGTGTCAGGCGACCGTCGCATGGCATGTGTATGCGGTGATAGTCGCGTGGACTCAGATAGATCGTAGCGAAGCTGCCATGTTGAAATTGCGCTGCTAACTGACGGTCGCCACCGACCAACGCGGTTGCCGAGTAGCTGTGACCTTTTGCCTGAAAAATTTCTCCCTGAGCAATGGGGCCAAACTGACTGATCGCACCATCCACAGGACAAACCAGATCGCTACTTGCCAAGGGGCGAGCACCGGGTTTGAGGGGGCGCGTAAAAAATTCATTAAAACTGGCATAACTGCTGATGTCAGAATGAGCGGCCTCATTCATATTGACCTGATATCGCTGCACAAACCAACCGATGACGCTGGTTGTCAGCTTGCCTGCCTTGGCATTGGCAAATTTACCGGCCAAGATTGTCAGTGCTTGTTTGGGGATCAGATATTGTGGGAGGACAGCAAGGCGATCAGACACAGAAATTATCCTTGAAATTGACGAATGGCCGATTATAGCGTTGTGCTGTTGTAAAGGCTGCATTTGCTTTTGTGGAATATTTCAGGGAAAAGCAATAGGTGATAAAGATAAAAAAGTTTCTTAAAAGTAATTTTTTTGCAAAAGAGGTAGCTATATGGTATTGTCAGCAGATTATATTTTGATGACTTAACATGTCGGATGATAGCCAGCTCATTGTTGTAGACCAAGTCAGAATCGGCATGTTTATCAAGCTCGATTTGAGTTGGTTCGAGCACTCATTCCCCATGAATTCGTTCAAAATTACGAGCGAGCAGCAGATCAAAGAGTTGCAGGCATTAAAGCTGAAGCATGTCCGTTATATCCCTTCCAAATCTGATCCCTTAGCTGCCAAGTCTGCTCCACCGCAGGTAGCAGCGAAGACTCCCGATGTCGCAGTCATTGCGGATGGCCCTGTAGTGAAGGTATATGACAACATTATTGAAGCCAAAAAAGCACGTTTTGAGAAATTGAAACGTCAGCGTGAAGAAATTGCGCGTTGTGAGGCTAAATTTGTGCATGCCGCCAGCGTAGTCAGGAACATCAGTAAAACAATTTTTGCGCAACCCAAAGAAACGGTAGAAGAGGCTGGTCGATTAATCGAAAACATGGCAGAAGTGTTTTTGAATGAAAATGATACGGTGATGCATCTGATGCAACAAACAGCTGGAAATGAAGAAATATATTTTCATGCGCTGAATGTCTCTGTGTTGTCGATGATGCTGGCGCACGAAGCCCGTTGCAACCCAGAACAGATTAAACTTGTCGGTATGGCCGGTCTGTTTCACGATCTGGGCAAGGTTCGCATACCTGATGCGATTCTGAACAGAGCTGACGGACTCAATAAGACGGAGCAAAATTTTTATGAATTGCATCCGCAATATGGCGTCGAGATCGGCGCTAAAGCAGGTTTGTCGAAAGAATTACTGGGCATCATTGCCAACCATCATGAACTCATGGACGGTAGCGGTTATCCGAGAAAATTAAAGGGGGACGCGATCAGCATTCCAACCCGGATTGTGACAATCGCCAACATGTATGACAATCTCTGCAATCATGTCGATACCCGGTTGTCGATGACGCCACATGAGGCGCTGTCGACCATGTATGCGCATCGTCGGGCGCAATTTGATCCGGCCATGATGGCGACTCTGGTCAAAAGTCTGGGCGTCTATCCACCAGGGACTCTGGTGCGTCTGTCAAATGAAGTGACCGGTTTGGTGATGAACGTCAATGTGGGCAAGCCTCTGCGCCCACGGGTGTTGGTATACGATGCTGAAATTCCCAAGGAAGACGCGATCATCCTTGATCTTGCTGAAGAAAATAAAGATATCACTATCCGCTCAAGCATCCGTCCGGGTCTGTTACCGAAGGCGATTTTTGAGTATCTGAATCCGCGCAAACGAGTGAATTATTATTTCGATTCCCAATCCAGGAAATCACAGGATGGTGCTGTGTCTGGCAATAGTTGATTGTCGCTAAGGCCATATATGCCAGGTATTTCCAAATCTACACTGAGCGGAGGACTCTTACAGCACATCATCGATCATACGAAAGATGCTGTGCTGGTAGTTTCGCCAGAGAGCCTGACGTTAGTCGATGTGGATCAGCATGCCTGCCGCATGCTTGGCTATTCCCGTGATCAGTTGCAGGGATGCTCGCTGGAAAAAGTAGAGTGTGCATTGCAGGATATTTTCTTTTGGGAAGATCTGAAAGCAACACCTGTCTTTGAAGGCAGTCTGGTGACGGAGGGCGAGTGGCTTGCCAGTGACGGGCGATCATTTCCGGTAGAAAAGCGCGTCTCCAGCTACAGCGAGGCTGGCCAGCATTATTGGGTGATACACGCGGAAGACATTACAGGGCGGCGCCAGACACAAGAGGATCAGGTGCATCTGGTGTCACAGATGCAAAGTCTGCTGGAGGCAACGGCCGAGGGCGTACTGGAAGTTGATCTCAATGGCAGAGTCATTAATCTTAATCGCCGCTTTACGAGTCTCTGGAAATTATCCGATGACGTGCTGGCAGCAAGACGTGCATCGGAGATGTTCGCGTTCTTGACGCCTTTGTTACATGATGCAGATGCTTTTTTTGCCAGTTTGAAACAAGCGGAACAAGAGCCGGAAATCGAAACAGAAGACATGCTTTCGCTAGTCGATGGACGTTTTTTTGTTTGTGTCTCCAAGCCGGAATATTTGCGCGACCATCTGGTTGGTCGGGTTTTCAGTGTCCGCGATATTACTGCAATGAAGTTGGCTGAGCGTGATCTGGTTGATGCCAAAGAAGCCGCAGAAAAAGCGAGTCAGGAAAAAACCCGCATGCTTGACGCACTGAAAGTCAGTGAATCAAGATTGCGTCGGGTACTGAATTCCAATCTCATCGGTATCATGCAGGGCGATATGAGCGGCAGATTAACGGATGCCAATCCTATTTTGTTGCAACTGGCGGGCGTTTCGCGTGAAGACCTTAACGCGGGGCAGCTGAACTGGTTGCAAATGACCCCCCCCGCAAGCCATTATGCACATCAGCAAGCGCTGGAGGAAGTGCGGCTTCACGGGCAGTCCGCATCTTATGAAGGCGAGCTGATCCGGCGCGACGGTGTGTGTATTCCCGTCATGATGGGACTGGCGCAGCTGGATGGTTCGCATGTCGAATGGGTCGGTTTTGTATTGGATCTGACTGAGCAGCGGAAAGCCGACCGTTTAAAAGCGGAGTTTATTTCCGTCGTTAGTCACGAATTACGTACCCCTTTGACCTCAATACGAGGTGCCCTGGGATTGCTGGAAAGTGGTGTCGGCGGGGAGCTGCCCTCCAAAGCGATGCAACTCATCAAAATTGCTCACAAAAATAGTCAGCGTTTAGGAACGCTGGTCAACGACATTCTGGATATGGAGAAGCTGGCATCCGGAAACATGGTTGTGAATATTGAGCGACTGGATCTGGTTGCATTGACCAGGCAAGCGCTGGAGGCGAATGCAGCGTATGCCCAAGCGCTTCATGTCCGTTACCATCTGAGTGAGCATCCACCCCACGCATGGGCAATGGGTGACAGTGCGCGCGTGATGCAGGTATTTGCGAATTTACTCTCGAATGCGGCTAAATTTTCTCCGGCGGGGGAGGTCGTCGATGTACAGATAGTGTTATTAGATGATGCCTTCCGGATTGAAATCAAAGATCATGGTGTGGGAATTCCGCTTGCTTTCCAGTCACAGATTTTCAAAAAGTTTGCTCAGGCTGATAGTACCAACACCAGACAACAGGGTGGCACAGGGCTGGGATTAAATATCACCAAGACCTTTGTTGAAAAAATGGGAGGAGAAATCGGTTTTGACAGCAAAGAAGGTCAGGGTACGACGTTCTGGTTTACACTGCTGGCGGCGACCAGACGACGCGATGATGGTTGATCGTGTTTGCATGCCTGAGTTGCATACCTTTTGCCTAATAGGTTTTTAGTTAAAATCTATTGGATAATTAAAAATCATAGTGATATGCTTCATTCGTTGTAGATGCATTATCTGCCTTGTAATGCTTATTCGCTGCTTATTTGCTGCTCATGTATTGTTTAATCAGGAGAAATTAATGAAAACTGTAGGTCAAAAACTCGACGCGTTCAAAGTAACAGCTGCTAAACCAGGCTTCAATCATCACGAAGAAAACGGCGTATCCGCTTTCGAATGCATCACAGAAGCTTCTTTCCCAGGCAAATGGAAAATCATTTACTTTTATCCAAAAGATTTCACCTTTGTTTGCCCGACTGAAATCGTTGAATTTGCTAAATTGACAAATGATTTCGCTGACCGTGATGCAGTATTGCTGGGCGGCTCTACTGATAACGAGTTCTGCAAACTGGCATGGCGTCGTGAGCATAAAGATCTGGACAAGCTGAACCACTATGCATTCGGTGATTCAACAGGCTCTCTGGTTGATATGCTGGGCGTACGTGATGCATCCGCTGGCGTTGCTTTGCGTGCGACTTTCATCGTTGACCCAGACAACGTGATTCAGCACGTTTCTGTGAACAACCTGAATGTAGGCCGTAACCCAACTGAAATCCTGCGTATTTTGGATGGCTTGCAAACAGATGAACTGTGCCCATGCAATCGCACAGTAGGTGGCGCAACGCTGTAATCAGTCTGAGAACGTTGTACTATGAAACCCGCTACGGCGGGTTTTAAAATCACTTTTTGATAGGAAAATACTATGGAATTCTTGAATTTAATTAAAAGTCTTATTCCTGATTACGCCAAGGATATCCGTTTGAATATCGACGGCACTATTGCACGTTCCAGCCTGGAAGGAAATGATGCTGTTGGCGTTGCGCTGGCTGCTGCTTTTGCTGCTAAAAGTAAGGTGATGATTGATGCAATTAAAAATAGCGGAGCCATTACGCCAGAAGAAATTCATGCTGCACTGACGGCTGCTGCACTAATGGGCATGAATAATGTCTGGTATCCGTATGTTGAGATGGCGGATGATGCCGACCTGAAAACACAAGCAGCACAATTAAGGATGAATGCCTATGCGACCAACGGCGGTGTCGATAAGCGTCGTTTTGAAATGTATGCGCTGGCTGCATCCATTGTCGGTAAATGTCATTTTTGCGTGAAATCACATTTTGAATTGTTGAAAAAAGAAGGCATGTCGACGACACAACTGCGTGACGTCGGTCGTATTGCTGCGGTAGTTAACGCGGCTGCACAAGTAATTGCTGCTGAATAAGCGATCAACGCATTGCTTTGAAAAAAAAGGCACCGTCAAGGTGCCTTTTGATTAGGTAGGATATTTTGCAGGACAAAGCGCTTCTTGCTTATTTGGTCAGATTAATAAACGGAATAGCACCTCCGGTGGTTGTCGGTAAGCGGCCATCCCATTTTTCTATCGCCTTTGCCTGATTTTCAGTTTCCCGTAAGCGCAATAATTCCGGTGTGACTTGCTGGCGTTGGAGGGCCAGTGCTTCTGCTTCCGCCCGGGCACGCGATACTTTTTGTTTAGCTTCTACTTCAATCCGCTGCAGATCGCGCTCCGCTTTCATTTTCAATTGATCTGCCGTGGTTTTGGCCTCAATCGCTTCATTGAACGTACGGCTGAAATTAAAATTGACGATCGAGAATTCATCGACGACCAGCCCGTGTCTTGCCATGCGTTCTTTGAGTGCCAGAATAATTTCGTCCCTGACCTGCGAGCGTTTGGAAATCAGCTCTTCTGCCGTAAAGCGAGCGGTAACTGCTTTGACTGCTTCTTGTACGCTGGGGATGATAATGCGTTCCCCTGGTTCATTCCCTAAGTCGCGGAAAACAGCGACCACGGCATCTGGTCGTACGTGATAGTTGATCGCGATTTTGGTATGAACTGTTTGCAAGTCTTTGGAGGCGGCATCGCCATCGCCTTCTCCTTTTTGGATGGCAACCGATACCTTATTCATTTTTTGCGCTATTGGCCAGACGAAGTGAATTCCTTCGCTATAGACCTCCTCCGATGGCTTACCGAAGGTTGTCAATACACCGCGATGACCTGCAGGAATTGTGGCAAATGGGCTGATGATAAATAACAGGATCAGGATCAGAAATGCGACCGCAATTTTTGGTAATTTTTGCATGATGTCTCTTATGGTGTGAAGAAAACAGCATTATTATAAGAGCGGCAATATTTTAATGGGCGGTAATGATGACAAAAAATAACCGTCGTTCATCTATGACTTACGCAAAACCACCGCGCCGGCGTTGTTGCTTCCTGTCGCAGGCTTGTACGACCTTCGTTGTCATATCTTACTGGGATAATGTTACGAAGCCCTGATACTTTTTTAGAAAGCCTGCAATCCACGCCGTGAATGGACGTGTCATCGTGTAAATACGAATAATGCGGGCTCAAAAGGGACTTCATTTGATGGATACAAGATAGAGCGGCGAGGGAAAAAACATGTACCGCATCACCACAAGCCTGATGACTTGTGGTGGTTCTACATTAGTAGAAGGCTTATGAGCCCCTTATTCAGATGTTACTCACCCTGATCATGGGTGATAATTTTGCTTTCTTGCGCGGCTGCTTTGCGAGTGGAGTTGCCAGGTTCCTGATACAACCATGGCAAGACGAATTTAGTCATTTCTGAAGCGGCATGAACAGGCGCTTTCGCTTGATGGGCAACAGCGCTGCAAATGGCTTCGATCAGACAGAGAGCCGCGCCCTCTGAGTTAGGCGAAAAATGTCTTCTTGTCTGTGCGTACAAAGTAACATTTGCCAGGGATGCTAATGGCGAACTTGGTGCATCGGTCAGTGCCAATACGGGAACGGCTTTTTCGCGTAATTGTTGCAGGATAGTAACCACATCTTCCGCATAACGCGGGAAAGAAATTGCAATTACCAGATCCCTGGAGGTGTATTTGAATAGCTGACGCGCAACATGCGACGGGCCGCCCGAGCCTATGGTCGATTGTACCGTGCCACAGAACGGATCCAGACCATGTGCCATCAGCCCACCCAAAAATGCGCTGGCACCGTAACCTACTACATAGATGCGCTCCGCATTTAAAATCATTCTGACTGCTTGATTGCATAAGTCAGGTGCCAGTCCGCGGCGGGTGGCTTCCAGATTCGCCAGATCCTCATTGAGCGAGCCAGCAATAATTTCAGTGCTGGTAGCCGGACGCTGTACTTCACTGCGCAAATTGTCAATCGGAGCCAGCATGGCTTCAAAACCATATACCAGCTCTGCACGAAATTGCGGGTAACCATCAAATCCCAGTGCCCTGGCAAAACGGTTTGCCGTAGCAACAGAAATGCCTACGGCGTTCGCCAATTCATCAATCGACATAGTGGCCGAACGGAATACGTTGGATAAAACATAGTCTGCCGCTTTTCGATGAGCTTTGGACAGACTCATGTAGACCTTGCCTATGCGTGCATTGACAGTGCCACCAAGGGCTTGCGTATCAGGACGATTCATATTGGGCTGGTATTTCTGGCGAAAAGGAAATGTAAATATAATTTCATCGTTTTAAATTGTAAAGAAATGAATCGTATCAAAACGAAGGGTTTTGTATATCCAAATGCTTATGTGAGGCAAAACTGACTCAAAACAAGCATATCGTTAATACAAAAGAATTATATTTTGCAATTCATTGTATTTCCTTTTATTTGTACTTCTGTTCTGCGTTTATTCTGCTTCTACCCAATACTCTTAATAAGCCACGCTATGTCTGCAAATTTCGCTACGTTGGTGACTTTTTATGGCCTTTTCTGATTGGTGATCTGGCAAGAGCACCGATGAACGGCTGTTTCAGAGCGTACTGGATGCCTGATTGATGATGCCACCGCCAAGACAGACATCGCCATCATATAAAACTGCCGATTGTCCAGGGGTGACAGCCCACTGCTTTTGGTCGAATCGTAACGTGAAGCGTTCTTCGTCACCCTGGAATTGACACGCGACATCCGGCTGGCGGTAGCGTGTTTTGGCCGACAAACTCGCCGTTTCTGGTGCGTGACCGGCGACCCAGCTGACTTGTTGTGCTTCCAGTGATGACGAGAGCAACCAAGGGTGGTCGTGACCTTGTACTGCGTACAAGGTGTTTGCTTCAACATCTTTTTTTGCCACATACCAGGCATCACTGCTGCCATCAGCATTTTGGTGAGATTTAATGCCGCCGATACCGATACCTTTGCGTTGTCCCAATGTGTAAAAGCTCAAGCCCACATGCTGACCGATGACTTCGCCTTCCGGAGTGCGTATCTCACCGGGTTGGTACGATAAGTAACGATTCAGAAATTCGCGGAATGGGCGTTCACCGATAAAACAAATCCCGGTAGAATCTTTTTTCTTCGCATTCGGAAGTTGTAATTTCTCCGCAATTTGCCGGACTTCAGTTTTATGAATTTCCCCTAATGGAAACAGGGTATTTGCCAGTTGAGTCTGGTTGAGTCTGTGCAGGAAATAACTTTGGTCTTTGCTCGCATCAATGGCTTTCAGTAATTGAAACTGGCCATTCATTTCACGGACGCGTGCGTAGTGACCGGTTGCAATATAGTCCGCACCAAGTTTCATGGCATGGTCAAGGAATGCCTTGAATTTAATTTCGGCGTTACATAAAACATCGGGGTTGGGCGTGCGTCCAGCCTGATATTCACGCAGAAACTCCGCAAACACGCGATCTTTATATTCGCTGGCAAAGTTCACAGCCTCAATATCAACGCCCACGACGTCAGCCACACTTACTGCATCTATCCAGTCTTCGCGGGTGGAGCAATATTCGGAGTCGTCATCGTCTTCCCAGTTTTTCATGAACAGACCGATGACTTCATATCCTTGTTCTTTTAGTAACCAAGCGGAGACAGAGGAATCTACACCGCCTGACATTCCTATTACTACACGTTTCTTTGCCATTATTTTTTCTCTTGTTGACTGGAATTGATGCTAGCGGAGGCGAGTGCTGATGGGTGCGTTTTCAGCACAGACAATGGAGCACGTTGTCCCGCCAGATAATCATCTACACATTGCATGACCAGAGGACTCCGGTGTCTTGCCTGTGACGCCTTTAATTCTTCATACGACATCCATAACCAGCGCAAAATTCCGTCATCAAGCGGACGCTGATGTTGTTGGCCAAGTTCACCGCAAAAAGCAAAACGCAGGTAAGTAACGTCTACGCCGTTGGTGGAAGAGATAAAGCGTGAAAGATAGGTGCCAGTCAGAGCCGTTGGGGTAAAGTCAAACGACGTCTCCTCAAGGGTTTCCCGGACGACAGCCTGTTCAAGCGATTCTCCCGGATCGAGATGACCTGCGGGCTGATTGATGCGTACGCCATCGACAGTTTCTTCTTCAATCATTAAAAACTGCTGGTCGCGCTCTATGATGGCGGCGACAGTGACGGAGGGTTTCCAGATGGTAGACATAACTTTTCTCAATAAGTCCGACATTTTACTTTGCCATCAGAATTTGTGTGGCAAACCAGCAAATATGACAGCGAATTAGCTAATGCAGATTTTATCTATATGGGACATTTTGGTGAGTTTTGGGAGATATAAATAAGTGCACCAAATCAGTACTTATTCAAGTTAAATCTGCAAGTGTTTGTTTTTTAATGATATTCTTAACTGAAAATACTGATTCGACAACGTAGAATTACGTAGGGATCATAAAAATACGATCAAAAACACAGAAAAACGAACGGTTGTGCTAAAAAACATTTTACGTGTAATATCGTTGTCGAATACGAAATGTAAGATTCAGGTAAGCATTAGATTTAATCAGTTCAGAGTGTGCGCGCTGTTTCCAAATCAGAAATCAGCGCGATCAGTGTCAGCAGATATCATGTGCGATGGCAAAAGCGGGCAACACAGTTCAGCTTTGATTGACGAAAAAATGAGGAAGCATGTCCAGTCATGCTTCCTCAAATAATAGAATTTATTTACATTAATCAGGGAGCAAATCTATGAAAATCGGCATTCCCGCCGAGACACGGCCAGGGGAGACCCGCGTTGCGGCAACCCCAGAAACCATCAAGAAATACATCGCTGCCAAACATTCGGTGGTGGTGCAGGCCGGAGCAGGTATTTCTTCTAGCATTACTGATGAGGCTTATCATGCCGCTGGTGCTCAAATTGGTTCTGCATCCGATGCGTTTGGTGCAGAGCTGGTCTTGAAAGTACGTGCGCCGAGCGCTGACGAACGGACGTTAATCAAGTCCGGTACAGTCATTGTCGGCATGCTGAATCCATTTGATGCTGAAAACATCGCCGCGATGGCGGCGCATGGGATTTCTGCATTTGCTTTGGAGGCCGCGCCGCGTATCACTCGTGCGCAGTCGCTGGATGTCTTGTCTTCGCAGGCAAATATCGCGGGCTATAAAGCAGTGATGCTGGCAGCCAATACGTATCAGCGCTTTATGCCGATGTTGATGACTGCTGCGGGAACAGTAAAAGCCGCTCGTGTTCTGATTATGGGCGTTGGTGTTGCTGGTTTGCAGGCAATTGCGACGGCAAAGCGTCTGGGAGCTGTGATTGAGGCTTCTGATGTCCGCCCGCCGGTCAAGGAACAAGTAGAATCATTGGGCGCTAAATTTATTGACGTGCCTTATGAAACTGACGAAGAGCGTGAAATAGCCAAAGGTGTCGGTGGTTATGCCCGTCCTATGCCTGCGGCCTGGATGGCTCGTCAGGCAGCACTTGTGCATGAACGTGCCAAACAGGCAGATATCATCATCACGACTGCATTAATCCCTGGTCGTAAAGCACCGATTCTGATTTCCGAAGAAACCGTGAAATCCATGAAGCCAGGTTCCGTGATTGTGGATATGGCGGTAGAGCAGGGCGGAAATTGTCCTTTGTCTGAGCTGGGCAAGACGGTGACTAAATATGGTGTACACATCATCGGTGAGCCAAATCTGGCGACACTGGTGGCGGCCGACGCTTCAGCGCTGTACGCACGCAATGTATTGGATTTCCTCAAATTGATTATCGATAAAGACGCTGCGCTGGCGATCAATCGTGAGGATGAAATCGTCGCCGCGACACTGGTTTGTGCCGGCGGTGAGATTTTGAAGAAATAAATAAGTAAAACAGAAGTACACCAGATTTAAATTTTAAGTTTCAGAGAGTAAAGAACATCATGCAAAGAAATATGCTCCGCGCCAAAATTCATCGCGCAACTGTAACCCAGTGCGATCTGCATTATGAAGGATCTTGTGGGATCGATGAAAATCTGCTCGACGCTGCCGACATCAAGGAGAACGAACAGATTGAGCTGTACAACGTCAATAACGGTGAGCGCTTTTCTACCTATGCCATTAAAGGCAAGCGTGGAAGCGGTGAAATCTCACTTAACGGTGCTGCTGCGCGCCGCGTACAGCTGGGTGATCTGATGATTATCTGTACCTATGCTCCGATGACAGAAGAAGAGGTGAAGACGCACAAGCCGAAAGTCGTCTTTGTCGATAGCAAAAATCAGATGACCAGTCTCAAAGAGTAATTATTTGCATGACGCATTCGGTCGTGTTGTGCGCGTCATTGCACTTGTTATAGGTGTCTGACCCGCGTCTCACGCTGAAACTCATTAGACAAACAGAGAGGATATTATGGAAGTTAGTCATACCCTTACCAATCTCATCATTTTCGTGTTGGCGATTTATGTCGGCTATCACGTTGTGTGGACGGTAACTCCGGCATTGCATACACCACTGATGGCGGTGACCAATGCGATTTCAGCCATCATCATCGTCGGTGCCATGCTTGCTGCCGGACTGACAGAAGGCCTGCTGGCGCAAGTAATGGGCACGGTCGCAGTGGCGCTTGCTGCGGTGAATGTCTTCGGTGGATTTCTCGTCACACAGCGTATGCTGGAAATGTTCAAGAAAAAAGAACCGAAAGCTGCAAAGGAGAATAAATAATGAGCATGAATCTGGTAACGATGCTCTATCTGATTGCATCGGTATGTTTTATTCAGGCCTTGAAGGGTTTATCGCATCCGTCTACAGCCCGTCGCGGTAATACGTTTGGGATGATTGGTATGGCAGTTGCTGTTGCGACGACAATCGCCCTGATCGTGAAGCTGAAATCCGAATCATCCGGTTCTGGTCTCGGTTATGGTCTGGTCGTGCTGGGTGTCGTAGTGGGTGGTGGCATCGGTGCGACGTTGGCAAAGCGTGTTGAAATGACCAAGATGCCAGAACTGGTTGCAGCGATGCACTCCCTGATTGGTCTGGCTGCGGTATGTATTGCTGTTGCCGTGGTGTCTGAACCCTGGGTATTTAACATCGTTGGCAAGGATCAGCCGATTCCGTTTGGTAATCGTCTGGAACTGTTCATCGGAACCTTTGTCGGTGCGATTACTTTCTCTGGATCTGTGATCGCATTCGGTAAATTATCCGGCAAGTACAAGTTCCGTCTGTTTCAAGGCGCACCTGTCAGCTTTAGCGGTCAGCATCAGTTAAATCTGGTACTGGCGATTGCCATGATAGCCTTAGGTATTGCGTTTTGCATCACGCAAAGCTGGACACCTTTTGTGATCATGACTGCGATCGCTTTTGTCCTTGGTGTATTGATCATTATCCCTATCGGTGGTGCTGATATGCCGGTGGTGGTGTCTATGCTCAATAGTTATTCTGGCTGGGCTGCTGCTGGTATCGGTTTTTCTCTGAATAACTCCATGCTGATTATTGCCGGTTCGCTGGTGGGATCTTCTGGTGCGATTCTGTCGTACATCATGTGTAAGGCAATGAACCGCTCGTTCTTCAACGTTATTCTTGGTGGCTTTGGGGGCGAAGCAGCAGCTGCCAGCAGCGGCACTCAGGTTCAACGTAACGTCAAATCTGGTTCTCCGGACGACGTTGCTTTCCTGTTGGGTAATGCAGAAACAGTCATCATTGTTCCGGGTTATGGTTTGGCGGTTGCACGCGCCCAGCATGCTCTGAAAGAACTGACTGAAAAGCTGACCCATAAGGGCATTACCGTCAAATATGCCATCCACCCTGTAGCTGGTCGTATGCCTGGTCATATGAACGTTTTGCTGGCGGAAGCAGAGGTACCTTACGATCAGGTATTCGAGATGGAAGATATCAACAGTGAGTTCGGTCAGGCCGATGTGGTACTGGTTCTGGGTGCGAATGACGTGGTGAATCCTGCTGCCAAAGACCCTAAATCACCCATCGCCGGTATGCCGATTCTGGAAGCGTATAAAGCGAAGACCGTTATCGTCAACAAACGCTCTATGGCTTCTGGTTATGCAGGTCTGGACAATGAATTGTTCTATATGGATAAAACCATGATGGTCTTTGGTGATGCTAAAAAAGTCATTGAAGATATGGTGAAAGCAGTAGAGTAATCAATCAGAGATTGAACTGAAATTGAATTGAATTGAATTGAATTGAATTGAATTGAATTGAATTGATTTTAGCTCCATCACTTGAATGAAAAAAACCACCAGCGTGATCTGGTGGTTTTTTTTATAGATTGCCGTAGTGTGCGCAGGTGCTTTTTTTTGTGCTACAGCCTGACCAAAGTGGATTTTCCAAATAAACTCTCGATCAGATCTACGGCCAGCTCCGCAGTCTGGTTGCGGATATCCAGTGCAGGATTGAGTTCCACCAGATCCAGCGATGCCAGTAGACCCGTATCGGCAATCATTTCCATACATAATTGCGCTTCTCTGTACGTTGGCCCGCCGCGTACTGCAGTACCTACGCCTGGTGCTATAGCGGGATCAAGACAGTCCATATCAAAGCTGACATGCAGGTGTGTGTCGGAATCTAGCCCTGCGAGTACGGAACTCATCACATTGCGCATACCGTATTCATCGATGTAACGCATATCAAAGACTTGCATTCCCATGTCGTGAATGAAACGTTTTTCACCTTCATCAACACTGCGTATGCCGATCAGACGAATATCGCTTGCCTGTATAGCAGGAACTTGTCCTGCATAGTTGACCAATGCTTCCGGGCCATGCCCCATCAGGCATGCAACGGGCATGCCGTGGATATTGCCGGTCGGGCTGATAGACGATAAATTGCTGTCTGCATGCGCATCAAACCACAGTACCCGTAATTTTTTTCCCGTTTGTTTGCAATGTTTGGCAACTGCACTGATAGAGCCAATAGCGAGGCAATGATCGCCTCCCAACATCATGGGCATATGACCCGCTCGTAAGGCCGCATCGACAGCATCAAATACAATCTGGTTCCAGTCGATAGCTTCTTTCAGATGTCGCAAACCGTTGACGGGCGCTTGCCACGGATTGGCTGGACCATGCAAATTGCCGTGATCAACCACACGCATCTGATGCGCTTGCAGGGCCTCGTTGAGGCCTGCGACACGCAAGGCATCGGGCCCCATGCCCGCTCCTCTTACACTGGCGCCGACATCTGTCGGAGCGCCGATAACAGCAATAGTTTTCATTCTTCAGGTGATCTCACGAGTCTGTACTCAAATATTCAGAGCGGATTGTTTTCAGTTACCTTGGTTTTCTCAGTTACTTTGGCTTTTTCTGGTGTTGATGTTCCCGTCGCATCAATGGACATTCCCATGCCAAATAAATCTTTGGGATTGAGCATTTCAGGAATCAGATCCAGTAGTGGTGAATGTGCATGTACAACGTATTTTTCCAGATAACGCATGGCAGAGAAATCTTCCAATGCAAAACCAACAGAATCAAAAATAGTGATTTGTTGCGCGTTTGTACGTATGTCGATGTTTCCGCTCAGGATTTCCCATAACTCGGTCACCGGAAAATCTGCTGGCATTTGTTGTAGCTCACCTTCTATCCTGGATTGTGGCTCATATTCGACGACGACAGAAGCGAGCTTCAGAATATCCGGATGCAATTCTGTTTTGCCAGGGCAATCACCCCCGACGGCATTGATATGCACACCCGGCGACAGCATATCCGCTGTCAATATAGTCGCGTTTGTTTTATCCGCTGTCACTGTGGTGATGATATCCACACCCTGAACAGCATGCGCAACTGAATTACTGCGAATGATCTTGAGTTTTGGATAGCGGCTTAAATTCCGGATCAGTTTCTCTGTTGCGGCGGCATCGGTATCATAAACGTGCAGCTCAGCGATTCCCAGCATAGTGTGAAATGCAATTGCCTGAAATTCACTTTGAGCACCATTGCCAATCAGTGCCATGCTGCGGCTGCCGACGTTTGCCAGATGGCTTGCTGCCAGTGTGGACGTGGCCGCCGTGCGCAATGCGGTTGTTAATGTCAGTTCAGACAGTAGCCGAGGGTAGCCGGTAGCGACATCAGACAAAACGCCAAATGCAGTGACAGTCAGTAAGCCGGATTGCGTGTTGGCAGGATGTCCGTTGACGTATTTGAATGAGTAGTTTTTACCATCGGATATCGGCATCAGCTCAATCACGCCAATAGAAGAATGACTGGCGACGCGCGCTGATTTGTCGAATAAATTCCAGCGCAGATAGTCTTCTCTGATCATTTCCGCCATGCGTGCGATCACTTGCTCTGGACCTGCTTGTCGCAGGTGGGTTTGCATTTCCCGTGTACCGATAAAGGTCACCATGATGTTACTCCGTAAAATGTTCTCTCCGCCAATTGCAGTTGGTAAGGCAGCAACTTACAAGGCAGCAGCGTGAGATATGAATGCTGATGATGTCTGCCAGTTTGAATTCAGGTTTGGAATCGTTCAGCCATGAGACATTGTAGCGATGCGGAGTAAAAATTAGATTGCTAAATGTAATGTAAAATGGTGATTTTTAGAAATTTAAATTCGTTTAATTTTTTTAAAAAGAAATTTAATTTCATATTAATCGTAATTTAAAAATATCAAAAAATGGATACATATGATCTGAGCATTTTGCGATACCTCCAGCAGGATGGCCGCATGAGTAATCTGCATCTGGCCGAAAAAATTCATTTGTCGCCGCCACAGACATTGCGACGGGTTCGTACGCTGGAAGAAAAAAAAGTGATACGTGCCTATGTTGCGCAGGTTGCACCGGAAGCGCTGGGACTTGGAGTGATGGCATTCGTGAATTTATCACTGGATCGGGAGCAGTTTCGCAATGTACGGGAAGTCGAGCGTCAATTGAAAGCATTCCCAGACATTATCGAGTGCCATACGATTTCGGGTGACTTTGACTATATATTGAAAGTTGTGGCAACGGACTTAAAAAGTCTGTCGCAGTTCTTGACGGATACCTTGATGCAAGTGCCTGGTGTGGCATCGTTAAGGTCGATGATTTGTATGGAAGAAATCAAGCCAGTCAGCGGGTTGCCGATTGATTGATGTGATGAATGAATGTGATTGCTGAGTTACAGCAATTGGTAACATTGAGCGAACGAATGAACATGGTTGACATGTATTCAGACATTTGGTCACGTCAGCATGGAGATGTGCAAAGCAAATAGCAGGAGAAAGTGTGCTTTGCTGATCACGACGAACGCCGTATAGCTATATTCATCCTGACGGAGTAAAGATGAATCAGATGAGAACCATGTAGGGGGGAATCGAAGGGCTGATACCCTTCGATAAAAACCCGGGCAGGTGATGTCGCGCGCAACGCGTGCTGCAACAGGTGCAACGGGTGTTATAGCATGTGCGATTAGCGCGTGATAACGAAGCGCAATGCAAATTTTTTGAAATAACGATAGCTGGTGCCAAGTTTTTCCAGTGCATCCAGCGATTCTGCAACAGACTCACCTTCTTTGGTGAAGTTGGCTTTGAAATCCTGAAACGCTGCTTCCAGTACCGTCGCCAGTTGATAGTTGTACAAGCGACCGTAGTTTAATAAGCGTCTTTTTGTGCGTAACTTCATGATGTGTCCTTATGATGAGGAATGAATTGTAGCGAATTGTAGAGGATAGTCGCTGACAGTGGGAATTCGTTGCGGATTATAAAAATAAATCTGGTACGACGGGTTTTGTTTACTACAGCAATCAGCGTATGCCGATATTCGCCCTTAGCTGCGCCAACCGTACATCATTTGTTCTGCCAGTATTTTCTTTGCGCCACTGCAGATATCCAGCGTACCCAGCCCGAGTCCTAGCAATATTTGTGTGAGTGAACCATCCGGCGAACTCGCAAACAGGCGTGCCATGCTGTCGGTCAGACGTATTGTCAGGCGACGATCCGTCTGGCGTTGAGTCAGAAATTGTTGCAATGCGCGATCTGGCTGATCTCTGTTCTGACTCAGACATGTTGCCAGCACAAAACTGTCGCGCAATCCCAGATTCAAACCCTGACCTGCTACCGGATGCAAGGTCTGTGCGGCGTTGCCAATGCTGACGATGCGCGCTGTTGCTTGCGGTTGAGCATTGAGTCCCAGTGGATAAGAAACTCGGGATGAGGTAGCGGTGAATGTCCCCAGACGCCCTCCAAAGGCTTGTTGCAAGGCTAGTCTGAACGCCGGTTCATCAAGCGCCATTAACTGTTGTGCCGTTGCAGGTCGCACACACCAGACCAGTGCATAGCCATCTTCCTGAGGCAGCAACGCGAGCGGGCCTTGTTCTGTAAAACGTTCAAATGCCCGTTCCGCAAGCCGTTGATCGCACAGTACATGTGCAATGATCGCGGTTTGCTGGTAATCGTGATGTTGGTGGCGCACAGACTGATCCGAGAAAGTGCCGCCTTCCGCCTGTACCAGCATATTCGCGCTCACTGTCGAACTTTGACCGCTTTCTGTATGTTGCAGATGTAAGCGCACATGATCGTCAGCTTCGGTGATTTCCTGAACCAGAACAGGTCGATGTATGCGAATAGCCGCTTGTTGTAAGGCGATTTCCATGGGAGTAACGATATCGCCATAACGGGCAACGTATCCCAATGCAGGTACGCCGTATTCTTCTGCCTTGATCAGGCTGCGTCCAAAATGACCGCGCCGCGAGACATGTATTTCACCGATGCGAGTCGCTTTGATGGGCCAGCATCGCGCTTTCTGTAGTAGTTGCTGGCTGCCATAAGACAAGGCAATGGAGCGCGCATCCTGCTGTGCCTGTACACTGGTTTTTGCATCGAACAAGGCAATCCGGTTTGCCGGAACCCCTTGCTGATGTAGCAGTAAAGCGAGCGCCTGTCCTACTGGACCTGCGCCGCAGATGGCAATGTCAATGTCGTTGATGACTTCATTCATGATGGTTGAGCTGGTAGCCTGGTTAATCTGGTCATGCTAGTCGTGCTAGTCGTACGGGTTATGCCGGACATACTGATGTTGCAGAGCGCATTTCTGCTTCTATTTCAGCCACGGTTTTTGGCGTGTCGCGGCTCAGATTCAGATGACCATCCGCAGTGATCAGAATATCGTCTTCAATACGGATCCCGATATTCCAGTATTGTTCCGGTACGTTGTCTGCGGGGCGCACATACATCCCCGGTTCGATAGTGATGACCATCCCTTCCTGCAATCGACGATAAGGTCTTTCATCGCCCATTTTTTGCACGTCACGATACCGGCCAACGTCATGCACATCCAGCCCCAGCCAATGACCTGTGCCGTGCATATAAAACTGGCGATATGCTAGCCCTGCGATGGCGTCATCGACGTTGCCCACGATGTTTTTATCGAGGAGTCCCAGATCCAGCATTCCCTCTGTTAATACGCGTACAGCGGCATGATGACCATCCATATACACAGCACCAGCGCGGGCCCAGGCCATTGCTGCCTGTTGTGCGTTCAGAACGAGGTTGTAAACATTTTTTTGTGCTGCGCTGAACTTGCCGCTGGCAGGGAATGTGCGTGTGATATCTGCGGCATAACTATCGAACTCGCAACCGGCGTCAATCAGGATTAAATCTCCCTCCCGGATTTGTGCCTGATTATGCTGATAATGCAGCACGCAGGCGTTGGCGCCGCTGGCAACGATAGAGCCGTAAGCCGGTGCCTGCGCTCCATGCCGGCGGAACTCATGCAGTAATTCCGCTTCCAGCTCGTATTCGAATTGTCCAGGTCTGGCATGACGCATGGCTCTTGCGTGAGCCGCACCGGAGATGCTGGCCGCCCGTTGCATCAGCGCGATTTCATGCGGGTCTTTGATCAGTCGCATTTCGTCGAGCAACTCGCGGACATCAATGGTGATTGCCGGTGCGCTGATGCCTGAGCGGCTTTTGCCACGTACTGTCTGCATCCATTGTGATAGCTGATGATTCAGATGCGGTTCTGTCTGATTGCTGTAAAACAGCTTGCCTGCATCCGCCAGTAACTCTGGCATTTTGTCATTCAGCGACTCGATCGGATAAGCGAAGTCAAAGCCAAAATTGCTCTGGGCTGCGGTCGGGCCAAAACGAAATCCATCCCAGATCTCGTGTTCGGGATCTTTCTCGCGGCAAAATAAAATACTGCGTTGTTGTTCTGCTTGCGCAATCAGCACGATGACGGCTTCCGGTTCGCTGAAGCCGGACAGGTAATAAAAATAGCTATCGTGCCGGAATGGGAAGTGATTGTCGTTGTTGCGTATCAATTCCCGCGCAGTCGGAATAATCGCGATACCGCCACCTTGCTCCATCATCAGAGCAATCAATTGCTGGCGACGTGCCTGAAACGGGGCAATGGAAGCAGGTGCCATACTATCCTCGGCGTAATGACAGTGGTGCGTTGAGTGCTTCCAGCTGCGCTGGCGTACCGAGGTTGTGCCATTCGCCGCGATACATCTCGCCGCCTATACGTCCGGCGTCGATGTACTCGCGCAGCAGCGGTCCCAGCTTGGCGTGATCACCGGGACGTATGCTGGAAAACATTTCGGGGCGATAGACGCCAATATTGGCAAACGTATGGCGTGGCGTACCGTCGTTTGATAATCCCATCAACGTCATAGCGAAATCGCCGGTTGGATGAAACGAGGGATTTTTAACCATGTACAACCAGGCGATATCACGCTGATCATGCGGATGTGGATTTCCCCATGGATCATTTTCTTCCAGTGTATTCAGACATTCCTTGAAATTAAAATGAGGAATATAAATGTCTGAAGATACGACGATAAACGGCTCATCCCCCAGTAAATGCAAGGCATTGGCGATACCTCCGGCGGTTTCCAATGCCTGTGTTTCGGCAGAGTAAGCAATATTTGCGCCGAATTGACTACCATTGCCGATCGTGTCTTCAATCATGTGACCAAGGTGCGCATGATTGATCACAATGTCCGTAATACCGGCCTTCACCAGATTCAGAATATGCCAGACAATCAGCGGGCGTCCGCGTACTTTGAGCAAAGGCTTGGGACAGGTATCGGTCAGTGGACGCATACGTTCACCGCGGCCAGCGGCAAGTAACATGGCTTTCATACGGTTGACCTCAGAATGTATAACCAACTTGCGGTGCGGTGTTTTCCAGTTCGTCCAGCAAACGCAACAGCGGTACTAACTCTTTGTAACGATGGGATGTTTTACGGACGTATTCCATGACCGTAGGAATATCTGCGAGAAAATTATCTTTGCCGTCGCGATGCGAAAGACGCGCAAAAATTCCGAGAATTTTGAGATGACGCTGTAGCCCCATCCATTCAAAGTCCCGGTAAAAACTGTCGATATCTGTTGGTACAGGCAAGCCTGCGCGTCTGGCCTTTTCCCAGTAGCGTATTGCCCAGTCCAGAACCATTTCTTCATCCCACTGCACATAGGCATCGCGCAACAGTGATACCAGATCATATGTGACCGGACCATACACCGCGTCCTGAAAATCGACGATGCCGGGGTTTCCTTTTTCCGTCCACATCAGATTGCGTGAGTGAAAATCACGATGTACATACACCTGCGCCTGCGCAACGGCACTCGACAGCAGATGATCAAAGACCTTGTTCAGCGTTTTCGTTTGCGCTTCTGTCAGCGTGACGCCCAGATGTTTGCCGATATACCATTCTGTGAAAATGTTCAGTTCGCGTTCCAGGAAGGCGCGATCATATTCAGGCAAGACATCTGGCTGGCTTTGTGCCTGCATCAACACCAGACTGTCGATGGCATCCAGATACAGTTTGTGAGCGGTATCGTTGTTCAACACATGAGCATAGGTGTGCTGCCCGAGATCTGTAGCCAGTAAAAAACCTTGTTCCAAATCTGATTCCAGTACTTCGGGGACGGTCAGACCGATTTCTTTGAAGAGTTTTGCCAACTTGATGTAATTGGCAGAATTTTCAGTTGCCGGTGGGGCATCAACCGCAATGAGGGTCCGTCCATCGCCAGCATCGATTCTATAAAACTGGCGGAAGCTGGCGTCTGCTGAAGCAGGACGCAGACTGTCAGTCTGTAATTCATGATTCTTTAGTGTTGAGAGCCAGTCAAGCAGGCCCAGACGGCGCTGCTCTTTGCTGGGACTGGCAGCAGGGTTCGGAGTCGGTGTGACGGTGGATGTCATGTCTAAATTGCCAAGAGAGTTAGTTTGTATGCACGGTTCAGATGGTTCTGGCAGCATTTCACCTATAATAGGCGACTGATTTCTGGTGGATTGTCTGAAAGACACCGTCCAGCGTGCTTGCAAAAACGCTTACTGACCTCTGAATACATGCGCAGGAAACCCGTATTATCTCACTCACCGCTATTGTTTCCTACTATCCCCGCAATTGTGGCTTCGGTACTCGTACCTGCCTTCTTTGCGCAGGCGCAGGCGCAAACTCTGGTGTCCAGAACCCTGACTGAAACACAAATACAACTTCAGGAATACGATAAGGCGCGTCAGGCGGATAAATCGACTCCCACCATCGTTCACGCAGAGCGCATGAATGGCAGGCCAGAGCGTTTTATTAATCTGGACGAAAATGTCGAGGTCACCAAAGGTGCAGGCCTGAGTCTGAAAGCAGATCAGGCGATGTACCGGAATCTGGAAGACGAAGTCGAGGCGCGTGGCAATATCCGTGTAGAGCGTTATGGCGATTGCTATAAAGGCGATGAGTTGCGCATGCAAATGGACTCTGGCGCTGGCTATGTGACCAATCCTATCTATCGCCTGTTCAAGAACAACGCCAGAGGGCATGCTGAACGGATTGATTTTGAGGATGATGAGCGCTCTAACATTACTCGCGGCACTTACAGTACCTGTGAAGGTCTGGATCCAGACTGGTATCTGAAAGCAGATACCTTCAAGCTCGACAGTGGTCTTGATACTGGCGTTGCGACGAAATCAGTGTTGTATTTTAAAGATATGCCGATATTGGCCGTGCCCTCTATAAGCTTTCCGCTGTCTGGCGCTCGTCACTCCGGTTTCTTACCACCGATTATCGGTAGTTCGTCCAAGGGCGGCCCGGAACTGGCGGTGCCTTATTACTTTAACATCGCACCTAACCGCGATTTGACCGTTTATCCAAAAATGATTGCCCAGCGTGGTTTGCAGCTCGGCCTGGAGGGACGTTATCTTGGCGAAACCTATGCTGGTGAGACCAGCATCGAAGGTATCGCGAATGACCGTCAGACGGGAACGAACCGTTATGCGCTGGCATCGATTCATCAGCAAAAAATATTGCCGCAGCTGGATTTATCCTGGAACATCAATGCCGCATCGGATGATGATTACCCGGCTGATTTTTCCCGCACGATTACCAAGACTGCGCAACGTTTGCTGTTGCGCGATGCGAATCTGATGTATTACGGCTCATTCTGGAACGTCGGCTTGCGTGCATCGAATTATCAGGTATTGCAGGATGTGAATTCGCCAATCACGCGTCCCTATGATCGTCTGCCGCAGCTGCAATTACATGCCGAGCAGCATGATGTCAAAGGACTGGACTGGTCGATGGATGCGATATTGACACGTTTCTGGCATCCGACACTGGTACGCGGAGATCGTTTGGTATTTAATCCACAAGTTTCGTTACCGCTGATACAGCCGGGTTACTTTGTGATCCCCAAAATTTCTCTGCATGCGAGTAACTATCACATCGTCAATCCGGCTCCCGGTCAGGAGTCGGATTTTCACCGGATTGTGCCTACGTTCTCGGTTGATAGCGGCATGGTATTTGAACGAAAAGCACAATTATTTGGTTCGGAAGTCACGCAAACGCTGGAGCCGCGTTTGTTTTATGTGAAAACACCCTATCGTGAACAGTCGGCTTTCCCGAATTTCGATAGTGCGGTGGCTGATTTTAATTTCGCCCAGATTTTCAGCGAAAATCGGTTCACAGGGCAAGATCGCATTGGTGATGCCAATCAGATTACTGCTGCATTGGTATCACGCTACATTGAGGGCAGCGGAGATGAAAGCCTGAAACTGGCGATTGGTCAGCGATTTTATTTTAATACCCAGCGAGTGACGCTGGATGACACGATCAGTCCCAGCCGCTCAGATCTGTTACTGGCTGCGATCGGTAAATTATCCAGCACACTCAGTGGCGAGATGGCATTGCAGGTAAGTCAGACAGACCACCAGTCAGTACGTGCCAACTATGGCGTGCGCTGGCAGCCTGCTCCTAAAAAAGTATTGAACCTGGAATACCGTTTCCAGCGCAATACACTGGAGCAAATTGATGTCTCAACACAATGGCCGGTTGCCGGACGTTGGTATATGGTTGGCCGTAGCAATTACTCGTTGTTGGATAAAAAACTCGTTGATGGTCTGGTCGGATTTGAATATAAGGCAGATTGCTGGTCTTTCCGCTTTGTCGCACAACGGTTTGCGGTGAACGGTTTGTCGAACAGCTCAGGCTTTTCTGCCCAAATCGAGTTTAATGGTTTGGCAAGACTGGGATTTGGCGCCAATCCATTGGAGTCGCTCAAGAAGAATATTTCAGGCTATCAGCCTATCAGTGAACGTTAAGCAGGAAAGATGTCTGGTTCGACATCAGGTGGTTAGTCGGTTTCCATACGGCAATGCGTAGGCATGGTTGTTTGTGAAATGGGTGCTAACGTGTATATTGCAACTTTTGCCCGCGATGAGCACTCACACGGGTATTGCTCAACAAGATTTATAGATCATTATGCGAAATTTATTGCACATGAAACAACGAACTCTATTTTCTGCACTGGCTGTTTCAGCGGGTTTGCTGACAGCAAGTACCGTGTTGGCGCAGACCAAGGTCAGCACAACGGTTGCAGCGCCAGCATCTGCGGCTAAATCGCAACTCGTCAATAGCATCGTTGTTGTTGTGAATGACGAAGTGATTACCCGTCAGGAGCTTAATGAGCGTATCAATCTGATTGAGCGCCGCCTGAAAGCACAAGGAACGGCGTTACCGGAACGTGCGGATCTGCAAAAACAATTGCTTGAACGGATGATATTGGATCGCGCCCAGTTGCAACTGGCCAAAGAAAATGGCTTGCGCGTGGACGATGTTATCCTTGATCGCGCCATGCAGCGCATGGCAGAACAGAACAAAATGTCTTTGCAGGATTTCCGCAATCAGATTGAACGTGAAGGCACTTCTTATGCTTCTTTCCGTGAAGAAATTCGTGACGACATCACGATGCAACGTATTCGTGAGCGCGAGGTGGATAGCAAGATTCAGATTTCAGAGTCTGAAGTTGATAATTTTATTGCCGCCGATGCCAATTCCAAACTGGGTAAACAGGAACTGAATTTAGCGCAAATACTGGTCCGTATTCCTGAAAACGCCACAGCCGAACAGATCGCGTTGCGTCGGGCACGGGCAGAAGAAGTGTTACAAAAATTGCGTAGTGGTGGAGATTTTGCCAAACTTGCAGTGACTTATTCGGATAGTTCCGAAGCATTGAAGGGTGGAGAAATCGGCTGGCGGGAGCAGGATCGTCTGCCGCAGTTATTCCTCGATGCCATCAGCAAGCTGAAAGTCGGAGAAAATTCTGACATTATCCGCAGTTCGAACGGTTTTCATATCATCAAACTCAGTGGCAAGCGCGATGCAGGTGGCACTAAAGCGGGTCCTGCTTCCGTACAGCAAACGCATGTCCGTCACATCTTGATCAAAGTCAGTCAGATCGTCACAGAGTCCGAAGCACGTCAGAAATTGCTTGATCTTAAGCAAAAATTGGATAGCAAGTCTGCAACGTTTGAAGAATTAGCAAAAACCTACTCTGCGGACGGATCCGCATCCAAGGGAGGCGATCTGGGCTGGATTTATCCTGGTGATACCGTACCGGAATTTGAGCAGGCGATGAATAAACTGGCAATCAATGAAGTAAGTGAGCCTGTGCAGTCCACTTTTGGTTTTCATCTGATTCAGGTAACAGAGCGCAAAACGGAAGATGTTTCCAAAGATCGTCAGCGGATGGCAGCACGTCAGGCTGTTCGTGAGAGGAAATCGGAGGAAGCTTTACAAGACTGGCTGCGTGAATTGCGAGACCGCACTTTTGTCGAATTCCGTCTGGAAGAAAAATAATGGCCTTATCCAGATTGCCTGTACTGGCTATCACCGTCGGTGAGCCGGCAGGTATAGGACCGGAAATTTCTATTCGTGCAGCATGGCAATTGCGCCATGAAGTCCGGCCAGTGTTGATCGGTGACGCCGCTTATCTGGCGATGTTGGCAGCAGAAATTGACCCTGAGATACAACTGATGGGAATTTCGCTGGCAGCAGTACGTTATCAGGGGTTGCCTGCTTGTCCGGCTAACCGCATGACGGTGATTGATAGCCCCCTGAATGCACACGTTGTCGCAGGCCAGCTCGATAAACGCAACGGACGTTCAGTTTTGCAGACACTGGATGTCGCGATCGAAAGCATACAGCAGCGCTGGTGCGATGCGATGGTGACGGCACCTTTGCAGAAAAGTACGATCAACGATGCCGGTGTTCCATTCAGCGGTCATACCGAGTATCTGGCAGAAAAAACGCAGACGCCTCAGGTCGTCATGATGCTTGCATGTGAGGCCAATACGCATTTGCCCCAAGCTTTGCGGGTTGCGCTGGCAACGACGCATTTGCCGTTAAAAGACGTTGCTGCCGCAATACAATTCGACGATCTGCTACGCACGATCAGCATTATTCATGCAGATTTGCAAAACAAATTTGCCATCGCCCAACCGCGTATTCTGGTCACTGGGCTCAATCCCCATGCTGGTGAAAATGGATATCTGGGACGTGAAGAAATCGATGTCATTATTCCGGTGATTCAGCATGCACAAACCCTGGGAATGCAGGTCACAGGGCCTTATCCGGCGGATACCTTATTTCAGCAGAAATATCTGGAGCAGGCTGATTGTGTGCTGGCGATGTATCACGATCAAGGCTTACCTGTACTAAAACACGCCAGCTTTGGTCTTGGTGTGAATATCACACTGGGATTGCCGCTGATTCGTACCTCAGTCGATCACGGTACTGCACTAGATCTGGCCGCACAAGGCTTGGGGCATGCCGACATCAGCAGCATGCTGGTTGCCATCCGCGTTGCTGCGGGCATGGCTCATCATCAATAGAAATCATGAAACATATTGCTCGTAAACGTTTCGGTCAGAATTTTCTGACCGATCAGCTGGTATTGAGCCAGATCATTCGCACCATTCATCCGCAACCGGGTCAAACCATGGTGGAAATCGGACCAGGATTGGCGGCGATGACCAGTTTGTTGCTGGAAGGACTGGATCAACTGCATGTAGTTGAGTTGGACCGCGATCTGGTTGCCCGCTTGAAAAAGAATTTTTCGCCTGAGAAATTGATTATTCATGAAGGGGATGCGTTGCAATTTGATTTTGCATCGATCCCTGTTCCTGCTGGTCAGAAATTACGGGTTGTTGGTAACTTGCCCTACAATATTTCCAGCCCGTTGTTGTTTCATCTGGCAGACATTGCGCCGCTGGTAGAAGATCAGCACTTCATGCTGCAAAAAGAAGTGGTTGAACGCATGGTGGCCCCTCCCGGCAGCAAGACCTATGGACGTCTGTCGGTGATGCTGCAATGGCGTTATCACATGGATCTGATGTTTGTCGTGACACCAGAGGCATTCGACCCTCCACCCAAAGTAGACTCCGCTATTGTGCGTATGATTCCAAAACCTCAGCCATTGGAATGCAACGTGAAGCATCTGGAGGCGGTGGTTACCAAAGCCTTTTCACAGCGCCGCAAAGTAGTCAGAAACTGTCTGGCAGGCTTGATTACGGAGCAGCAATTAATTGATGCTGGCGTTGATCCCCAGGCGAGAGCAGAGACGATTCCGCTGGAGCAATACGTTGCTCTCGCCAGACTGCTGGATGTCGCCGCCTGATTCCGTCGTTCAATTCTGATTCGTTTTGCAGGATGATATGAATATTACCCTCACTCCCGAATGGCACGCCTTACTGGCGCATCAGCAAAGGCTGGCAGATCAGCATTTGCGTGATTTATTTGCTGCAGATACCAATCGTTTTAGCCATTTTTCAGTCGAACTGGATGGCTTGCTGGTGGACTACTCCAAGCAACGGATTGATCAGGCTACGCTGGACAGCCTGATTTCGCTGGCGCGGCTGGCGGACGTAGAAACATGGCGCGACAGAATGTTCGCCGGTGAAAAAATCAATCTGAGCGAAGACCGCGCAGTATTACATACCGCCTTGCGTCATACCGATTTCACCCCTTTTCCGAATGCTGCCGAGGATGTGATGCCGGCAGTACGGGCGGTGCGCAAGCAGATGCGTGATATCGTGGAACGTGTGCGTAGCGGCTTGTGGCGTGGGTTTAAAGGCGATGCGATCCAGAATATCGTCAATATCGGTATTGGTGGTTCTGATCTGGGACCTAAGCTGGCGACACGTGCATTGTCGGCTTCGCAGCATCCCGGTCTGGATTTTTATTATGTGTCGAATCTTGATAGTGCACATCTGGCACCCTTGCTCGAAAAACTTGATCCCCGAACCACCTTGTTTATTGTCGCTTCCAAAACGTTCACGACGCAGGAAACCAGCATCAATGCACAGACTGCACGAACCTGGTTGATGGCGGCGGCAATGGAAGAGTGGGCGATTGGCAAGCATTTTATTGCCGTGACTTCCAGTCCGGCAAAAGCGCATGAATTCGGTATTCCCGACAGCAATATTCTTGAAATCTGGGATTGGGTTGGCGGCCGTTATTCTTTGTGGTCAGCCGTAGGTTTATCTGTTGCGCTGGCAATCGGCATTAGCGGATTTGAACGCTTGCTGGTCGGCGCGGAAACGATGGACAAACATTTCCGTCAAGCGCCTCTGGAAAAAAATCTGCCTGTGTTGCTGGCATTGATTTCCGTCTGGAATACCAATTTTCTTGGTGCTGAAACAACCGCGATCTTGCCGTATAACGAATCGATACGACATTTACCCGCCTTCTTGCAGCAGCTGGAAATGGAGTCGAATGGCAAAACCGTCAGCCGCGATGGTGAAGCACTGAATTGCCGGGCAAATCCTATTGTCTGGGGCGAGATCGGCGTGAATGGCCAGCATGCGTTTTTTCAGCTATTGCATCAGGGCGGTTGGCTGATCCCTTGCGATTTCGTGGTCGCGGCTTCCAGCGATTATCCTTTGCCCGGACATCAGGCACCGTTACTGGCAAATTGTCTGGCGCAGAGCGCAGCGCTGGCATTCGGAAAAACAGAAGCGCAGGCACGCGAGGAGCTGTCACAAGCGGGGTTGGATGAAGCGCATATTGCCAAGTTATTGCCACACAAGGTATTTGCCGGCAATCAGCCATCCACCACGATACTGATGCCGAGTCTTGATCCATTCCAGTTGGGAATGCTGCTGGCTTTGTATGAACATAAAGTGTTTGTGCAAGGGGTGATCTGGGGCATTAATTCGTTTGACCAGTGGGGTGTGGAATTGGGCAAGCAACTCGCTAATCGTTTGTTACCTGCGATTCTGGGTGATCAGGCTTACGATGCACATCTTGATACTTCCACGAGTGGCTTAATCGCTTATTTCAGACGCCACGGGCATGTGTAATGCACCTGCTCACGTTAATATCTTTGGTTAGTTTTTTCGGCTAATGTTTTACGTTTTTCTCTATTCATTATGATATCCATCGGTCAATCCCTCGTAAGAGATTATTGAACCGAGGACATTGACACAAATTTCTTTACAAGTTCGATCAGGTCGCAACTACTACATTGAAATACCGTGTCAGTAGTTGTTCTTGTTGTTCGTTTGTGTCGTATTGAGGCCACGTTTTTGTAGTTCCCTCATCGCTCTTTCCCTAACACCTGCTGCCACACCCCTATCCGAGGGCTGGCGCTGTGAATCGGAATTAGTCTGTTGATTTAGTGCCTCCGCATATTGCTGAGAATAAGCATTCTGAGTTCTCTCTTCATTTTTTGGCGATGATTTTGGGGTTGATTGTTCAACATGATTTTCTGGTTCAGAAGGTGCTGGTACCGCCTGAGTATGATCTACTTCGGATGTTTCAGTGGTTTCCACTTTCTTAAAACGAGGAGGGGCAGCGGGAAGTCGAGGTGATTGGATATCCTCCGTGTCAGATTCTTCTTCTTTGGTTTCCTCTTCCTCAAATTCCAAAAAATCAGCAGGAAGTCGTGATAATGATTGCCTATTTTCTACTGAAGATTGATTTGATCTCCTTGGTTCGTTGTTAGTATCACTGAGTCCAAATTCATCTTGCAACGGATAAACTTGACCACCACGAGCTGAAGTGCTGCTGGTTTCTCGGTAAAAAGGAGCAAGAATCGGGTTTCCAAGCCGATCAGAATATCGTCCTGTTTCGAAGCACACGTAGCGGAAAGGATCCCATGTGCTGGAGTTCTGTAGAAGCATCCTGATGCTTTTATCCGCTTCATCCTTCATTTCCTTGTTATTCTGGCGATCCGCAAGATCGCATTGTGCTAAAAGAGCTTCCAGAACCGTTTTAGAATCTCTGTTTATCCAATGCAGTAAGGCAAAAGTCCAGAAATCGGCTTTTTCCGCGCTATCCTTGGTATCTGCTATCAGGCCGTCCAACAATTCGTTAGCAACACGTATTTGCTCTATCGCTGGCATGTCGGGAAACGTTTTTTTCAGTTCCTTGGCTTGAAGATCGATCCAAAACTCGCGCTCCTTTTTAAGATATGGCTCAACTTGTTTCCATGTTTGAAATTCAACGTCAGCGCGCGTTCCGAATGGGTTCACAGCGCGGTGTCTGGTGCTAAGTTTTTCGCGCAAAGTAAAAAATTTACTCGGATTAGTACGTGTGTAGGTATACGCACTTAACCCACCGACTTTAAATGTGTATCCATGATCATCCAATCCTTTTCCATTTTCATCCGCAAGTGACGCACCAGTGGACAATATATTAGCAACCATATTGTCTACAACCATGGTGGTTTCTGCCCTTCTCTCGATTCGCCCGTTACCTATAGTATCTTTTGATGCAATTCGGTCCCGTATTCGCGTTCGTGTCGCAGTAGCGGAGCCTATTGAAACCCCAGGGACCGACACACCTAATGAAGCACCTAATGAAAGACTGCTGGTTTTTTGTGCAAGTGTAGATTGGCTGATTGACAAAGCAGGATTGTCAATAAATAGTTTTGCCATGAGCGGACCGATGCCGTGTATCGATTTCTCTTGAACCGGAGCTGGCGAAGAGATGTTTTGCGCTGGATCCGGGAACAAAATATGCACCACATTTCGTAATTTTTCGAGAGCCTCTTCATCGTTGCCAGTACGTGGAACTCTGATGGTTAAGGTATCCTCTCCTTTTTTTGCCCATTGGCTTGATGCTACGGGACCAAGACTAACAAATGGAATGGGGGCTGACAATTTACCGCCCAAGCCACGTTCTTTTGAGTGATGCTGTGTGATGGCAATTTCTACCCCAGTTGATTGCCAGCCAATATCCATTGTGTACTTTTTAATGTTGTCTGATGACATTGAAATGCGTACCGTACCGGCTGTCAACGTAGTTGAAAAAAACTGCGTCAATGACAGCAAAGGATTAGATCGCCGGGTTCCGGTTTCCACATGCACACGGCTTCCTGGTCCACTGGTATTGAGAATTTGCATTAAGAACTTTTTTACATCTTCCGGTGATTTCATATCAATGTTGAACTCTGGATCAGATGAACTATCCACCGTTAAATGCGCCTTACGTAAGGACTGCAATAATTCCTGTCCTTTTTCTGGACTACCAAACATCCGTTCCATTGTTTCGTCGGGAGTGCCAGTGAGCCGGGTTATTAATTTATCTCCAATGTTCACAAAGTCACGCTCGGTTGTCATTGATTCCATATCGAGTGATCTGTTGTTACTCTCAGAGGTACTTTCGCTGATGGTACCAAGCTCTTTTTGCCGTTTACTCTGAGTCCAGCTCTCCATGATCCCGATGAATTCTGCATCAATGATCTTGCCCCGATCCGCGTCATTTTTGTTAGATAACACTTCCATAAAGTGTTGCCCACTATCTATTTCCGCGAGACTTTTATATAAAAGTACATAAAGTTCTCTATCTTGATTCAATTGATATGGATAAATGAGTGCAGCGCGCCCGTATCGGGCAGTCGTCGTTTTTCCTTGGTGAATGCCTTCTTCTACTGGAATTTCCGTTTCTTTTTTTTCGTCGATTTTTATTGATTTAAAATGACCAGTAACTGTTACCTCGTCATCTTTTTCTGCTTTCCTGTACTTCATATCGGCAAAAAACATGGCGGCAAGTTGCATTTGCTCATCTTTACTTAATGCTGCGCAAAAATGCCGAATCTTTGCACCTTGTTTCGCAAAATGCAAAAGGTCTTGATTGCCTGGTTTCGCGTAAGGCAACACTAATGTGGATGGAACTAAGGTATCAAATAATCCACTTAAGTTGCGTAATCTCTCATCGGCCACATGCATCGATGTGAAGGGTTTTACGCCTCCGGGTAAATAACTTTGTCTTAATGCATTCGCTGATTTTCTTCTAAATAAATTGAAACTTTCAGCCGTTTCCCGTGGGTCTTGCGACTTAAATTTTGTTCGTCCGAATAGGTTAGGCATGACTGGTTTGCCTTCCAGTGCATCGCCGGAACGTTGAATATACGTTAAGCTGTCTTCACACCACTTGACAGAATGGCTGATAGCCGGATCGCTGGTGTCCAGCCCATTTCCCACCAAGCTAAAAGCGACTGCTTCATGACTTGCAAGGTCTGTGTGTATGTCAAGTTCAGAATGTATGTTTTGTAATTCTTTTATTACTGCTTTAAGACGTTCTTTGTCAGGGGGAGAGTTGGACAAAAGTGCAGTCATATCGGGTATCTGCATGGTCTCACGCACACTTTGTAAACACTGATCAGCTTGCACTATGCCGTTGCTCTCGATGAGTTTCTTCAGAACTTCGCAGGCATTTATCAGATGATCTTTATCATGTGTTTCTTGCAAATGCGTCTTCACTTTGACTATCTCATCGCTTGAGCCTGTTGTTAAGTCACCCAACTCCCGTAATAGTGCATTAGCGGTTGCTATTGCGTCTGTAGGATTGTCATTTTGTAATAAATCAAAAATTTCTATGATTTTTTCTTTATCTAGTTCATTGTGCAAATTTTTGAAAGCCATTGAGATAGAGTAGCTATCATGCACATTTTGTAGAATTCTCTCAGCACCGGCGATGGCATCGCTGTAAAGTGCAATCGCTTTATTTTTATATTCCTCTGCCACTGAGCCAGACTCGCCCATCGTGATTTGTTCAATTGTTTCAAGTTTTGTCTTTGCTGTACATAAAGTGACCAGTGCTTGAAAATCAATTCCCTTCGGATTCAACCCTTTAGCACCTTGTGAGTCCATATTGAGATTGAACAAGCAATTCAAACCCGGAGCACCGCCAGTGAGCGATCCGTAATGATAAAAAAGCTTTTTTGTCGCTTCGGAAAGCGTATATCCATCCTTCGGTCGTGTATGGCTCCTGAAAAGATTCAAGTCGTTCATCGATGCTTCTTCTCGAGCCTGACAAGTTTGAATGTCTTTCGCGACTTGACGAACCTCATCCGCAGAAAAATGGGCAAGTATTCCGACAGTGGTTTGTATCGTTGGTGCAAGAATATAAAAGTGAGTACCTGTTTTGAATTCCGGATTTTCCTGTATTGCCTTAAATACATCCTTCAGCTCTGCTAAAGCGGTTTCTATATCCGCAGGATTTTCGGCGGCCATCGTTTTCTGACATTGAGACAAAGAGCTATCCAATGCGTAATTTTGCTGAATTTCCAAATCAGTGATTGCTGAAGTTAAATCATTTTCCGCCTGTTCTTGCCCCGATTTTATATTCGTGATTAACTCATCAAGCCTTTGCGCTAAATCAGAGTCAGGAAATTTAAATCCCCTCTCTGGTACATCAAGCAAATTTTTGAGTTCTTCGGCACGTTCTAAATACAATTTTTTCTTTTCGACTTGATTCTTCAATACATGCGAAGCAAGGTATGGCTGTGGGTGCGTGGCGGATTCAAGGGGATTGTCTGATTCGCTTTGGAGTTTTTTCTCGCGCTGCTTTAGGGCAGAAAATACTTTGTTTTCGCGGTGATATGCCGTTTTATCTCCGCTTACTGATTTAGGTGTGAAACCCCTGACATCCATATGTTGAGGTAGCTTTGAAGACAACGGGTCACTTCCCACTCCAAAAGACAGTAATTTACGCGTACCGCTTGTAAATTTTTTCCATGCTCCCTCAAAGGTAAAAAATCTGACGGGACTTGTGTTTTTTTGGGGGGATTGCAATGTTTCATAGTCTCTGTTCCACCCTCTTTCTAAATGTTCCAGTGTCGCTGTCGCAGCTTCAAGGGTGATTCCGCTACGCAATTTTTGTTCGTCTTTAATAAACCTTACCTGAGGCGTTTCTACTTTTTCTGCGCGGAAAGCTCGTTTTCCAGCATCTTCAAAACGCATGTTATTACCCCGGTATTTATATTGTTGGTAGATGCCGAGAAACGCATGCGTACTCTGTCTTTTGACGTGGTCGGGGCCATTCGAGTTTTTTTGCCCCGCTTTTTTGGGCTCCGGCAGATAAAATCGCGGATCATTATTTTTTATTTCCGACCCGGATGATGTAGATGGAGAAACCGATGGTCGTTCTGAGCGAACTGGTGGTGTATTGTTCGGTACTCTTGGTTCGATCTCTCGTGCTTTAAGCAGTCCACTTGTGCTGGGGATGGTGCCTGGCATTGAAAGAGGCGAATTAAAAAACTTAGAAATCATAAGGTCTTTCCTATTAGTTACTTATTTGTTTTGGATGTGCTCTCCTAAAAATACTGAAATTCGCACCATCGAACACGACTCCTTTTGCTACGCTACTTTGAATGCATCCGTTACATTCAAAAAATGAGCACATCCACGATAACGGCTTCATCGGTTTGGGCATCTTTTGGATTTGATTTGGTCAATTCATGTAATAAGCGAGGAGAGGAATTGATTGTCATGTTTTCGATTAAAAAGGTGATGTTGCTCGATTGTTAAAATACAGTACTACATTCGGACACTCTCCGATTAGTATCAGCGATTCTAAAGTTGTTCCAATTAAGCGATAAATGTCATCATTTTGTCATTAACGGCATGCAATTTTCTCTTGCTTTCGTAGAAATTCTTTTACTTCTGGCTTGTAACTTCTCGAATGGTGACGGACTCACAAATCAATCATCAGGGGTAATATTGCATATTTGACATTGATATTATTCAAGGCTTAAGCGGACTGAAACGTTGTACGATAGTGCCAATTTGTATCACGTCACTGCTATCGACTTGTGATGCAATCATCATATTTAAATTTCGCCAGATGCTGGAGACGCATCAGTTCGCCGATCACCTGTTCGCGGACATGTCGGAGTGGATCTCTAAAATGCGGGTAGTGCATCACGGCATTGGCGTTGGTCAATATTCATCTGATGCATCATCTTTTGATGGCGCAGGGGCATCCATCATGAGATAAGGCGGGTTAAAACGCCCGCGGATGCGTCAGTAAGGGCAGCGAAACACGCTGAACATGCTGTCTGGGAGTGGGTGTCGGTGAAGTTGATTTAAAGCCGGATATGGATGGCTTGTTCAGCGTTGCTTTAATTCTGCCTTAGTGTCTTGCTTTCATACTTTTCAATTCTCACAAGACGGCTTCATAGTGTGACTTCGGATGATTTTTCTATCAGTTCAATTTTGTAGCCATCCGGATCCTGCACGAAAGCGATGACAGTCGAGCCGCCTTTGACGGAGCCAGCCTCGCGCGTCACGTTGCCACCGCGTGCACGTACTGCATCACATGCCTGATACGCATTGGGTACCGCAATCGCGATGTGACCGTAAGCGGTGCCGTGATCATAACTTTCTACGCCATAGTTATAGGTCAGTTCCAGTTCTGCATGCTCAGGATTGCTGCCATAGCCCAGAAATGCCAAGGTATATTGATATTCCGGATTGTCGCTCTGGCGCAGTAACTTCATGCCCAGTACCTGCGTATAAAAATCAATTGAGCGTTGCAGGTTGCCGACGCGCAGCATAGTGTGAAGTATTCTCATTGCATATCCTTTATTGATACTGAGGGGGAGTAAGTTAAGTAACAGGCTGGTACGCCTTTATTTTCAATGATTGGGAGGCATCGTAGCAGATACTCCCTTAAATTTTGGGAAGATCCGCGGCATTGTGCTGACGTAGCTGACGCCTTGCGGATTCGACCTCCGGAAAAACCGATTTGACGATGGCCCAGAATTGAGGACTGTGATTCATCTCACGCAAATGCGCGAGTTCATGCGCGACCACATAGTCAATCATCATCGGAGAAAAGTGAATCAGTCGCCAGTTCAGACGAATTTTTCCAGCGGAATTGCAGGAGCCCCAGCGCGTTGTGGCCGAAGACAGCGACATGCTGTGATAGCGTACATGCAGTTGCTCGGCAAAAATCGGCAGGCGTTGCAGAAATACTCGTCTGGCCTCTTGCTGCAACCAGTGGCGCATGCGGGCTTTCAATTGCTGCTCACCGCCATCGAGCGGCAGATGGATAGTCAGTTCTCTGGATTCCGGATTGAAATGGGTACCGGCTGATGATCCCAGTGTCATTCTGACAATGATGTCCTCACCCAGATAGCGAAGTTTGCTGCCATCGCCCCAAGGCAGATGCTTAGGCTGTTGTTGTACACGCTCTTTGCGTTCATTGAGCTTGCGCTGTATCCAGCCTCGTTTTTCCTGAATGGCATTTTCTATATCTGCAATCGTGACCCAGCGCGGTGCAGTAATACGCAGGCCGTTGGCGTTAATCAGAAAGCCGATGCTACGTCGTGTTGAGCGTTGTAAATCGTATTCCAGCAGCTGATCGTCGATCAGAATGCGACGTTTGTTCTGTGGAGTATCAGTTGATCGTGGCGGTTGCTTGCCCGTTGATTGCTGATCATCATGCTTGTTCGTGACAGGCGATGGACGTGGCGGGAACACGGTTGCTGGCCCGGACTGACGAAGACTGTCCGGCACAAGAAAATCGCTGAACAAATCCATTTGCAGCGCGCGCTGAATGACTTGGTTCACGGAAGGAAATCGGGATTTCATTTCAATGATTAAAATGGAGATTCACATCAACAGAAAAAAGAGTCATCGACAGTGTGACTGATTTTGCAGATTTGTGTTTTTTCCGACTTCCTTCGTGAGGCAGAATTTATTTTGTTTGCTCGTGACGATATACCTGAGGCGAAATCACACGCATTTCAGCTTCTATCCAATGCTCGACCTTTTGCATCAGCTCAGGAGCCGTCAGGCCTTCCGGTGAGATAGGTGCGCCGACCGAAACAGTGACAACGCCTGGTTTTTTGATGAAAGAATTTTTAGGCCAGCATTCACCAGAGTTCAGCGCGATCGGAACGACAGGCGTATTGGTTTCCACGGCCAGTCTTGCGCCGCCACCTTTATACTGACCTTTTTTACCCACAGCAATTCTGGTGCCTTCTGGAAACATGATAATCCACTGACCATCTGCCAATCGTTTTCTGCCTTGAGTGACTACCTGCGCAAAGGCATCTTTTCCCTTGTTGCGATCAATCGGGATCATGCGCAACATAGAAATTGCCCAGCCAAAAAAAGGGATGTAAGTGATTTCTTTTTTGAACACAAACACCAGAGGGCGTGGCGTTGCCATCAGTAAAAAAATCGTTTCCCATGCAGACTGATGCTTGGCCAGTAAAATGACGGGCGCATCCGGGAAATTTTCAAACCCTTTGGTCTGGTAATGAATGCCGCAAACGACTTTGGCTGCCCAGATGACAAAAACATTCCAGCGAGCAGTAATGTAATAACGCTGGTTGTAAGGCAAAAAAGCAAACAGCATACTGATAGGCGCCCAGACGACGGTCACCAGTATCATCAGCAGGGTGAAGATCAGGGAGCGGATAAACGGAATAACACGAAGCATGAAGTCTCCAGATTGTGCGATGCTGCGTATTCAGATCGCAATATTGATATCAGCGATGGTCGCACCGAGTAATTTATCGACCATGGATGCCAGATCAGGATAAACCTGTGTACCCGGTGGCAGACCGCCTTTTTCCTGCGTCTTATGACCTTTGCCGGTCAGCACCAGATGTGGAATACAGCCCATGACAAAGCCGGATTGCAGATCACGTAAAGAGTCACCGACGCTATGCACGCCTTTTAAGCTGATGTCGTAGCGTCGGGCGATCTCTTGCAGCAGGCCAGGCTTTGGTTTGCGACAATCACAGCTGTCATCTGCCATGTGCGGACAGAAAAAAACAGCATCAATCGTGGCACCCACTTGTTGTGCCGCCGTATGCATTTTGTGATGTATCGCGTTCAGCGTTGCCATATCAAATAATTTGCGGCCAATACCAGACTGGTTTGTTGCTACCACGACCCGATAACCAGCCTGATTCAGGCGCGCGATTGCTTGCAGCGAGCCTGGAATGGGCGTCCATTCATCCGGTGATTTAATGAACGCGTCTGAATCAAAATTGATGACGCCATCTCGATCAAGGATGATGAGTTTCATCGCTTGTCCTTTTTCTGCGCCCACGATTATGCTGCCAGCTTGGAAATATCCGCTACCTGATTCAACATCAGGTGCAGACTGGCCAATAACGCCAGACGGTTGTTACGCAAAGCCGGGTCTTCTGCATTCACCATCACATCGTTAAAGAAGCTGTCGACTTCTGCCCGTAACGCAGCCAGAGTTTTCAGTGCGCCGGTGAAGTCGTTGCCAGCAAAGGCCGCATCTACCTGTGGCTTCACGTCTGCCATAGCTTTGGCCAACGCCTGTTCTGCTGCTTCCTGCAGTAGTGCCGGATTTACATCGCCAGGCGTACCTTCTGCTTTTTTCAGGATGTTGGTAATTCGTTTGTTGGCGGCTGCCAGCGAAACGGATTCTGGTAATGCGGCAAATGCCTGCACTGCCTGCAGACGCTCAACGATATTGGACAATGTGTCAGGGCTTTGAGCTACGATGGCTTCGACTTCATTCTGCGCAAAGCCACGTTCACGCAACTGACCACGCAGACGGTCGAACAGGAAATTCAGCACATCCACACTCGGGTCTTTGAAATGACTATTGCCAGCAAACAGACTGACCGTGTTTGCCAGTAACTGGTTCAAGGACAAAGAGAGACGTTTTTCTACCAGCATGCGCAAGATGCCAAGTGCATGACGACGCAACGCAAACGGATCGCGGTCGCCTGTTGGTTGCAAGCCTATGCCCCAGATACCGACCAGTGTTTCCAGCTTGTCTGCCAGCGCCACTGCCGTGCCTGTAAGCGTTGCAGGCAATGTATCACCAGCAAAACGTGGCTGGTAATGCTCAGATGCTGCCGCAGCGACATCGGCGTATTCGCCATCATGCAGCGCGTAATACGTTCCCATGATGCCTTGCAACTCTGGGAATTCGCCAACCATATCGGTCAGTAAATCAGTCTTCGCCAGCAGCGCGGCGCGTTCTGCGAGCGCAACATCGGCATTCAGTGATGCGGCGATGTTGCCTGCCAGTGTTTTAACACGTTCTGCTCGCTCTGCCTGTGTGCCGAGTTTGTTGTGATACACCACGTTGGCCAGCAAAGGTATGCGTGATGCCAGGGTTTTTTTCTTATCTTGCTCGAAGAAAAATTTCGCATCCGACAAACGTGGGCGCACCACGCGCTCGTTACCCTGAATGATGTGTTCTGGTGTTGCTGTTTCCAGATTCGAGACGATCAGAAAGCGTGAACGCAGTTTGCCGTTTGTATCTGTCAGCGCAAAATACTTCTGATTGGTTTGCATGGTCAGAATCAGACACTCTTGCGGTACGGCGAGGAATTCTTCTTCGAAATGGCATTCATACACGACTGGCCATTCGACCAGAGCGGTAACTTCGTCTAACAGCGATTCTGGCATCAGCACCAAATCAGTCCCCGCTTTCGCCAGCAGGGCAGTGCGGATTTGTTCTTTACGTTCGCTGACGCTGGCAATGACTTTGCCTTCAGTTTTCAGCGCAGCAGCATAGCTATCGGCGTTACTGATGCTGACTTCACCGGCGGACAAGAAGCGGTGACCTTTGGTAATGCGGTCACTGTTCAAGCCGAGTAAGGACAACGGAATAATGTCGGCACCATGCAAGGCGATGATCTTGTGAACCGGGCGCACAAAATGCACAGTATCGCCATCAGGACGCTGATAACTCATCACTTTAGGAATCGGTAATTTGCTGATCGCCTCTTCCAGCACGCTTTGCAGGGCCGTACCCAGTACTGAGCCAGCAGAGGTATAGCTGTAAAAGAAGCTTTCGGCTTTACCATCGACGGCGCGTTCGAGTTGGCTGATCTGTACGTCAGAAAAACCCATCGCAGTCAGTTTTTTCAATAATGGTGCAGTCGGCTGACCAGTTGCATCCAGTGCGACAGAGACCGGCAATACTTTGTCGCGTATCAGTTTGTCAGGTGATGTGCCGCGTACATTCGTGATGCTGACTGCCAGACGGCGTGGTGACGCATAGCTGGTCGCAACAGAGTCGGCTTCCAGAAAATCACGCGATGTCAGTCCTGCCACAATGCCTGCAGAAAATGCTTCACCCAGTTTGGCCAGTGCCTTTGGTGGCAGTTCTTCAGTGAGTAATTCAACTAATAATGTTTGATTCATGTTGGATGTTCCAGTCAATTCGGTCTTAAGCAGCCTCAGGCGCAGCGGTGGATGCAACAGTAGGTGCCGGCTTATGCTTGTCGTCAGCAGCGCACATCGGGAAGCCCAGCGCTTCACGCGACGCGTAATAGGCGGCGGCAACGGCACGGGACAGATTGCGGATCCGGCCAATATAGGCCGCACGCTCGGTCACCGAGATAGCGCCGCGCGCATCCAACAGATTGAATGTATGTGCTGCTTTCAGAATCATTTCGTAAGCAGGTAATGCCAATGATTTTTCTGTTACTTCCAACAAGCGCTTTGCTTCCGATTCATAATTGCTGAACAGGGAAAACAGAAAATCTGTGTTGGAATATTCAAAGTTGAAGGTCGATTGTTCGACTTCGTTCTGATGGAACACATCACCATATTTGAGTGTAATGGTTTTGCCGTTTTCTTCGCGCTCTGTCCAGACCAGATCATAGACATTTTCAACACCTTGCAAATACATGGCCAAGCGCTCGATACCGTAAGTGATTTCACCCAGAATCGGTTTGCAATCAAGGCCGCCAACTTGCTGAAAATAAGTAAATTGCGTAACTTCCATACCATTGAGCCAGACTTCCCAGCCCAGACCCCAGGCACCCAGCGTCGGGTTTTCCCAGTCGTCTTCAACGAAGCGAATATCGTTCTGCTGTAAATCCAGTCCCAGCGCTTTCAGCGAACCCAGATACAGATCCAGAATGTTTTCCGGCGCCGGTTTCAAGACCACCTGATACTGATAATAGTGTTGCAAACGATTCGGGTTTTCGCCATAACGGCCATCTTTGGGACGGCGCGAAGGCTGTACGTAGGCTGCGCGCCAAGGCTCAGGGCCGATTGCGCGGAGAAACGTACCTGTGTGCGAAGTTCCCGCGCCCACTTCCATATCGTAAGGTTGCAACAGGGCGCAGCCTTGCTTGTCCCAGTAGTCTTGTAATGTCAGGATGATTTGTTGAAATGTGAGCATCGTGCTATCTGCCTTTATCGTCACCCCAAAGGGCGCGAGGAATAATGTTTGCCAAACCTTCGATTTTAACCTAGAAATGCAGGCAAAAACGCCAGCAAGGCCGACTTAAGCACACAGTTTTGCTGCAATGCGCAATGAATAGATGAGGCTTTTAGCTCATAATGAGCCATGTTTTATTGCATGAATATTATTTGCAGAGTATAAAAACTTCCTCAAAGCAACTTTCTACGGCGATGGCTATAACACTTGAACCGATATGATAAAAAAAGACACACCGGATACGCTGGATGCTGAATCTCAGCGCTTGGAAGAGTGGTACTTATTACTGGGCGAGTTATCTCATTGTCTTTGGTATCCGGCTGATATCGCCGGGATGCTCGGTGGCTTTTGCCGGATTCTGGTCGAGCGCGCTGGTTATCAGACGGCATCGCTGGAGCTGGATTTCGGCGATAAAACAGAAACCTACCGCGCCATCGATCCAGCGCATGCAGAGCGCAAAGAACATGAAGATCGTCAGGCAGCGGTGCCGTATCATCTGGTCTTGCCGGTCAGGCATCCTTCCTGTGTTCAGGTGCTATTACGTGTCAGTGCCGAATTTGATCTGAGTCCGCATTCACCTGCGCGGGTCATTCTCCAACGGTTTGCCTATGAGTTGTCTGATGCAATCTATGCCCTGTTGACGACGCATGACCATCATGATTTACAGGACAATATCGAGTTTCTGGCATTATCAGTGCAGCAAAGTCCGTTCTCTGTTGTGATTACCAATGCTGCCGGGGAGCTTGAATATTGTAATGCTGCGTACAGCGCCACCTCTGGTTACAGCATGCGCGACGTGTTGAAGAAAGCAGTGCTCTGGGATATCGGTGGCACAACTGATGAAGCCCGGAAGCAGGAATTGCTGGCACTGAAAATTGGTCAGCACTGGCATGGCGAGGTGTTGTATCAGCACAAGAGCGGACGCTCGTATTGGGAAAGGCAGATTGTCAGCCCGTTATACAACGATGAAGGTGCGATCACACACCTGGTCGCCGTAAAGCAGGATATTACCGAGAGCCAGTTCCAGCTCAAAGAAGTGGAGCAGGCATTGCTGTTGCGGGAACAAGCGTTGGTGTCAAGCAGCAATGGCATCATGATTACGCGCAGTGATGAACATGACCATTCGATTGTGTATGTGAATCCGGCATTTGAACGTATTACCGGCTACGAGGCCGCGGAAGTGATTGGTATGGAGGGGCGTTTTCTGGTGCGCGAGGATTTGGCGCAACCTGATCTCGAAGAAATCCGCGCAGCTTTGCGTGAGAAGCGCGAAGGACATGCCTTGTTGCGTAATTACCGCAAAGACGGCAGCCAGTTCTGGAATGAATTGCATATTTCTCCGGTCAAGGATGCGCAGGGCGCAGTCACCACGCATTTTGTCAGTGTGATCAATGATGTCAGTGAGCGTGTTAATTATCAGAAAGAGCTTGAATATCAGGCCACACATGACAGCCTGACCGGTCTGGCAAATCGTAATTTGCTCAATGATCGTATTGCGCAGGCGATTGCCTGGGCCAAGCGTCAGGATTTATCGGTCGGCGTGATGTTGCTGGATCTGGATCACTTTAAGCTGATCAATGATGCATCGGGGCATGGTGCTGGTGATGAAATGCTCAAGCAGGTGGCGCAGCGCCTCAATCAATGTGTACGCGAGACCGATACCGTGGCGCGCCTCGGCGGTGATGAATTTGTCATCGTCCTGACCGATTTGCCAGAAACCAGCGACGTTGATGTCGTTGCAGAAAAAATCCTTCAATCGCTGTCGCGCCCGATTAACATCCACGGGCACGACGTATTTGTCACGACCAGTATCGGCATTTCTTTGTACCCGCGAGACGGTGATCATGGCGAAATTCTTTTACGCTATGCAGATATCGCGATGTACCGTGTCAAAGAACACGGTCGCAACAGCGTGCGTCAGTTTGTGCCTGAAATGGGACTGAGTGCGATCAGTCGTATGAACATGGAGGGGGCGTTGCGCCGCGGTCTGGAGCGCAATGAATTCTTTTTGCATTATCAACCCAAAATCGATTTGCTCACCAATCAGATTGTCGGTGCAGAAGCGCTGGTGCGCTGGCAGCATCCACAGATCGGCTTGATTCATCCTGTTGAATTTATTCCACTGGCGGAAGAAACTGGCTTGATTTTGCAACTCGGAGAATGGGTGCTGGCTGAAGCCTGTCGCCAACAGGTCATCTGGAATCAGCAAGGTCTGTCGGGTCTTAAAATTGCCATCAATGTATCTTCGCGCCAGTTCCGCCAGGATGATCTGACGGAACGCGTGGGAGCCATTTTTGCCGAAACCGGTGCTAATCCCGCTAACGTCGTACTGGAGTTGACTGAGAGCATGGTGATGCAAGATGTCAGTAGCACCCTGATTGCATTGCGTGCGCTCAAAAGTCTGGGCTTGTCTATCTCGCTGGATGATTTTGGTACTGGTTATTCCAGCTTGTCGTACTTGCGGCGCTTTCCGATTGATGAACTCAAAATTGATAAGTCTTTCATCAATGATATTCATCTCAACCCTGATGATGCCGCCATTGCCAGTGCGATTATTGCGATGGCACTGAGTTTGGGACTCAATGTCGTGGCAGAGGGCGTGGAGCGTCAGGAACAGGCAGATCTGCTATTGACGATGAAATGTAGTCAGGTACAGGGATATTTTTTTGGAAGACCGATGGACGTATCGGCATTTACCAAACGTTTCAGCCATCTTCAGGTGCAATGAATATGACAAAGTTATTGTGGAAACAGGAAACGGTGCATGAGGTCGCTCAGTTGCTTGTCGGTGCAAGGTTAGAAAAGTCTGCCGCTATCGGCAATGCGACGGTCTACCACGTCTGGGACGAGGGGCAGGAAAAAATTGCCGTGTCCCTACCCGATGGTCAGGCACTGGTGATCGAGCTTGCCGGAATAACGGCACCACGTCGTCGGCGTCGTCTCGATGCATCAGGTGATCATGACAAATCTGCGCTGTCTGGCGCATAAGTATTGTTGTATTGTCTCATTGTCGTTAAAGCGTATCGCAGTTCGCCCGAGTGATGGCATATGGTTGGGATGATATCAAGGGCTCACTGAAGCTGATCATCAACGTTAATTTCATACAGATTCAATGCCGATTCAGCGGTGATTGAATGTTTATGGATATCATCAGACATATTCGCTTATGATTTCGGTATGAATCCCGACATCGATAGTTCTCTCCCCGCGCCCCGCATTTCTCCGGTATATCCAGCATATCCAGGTATTCGACCGGAAAACATCCACGTCATTCAACATGCAGCTCAGGCGGATGCTGCCTACGCGCAGATGAAAAATGTTCCGGTGCTGGGTTTTGATACGGAATCCCGACCCGTATTTTTAAAAGGGCAGCATTCCGATGGACCGCACCTGATTCAGCTGGCAACGGAGGATGCGGTATTTTTGTTTCCTGTCGTTCGCCCTATCAACACTGATGTGGTCAAAGCTTTGCTGGAATCGGACCAGATACTTAAAGTAGGTTTTGGGCTCAGCGATGATATGAAGTACCTGCATCGTAAATTGGGTATCAGCGTGCATCACGTGCTCGATCTGGCGCGCGCGTTACGAGAAAATAAGCAACATGATATGGGAGCCAAAGCGGCAGTTGCTAAATTTTTCGGAATGGAACTGCAAAAATCAAAAAAAACATCGACCTCCAATTGGGCCAGCAGTTCATTGACTGAAAAGCAGATGTTATATGCCGCCAATGATGCGCAAGTCGCCTTGCTGATTTATCTGCATTGCCAGAAGGCGCAACTGGATTTGAAATCACTTCCTTTTAGCTATACGCATACTAAAAAAGGCTGAACTCTTCAGATTGATTGTAGTCTTAATTTCCATTCTCTGTGCTGCGTTACTCTTATAAGGAATCACGCAGCGTTTTTCTTTTAACGGTTTCTTTCTGAAAAACAGTCAGAGACAGGCAAAGCATTAAGCGCAGACAGGACTTTATACCGATGATCAAGCCGACTATTTCACAGCATGACGACAGACTGCGTTCTTTGTGGACGCTGTACACCACAACGATGCTCATGACGACTTTGTGTGGTGGTGCAGCGCATGCTGCCAGTGTTGTGCAGGCGCCCACTGTTGCGGTGACACCAGATTCTGTTACCAGCCAGAAGAAAATAATTACCCATGATGTTTATGCTAACTGGCGTAGCATTCAGCATGAAATACTCAGTCGTGATGGTCAGTGGGCAGCCTATGCACTGATCGCACAAGAAGCGGATGGCGAGGTCGTATTTCGTCATATCAAGGATGCCCGTGAATGGCGAGTTGCTCGTGGAACTGCACCTGCATTCAGTGCAGATGGTCGTTATGCTGCCTTCGCCATAAAAGCAACTCAGCTTGAATTGGATCAGGCAAAAAAGGCAAACAAAAAAGCCGATGAATTACCTAAATCGGGTTTAGGAATCATTGATTTGCAGACGGGTATCGTTCAGCGTATTGAGCATGTCAGGCAGTTTGCATGGCCGGAAGAGGGTGGTGATTTTCTGGCCGTGTTGTCAGAGCCTGTCGTGGCCTCCAAAAATAGTCCGGCGGTCAATGCCGTTATCAATAATCAAACGTCGCAGACATTACAGATACCGCAGACAACAAAGACAGAAATCAGGAAAACGCTAGTAACTGACCCTGCTACAGCACCAGTGACAGTTCAGTTGGTAGATGCTTTGGAAGTGACTGATGTGACCGGAGTTTCCGATGCGGCTGATCAGTCGCTCCCTGTGGCCGATAGCAAGAAAAAAATGATTGCCACAGAATTGACTCTGATCGATATTGCTCAGAATCGGCGGACCGTATTTCAGAATGTCACAGAGTTTGCGTGGGCAAAAAATGGCAGCCGTTTATCGTTCAGCGTGAATAATAAAAACAAGGAAGTTGATTCCAAGGTTGCGAAAAATGAGAAGACTGGTCAGGAAGTCATCGCCGCACCAATAGTCAGGCCATCTGTAGAAAATGGGGGGCGTTTGCAAGATGGTGTGTATGTGGTGGTCCCGTCGGTAGCACGGGCGGTTGCCGTCATCACCGGCGCTGGCAGCTATAAATCTCTGCGATTTGACGACGCTGGTGAACAACTGGCATTCATCAGTAATCGTGAGCAATTGGCTGCAAAAAATATATCCAAAGAAAATACAACGCAATCGACACAATCAACACAGTCAACATCCTCAGCCACGGATGCAACACAGAAAAAAGAGACAATTGCCAGTCAGGAAAAAGACAAATCACCAGATCTGATGGATCTGTACTACTGGCGTGACCATCAGCAAATCGCCAGTGTACTGGTCAGTCGCACAAGTGCAGGAATGCCAGTCGGATGGAGTGTAAATGAATATGCTGAAATAGGTTTTAGCAAAGATGGACAACGCTTGTTTTTAGGTACGTCAGCATTACCTCTGAACGAAGCGATTGATGCACCAGATGCGCCAGAAGCGATGAAAGTCGATCTCTGGCACTGGCAGGACCCTGAGCTGCAATCCATGCAAAAAGTGAAGGCAGAAAAAGAAAAACAACGGAGTTACAAAGCGGTTGTCCATATCGCGACTCAGCGGTTTGTACAACTGGCTACACCCCAGATTCCACAGGTGATGGTGAATGAAAATGCAGAATTTGCTATGGGCATCAGCGATGTACCCTATCAGATGTTGCAATCCTGGGACGCTTTGTATCGGGATGCTTATGCCGTGAATCTGAATACCGGAGACGCTCGACTGCTGATTAAAAAATCGCGCTTTTTACCCGGTTTGTCCCCCGCAGGAAAATATCTGTTTGTGTTTGATGCTGCGAGCAGCCAGTGGCTGGCGTGGACCACAAAAGAAGGTACGCGCCTGAATCTGACCGGACACATTCGTTCTGCTTTTTTTGACCATGAACAGGATACCCCAGAACCGCGCTCCGCTTACGGGTATGCAGGTTGGACGGCCGACGATCAGCATTTTGTTGCGTATGATCAGTTCGATTTATGGGAAATCAATCCGCTGACAAACGCCAGTCGTATGCTGACGCAAGGGTATGGTCGTCAGCATCAGTTGCAGTTGCGTTATATCGATTTGCTAGCGGAGAAAAAAATTCCCGCAGAAGAAGTGATTCCGGTGGCGGAGATGAAGGCATTGCCTCAGGGACGCTGGCTGTTGAGCGCGACGCATCAATTGAATCGTTCTACGGGTTTTTATCAGCAGGATTCTGTGGGCAACATGCCTGTGCGTTTACTGCAGGCAGACAATATGTTTGGTAATGTCAGTAAGGCTAAACAGGCTGAAACCTTGTTATACACGCGTCAGAGTTTTACGGAATTTCCTGATCTTTGGGCCAGTGATTTGCAACTGCAAGCGCCTCAGAAAATCAGCAACGCCAATCCACAGCAAACGCAATATAACTGGGGAACGCAGGAGCTGATGTCCTACACCAGCGCCGATGGAAAAAAGCTCAAAGCATTGCTGGCTAAGCCAGAAAATTTTGACCCGTCTAAAAAATATCCGATGATGGTGTATATCTACGAAAAAATGTCGGATAACCTGCATCGTTATGTTCCGCCCGCACCCAGCCAGAACATCAATGTCACACGCTATCTGAGTAATGGATACATCGTATTGCGGCCAGATATTGTGTATCAGACCGGGCATCCGGGTAAGAGCGCGATGCGTGCCGTGATACCTGCCGTAAAAAAGGTATTGGCTCTATCGTATGTTGATCCGGCGCGGGTTGGAATTCAGGGGCATAGCTGGGGGGCGTATCAGATCAATTACATGATTACCCAGACCAATATGTTTCGTGCTGCTGAAGCGGGAGCATCGATGGCGAACATGATCAGTGGCTACGGTGGAATCCGCTGGGGCAAAGGCATGTCGCGAGCTTTTCAGTATGAGACAGGGCAGAGTCGTATCGGTGGTACGCCTTGGAACAAGACGGCAGAATTTATTGAGAATTCTCCGATATTTTATGTTGATAAAGTGCAGACGCCTTATCTGACGAAACACAATGACGACGATGATGCCGTCCCCTGGTATCAGGCGATTGAGTTTTTTACTGCCATGCGCAGGCTGGGAAAAGAAGCTTACTGGTTTAACTACAATGGCGAAAAACATGGGCTGAAAGACCGTGACCATGTGAAACATTACACGGTACATATGGCTGAATTTTTTGACCACTTCTTATTGGGGCAGCCTCGTCCAGAATGGATGATCAAACCTATCCCTTATCTGGAGCGTGGTAAGCGTGATGTGATGGGAATGTTCAAGCCGCCGGTTGTGGCGTCCGAGGTGATGCCAGTGGCAGATGTACAGAAATAAAAATCTGTGGCAGCGGTGCGCTGCATCGACTTTATGCAGGTGTCTGTGAATAAAAAAGCCGCTGATGTTCAGCGGCTTTTTGTACGTTACTCAACGTCGGTCAAGTAAATTGATGTAGCGTGATTGCTATGTTTTTTCAGTTTGCACTAATCAAAAATCATCAGACTTTGGTCATCCAGTGGAAACTGTCTTCTTCTATTCCTTGTTGAATATTGTTCAGATATTGGCGCAGACGTTTTGAGTTGACAGGATCTTTATCTTGATTAACGACATGCGTTTTTTCCTGGTATACGATTTCACCGACAGGTGCCAGAACAGCGGCTGTGCCTGACAATGCAACTTCACCAGTTTTGATCCATTCGATCAGTTCATCGGCGCTGATATTGCGTTCGCTGATTTTATAGCCCAGTTTGGCACCGGCTTTCAGCAGTGAGTCACGCGTAATGCCTGGCAGGAATTCGCTGTTCAGCGGCTTGGTCAGGATTTCATTATCGTTGATCAGCAGGCAATTGGCTGCACCTGTTTCCTGCACATCACCATGTGGAGCAAAAATGACTTGAGCGGCATTGTATTTTTCTTTTGCTTGCTGGATCAGGCCGAGCGCACTTGCATAATTACCGCCGGATTTGACGGTGCCAAAGTGCGGGGCGCAACGTTGGTTTTCGGTATCGAGCAAGACGCGCATTTTGGTGTCTGCTGAGAAATAGTCGCCCACAGGAGATACCAGCACGTACAGCAGCGCTGTGCGTGTAGGTGCTGCCGCGCGGCCGATGGCAGGATCAGTGCCGATCAGGGTAGGGCGGATATAGGCAGAACCCGGAAACGCCGGAACCTGATCTTTGAATTTGCGCAACAGATCAATAATCATGGCTTTCAGTTGCGCTGCATCAGGGATAGGCAAGTGCAGGGAAGCTGCGCTGTTTTGCATGCGCTGAACGTGATCATCAATGCGGAAGATGTTGACCGATCCATCGTTACCACGGAATGCTTTCATGCCCTCAAAGCAAGTGCTGGCGTAATGCAGTACGTGCGCCGCCGGATGCATGGGCAGGCTGTCGCTGGGGACGAAACTGGTGTCAGACCATTTGCTGCCGTCAAAGCTTGCCAGTGTCATTTCACTAAAAAATACAGTACCGAATTCTGCGTTTGCCATTTTCTTCTTTCAATCAATGAGGTATGCGGTGAATGCTGAAACCTGTTTCTCTTTTCCAGCCGAGCAACAAATGCAGCACAGTGGCAATATTTTATTCCAATTTCACAGGTATGCGCCTTGTGGTTTTGGGATTGTGTGCAGGATGCTTCCCAATAAACTTCTTATGCAGCGGGCTTAATACGCTACAGTTACCCGATAGTTGTACGATATGTGCGTCATATTCAGCTTCCTGACCAGTGTTCTAATCAGTGTTGTAATCAGCACAATAACCACGATCATCCCCAACCTGCGGCCAGCGCTGTAGATGCTTGTTTTACTTTGTGTTCCTGGCAAACCATTGCTCGCGGCTGATGCCATAGACCGAGGTATCCATGTCGTGCCAGCGTTCGATTCCACGATACAGCATGCCCAGCTTCTTCATGACATGGGCCGATGCGGTATTTTCTGGGTCGCAAATGGCGACCAGTTCTTTGCCTTCGAGCGTATCAAAAGCAAAGGTTGCCATTCTGTTGGCTGCTTCGAATGCGTAACCTTTTCCCCAGCAGTCCTTACGCAGACGCCAGCCGATTTCTAGCGGGTTCGCTGCATCTCGCCCCAGATGCTGTATGCAGCCTGCGCCGATCAGGTCGTTGCTGCTGGTGTCGATCAGGCTCCACCACGAGTATCCCCATTCCAGCCAGCGTGCTTTGACGCGCTCTATCATGGCGATGGTCTCTTCGCGCGTTTCGGCTTTGCCGGTGATGTAGCGCATGACTTCGGGATCGCTGTTAAGACGGAAAAGGCCATCGAGATGGGTGTCTTGAATTGGTTCCAGACGCAGGCGTTGTGTGTGCAATATCGTCATGATCATTGAAATAAAAATGTCGTCAGGGACTTTGTCGGTTACTCCTGGCGATAGTAAGCAGGTCTTGGGTACTCGCCGTCTGTCCTTGTTGCTAGCGTCGTTGTGTTGTCTCGATGTAGCGACAAGCATCTGCAAGGCGCGTGTAATACCTCTTCAAGGTGCTACTTCGCCGTTGCCGGGTTGCTATGAGCGGGGGAGTGACAAAGAATTGTACTTCTTTTACGACATGAGTCCTTATGCCTTTGTTGATAAGCAATGCCGGATATTCGCTTGAATTGTCCTTGATTCAGGTTCTGAATGAATGCTCTTTGGTAGGGCATCTAAAATATACTCCCCCCATTTTAGAGGAAAACTGGCCGTCAGTCATTGTAAATAAAGTGCAGAAAAATAATACTCGGAGGGAGTATTATTTTGTTCGGTAAGGGAAGTAATCGCATAAAAAGAAAATTAATGGAAGATGAAGTGTAAATAAATATTAAATGAGCGGAGTAGCATGGAGATGTTTAGATGATATGTGTATCGAAAAAATTGTCCTGTGCTGTCAGCACCTGCAATGGCTTTGTTGGTCGGGTATCTGTGTTGCTGTGTGCCGGATGGCACATATAAAATCAATGGTGTGCATTCATCAATCTTGGCTTTAGTATATGATGACCTGTCAGCGTAAACATTGAATGACCTGATGTACCGTGGTGTTGCAGAGTGTCGGCAACAGGCAGCCATTTCGCACAGGCATGATGCAGACAGAGTCGCATACTACCCATGCATATTGATGGACACCTACCCTTTATATGAGCCTGGAAACTTTTACTATGCGCCTTGATCATGAGCAGCAAATGCTGGCTATGTACCGGGCAACTGTGGCCAATATTCTCCGTAATGCCCCGCTGACCTCGACCCTGGAATTGCTGATTCGCGGCATAGAAGAACAGGACGATAGTTTATCGGCGGCTATTTTGCTGTTTCCTGAAGAAGATCAGCCGGGTGACAAGACACAGTTCATTGTTTCCGGCTTGCATCCCGAGTGTGTACAGGCGATCAGACACCTCTCTGAAAATGGTACAGGATTGAATTCCGATGCCGACAGCCACGAACATCTTTCACAGACGCTGGAGCAGAGTTCGCATTGGCAGCAACTGACGCAGATCGCAGAGCAATTTCAGTTAAGTCCGCGTGTCGTACTGCCGCTGTTAAATAGCAATGAAACGATGTTCGGTATGCTATTTGTTTTTGTGTCCGCAGCGCAGACGCTCAGCCCGGAACAACATCAACTGATTACCGAAACCGCGAGACTGGCAGTCATGCCCGTGGCACATGACCGGCAACAGCGGAAAATTCTGACAGCGACCCTGGCCGCAAGGCAGAGTGAAGACAGCATGTCACGCATGGCATTAGCAATCGAGGGGAGTGCTACAGGCATCTGGGACAGGAATATCGTCACCGGTGAAATTCATTATTCTCCGGGCTGGAAAGCCTTGCTTGGCTATGCCGAGCACGAAGTGTCGCATCATATTGAGGACAGCTATCAACGAGTGCATCCGGATGATTTGGCGGCGGTCAGAGCCACCATGCAGGCCCACTTTGACGGCAGAACGAAACAATATGCAGTAGAGCACCGTGTGCGTTGCAAGGACGGTAGTTATCGCTGGATATCGAGTCGTGGCAAAGTCGTGAGTCGTGATGAAAATGGCAAGCCGTTGCGTATGATAGGAACCACGACCGATATCACTACCATGCGGATGTTGTCCGAGAGTCTGCAAGAAAGTGTCGATCTGGTGACCTGTCTGACCAACGAAGTCCCTGGATTAGCGTATCAGTATCGTTTGTCTCCCGATGGCGACGAATATTTTTCGTACGTCAGCGAAGGTGTGCGCGATATTTATGAGTTGACGCCTGAGCAGATGCAAATGGAAAACAGTGTGGAGCGCATACATAGTCTGATACATGCAGATGATCTCGATCACTACCGTACTGCCATCATGAATTCTGCCGAAGCATTACAGCACTTACATCTGGAATACCGTGTCAGCTTGCCGCAACAGGGTTTGCGCTGGCGCCAGATGGTCGCGCGACCACGGCGGTTGCCGGACGGTGGCACCTTATGGCACGGATTGATTACGGATGTCACCGAGCACAAACGTATCGAGAGTGAACTGCAGGAATTTGCCACGATCGATTTTCTAACGCAGATGCCAAACCGCCGCTATTTCATGGGACGTATGGAGCAGGAGTTGGCGCGCATACAGCGTTCGAACAGCAAGCCATGTGCAGTCTTAATGTGCGATCTGGATTATTTTAAAGTCATCAACGATACCTACGGTCATGCCGTTGGCGATATGGTGCTGAAACATTTTGCTGCCATTTTGCACAATGCTTTGCGTAAAAGTGATTCTGCAGGGCGCGTTGGTGGCGAAGAGTTTGCTGTGATTCTCTCAGGTGCTGATATCGATGATGCACAAATGTTTGCGCAACGCATACAAAAGCAACTGTTGGACAGTCCCATCAAAACAAACCACAACCTGATTTCGGTGACAGTCAGTATCGGCATTACCATGATGACGAGTGACGACCTTAATGTGGATGCACCGCTGTCACGCAGTGATATGGCGTTGTACAGCGCAAAGGAAAACGGCAGAAATCGCTTTGCGGTTGTGGATGCATAGCACCGATCACAGCGAAGGCCGTGTCATATCGGTCTTCGCATTTCGCTTTCGTCTCTCGCCTTCATCTCTTTATTTCTGCCATTCGCCTGGACTGCAGGTTGTCGTGGATTCAGTACATCAAAACCATGTAACGCATGTAGTGATATGAAGTGATATGGAGTGACATGAGTACAGAAGTACGCTGGTCGTGGCGCAACAAATGTGAGTCAGGACGATTTTCTGAGATGACTCATTTACAGTGTCATACTGCGATTACGGCCGTTATTTTTGGCAGCATATAACGCATGGTCAGCCAGATTGACTAATTCCAGCGGCAGATTGACGTGACGTACCGGCGTCATTGCGCTGACGCCAGCGCTCACCGTGACGATCCCTGCCTGACTGCTGCTATGTGGAATCTGCAGATCCTGAATGGCGATGCGGATTTTTTCTGCGACTTCCAGGGCACCTTTCACATCGGTATCAGGCAAAATCAGACACATTTCTTCGCCACCATAACGCGCTGCCAGATCTGCTGAACGTAGGGGGGCTTTCAGAATGACCATGGAAATTTTACGCAGGCATTCATCACCTTCAGTATGGCCATACATATCATTGAATTGCTTGAAATGATCAACGTCAATCATGATCAGCGCAAGTGGCCGGTTGTTGCGCGTTGCCCGGCGAAATTCTTCACTTAACACCAGATCAAAGTGGCGCCGGTTAGCAAGGCCGGTTAATCCATCCTGGAACGATAATTTTTCGAGTTGTTGATTGACTTTTTTCAGGGCAGTATGCGCCTCGACAAGTTCGTTTTCTGCATCCGCCCGTAATTTAATCTGACGTATCAGATGAAATCCAAATGCCCCCTGAGCAATCAGTAAAACAATGACACCGGCAGCATGAAGATACGTATCCGTGCGCCAATGTGCCAGTATTTCATCTTCCGATAAAGCGGCTGAAATAAACAGGGGATATTGTTCCAGATGGCGGAAACTATTCAGTCGCCGTACGCCATCTTGTGCCGATTTGACGGTAAACGAACCAAAGGTTCTTTTGCGCATGTATTCATGAAACAAAGTAGTTTCAGTCATGTCTTTACCGATGGAGTCTGCCAGCAGTGGCCTGCGCGTCAGTAATACACCGGCGTCTGATGCCAGCACAATCGCCCCCGCTTCACCAACGTTGAAACGGTCATAAAATTTATTGAAATAATCAATACTGATCGTCGCTAGTGCGACACCGGCAAAACTGCCATCCGGATGATTAATTCGGCGTGATAAGGTAATGATCCATGCGCCGGTAGAACGGCTTCTGATCGGCAAACCGATATAAGGTCGGGAATCTTGCTGGTTACGATGATAAAGGAAGTAATCACGATCAGCATTGTTGGCATGCACTGGTGTGGTCGGCTGAGAATGCACCATCCAACGACCTTGTTCATCAAAGATGAATAAACCATTCAATTGCGGCAATGACTCCACCCGCATTGCCAGAAAAAGGTGGAGGCGCTTCAGTGCTGCGGGGCGGGTTCCATCTTTTTCGATTCGCTCCACCATGCCAATCAGTGCAGTATCTGCACCTTTGATGGTGTCGTCTGCATGCTGGGCAATCGCACGTGCCATATTAAATGTGGATACTTCCATCTCCTGCAATTGATTTTTTCTGGCTTCCCAGCTTCGCCAGCCATCAAGGGCCACAAAAGAAAGGCAGACCAGCGTAACAAAAAGAATCGCAAATAATGTCAGGGACGAACGCTTTTTAGCATAGTCATTGCGAAAGGAAGAAGAGTCCGGAAGTGTCATTATGTCAGGATTGGATAACTCGTTTTTGGCAGATGAAATACCAATCTGACGAGCAATAATAGTCATTTTTTAATCAATTACCTGTCTGAATAACAGAATTGATGTAATTTTTATGTGTTTTTTGTTCTTTTTATCGCCGCTATTATAAATCAAGCGCTATTTTTATTACTTCTGCGCAGATATTGAAGTGAGAATTGTCTCTTCATACACACACATTGTGCATGACATAAATTTTTCTGCAAGTTTAATGTAAACCCGTATTCATCATGAAATCCACTTTATATCAACTCAGAATTGCCCGCCCCGTGACTCATCTTCAGCGCAGCAGTGCGATGTATTGTGAGGGTTTGCAGTGGATGGTGTTAAGCACATTTGTCGACCATCAGGGGTTTGATGGTGTGATCGTCGGATCTGAGGGATTACCCTATCATTTAGAACTGACCTACTGTCGGCGGCATTCTGTCACGCCGCAACCGACCGCCGAGGATTTGCTGGTGTTATATATTGCCGATGCACAGGAATGGCAATCTGCGTGCGACCGGATGTCGGCGGCTGGATTTCTGGCAGTCCAATCGCTGAATCCTTATTGGGACGATAAAGGGCGAACGTTTTCCGATCCGGATGGCTACCGGGTGGTGTTACAAAATGCGCGCTGGATGCCAACCTGAAGGCAGGTCGTATCATATTCCTTGGAATAGGCGGTTCAGGCAGACTGATGGATATGGGTCAACTGTTGTTTGATCATTGACAGCAAATGTGTGGCGGATATATGTTGTATCGGGCATATCCGGTGTTTCCCATGCTATCCCCTGTTACTCCTTGTATCCCATGCTGAATGGCGTGTCAGCGCACACTGCAAGTTGCGCTGACACGCCATTCAGATTGCTGTCACTGATTATTGTTTAAATCGGGCTTCGGCGATCTGGTCAGCAATGATGCTGGTTGCCATACCTTCGACATCGGCACGAACAAAAATTTCCGTTAAGGTTTCGCCGATGCGACGAACATGCGCATCCATGCCGTCTTCTGGCGTATTCAGATATTCATAACATACCTTGATGATGCCACCTGCGTTGATGACGAAATCCGGTGCATACAGAATTTCTTTACGGCGCAACACATCACCCAGATCGGCCGATGCCAGTTGATTATTGGCTGCACCAGCAATCACCTTGGCTTTCAGGCGTTGTATGGTGTCCGCATTGACGGTGGCACCGAGGGCACATGGCGCGTAAATGTCAGCATTGACATCGTAAATGGCATGAATGTCGACAACCTCTGCGCCAAGTTCGTCCTGGGCGCGTTGCAATGCTGCCTGATCGATATCTGCGACAACGAGTTTTGCCCCCGCTTGTTTCAGGCGACGTGCATAGTCGTATCCGACATGTCCCAGACCCTGTAACGCGACCGTCAGTCCTTCCATGCTGTCGCGCCCAAAGCGATGCTTGACTGCCGCCTGCGCGCCAACGAAGCAACCGAGCGCGGTGAACGGCGATGGATCTCCGCGATCGCCCAGACCAGCAACATAGCTGGTTTTTGCGGCAACATTCGCCATATCTGCCGGACTGGTGCCGACATCTTCGGCAGTCACGTACCGGCCACCAAGGCGCTCCAGTGCTTCGCCCAGTGCTTCAAACAGTGCAGGACTCTTTTCTGTTTTGGGATCGCCAATAATGACACTTTTTCCGCCGCCGATAGGCAGGCCGGCAACTGCGTTCTTATATGTCATGCCACGCGAGAGGCGCAGTACATCGCGTACGGCATCGGCTTCGCTGGCGTAGTTCCACATACGGCAACCGCCCATGGCCGGGCCAAGATGGGTGTTGTGGATCGCGATAATGGCTTTCAGGCCAGATTTGGCTTCTGAGGCGAAGACAACCTGTTCGTGGTTGTCGAAATTGATTTCGTTAAATACAAAGGCGGTCATGCTTATGGCTCCGCGCGGAAAGATGAGCGCACCTTGCCTGGTAGGCAGTGGCGGCGATTCCGCAAAAATAGGTTAAGGTAATAATGTCAAAAAAAAACAGTCAGACGATTTCAGTCAGTTCAGCAAACTCAATAATCTGACCAATACAACGACCCCTGAACGCGTTTGAACGCTCAAAGGTATTTGGCGGTGATTGTGTCACGCGTTGCGAAGTATAGGGGATGGTCTTGGGAAACTCAATCGTTGAACTTCCCGCTGTGGAATTTGTGGGCAGCGATCAGGCGGCAGAGCGCAATGTGGGGTGTTGCAACATAGCGACCAGTTCGTTGATGTAATGCGTTTGTGTTTTAACGCATGATCCACGCGAGTAGGAGTTCATGAATCCGTGCGAGGTACCTTTGGCAATTTCCGCGCGATGTCCTGCCAGTTTGAGCTCGGCGACCAGATCGGCAGGTTTGAAGGCGGCTTCTTTTTCTGGGAAAACCAGACGTACTGGACAGGTGGGTTGTAGCTGGCGGTAGTCTCGTATGCGTGAACCATAAAACAGCATCGCGCAACGCAACTGCGCCATCAGATCATTGGAACTATTGAGCCACAATGCACTGGCTCCAGCACTAAACCCGATCGCATACCGGATTGTCGTTTGATGTTCGAGCAACTGCTGACTGACTTTTTCGGCAAAACGAGCAACGCCTCCACCGGCAATAAATGCCTGATACGCATCCTGTTCTGAACGCATGCTTCCATCATCGATTTCAAACGGTGAGACTACCAGACAAGGGCTGGCCAGCTGGCGCACTAAACCGGCCACCGCAGGCGTATGACCAAAGACATCAGTGGCAATTAAAACAAGAGGCGACGTTACAGTTTCAGACACAGTGAAATACAAAATAGCAAGCAGCGGAAGAGGCGCGAGACTACCGGAGTTACACCGCAAATGCAAGTAAACCGACGCTTTTGCGATGCTACTGTAGCGCACTCTTTGATTCATCTTTGACCGAAAGCCATACTGAAAAAAACGACAGCCCATGTTATTTTCGAGTGTTTCATCGAATGTTATCTGTCTTGCTAATGTTAATCTGATTGTCTTTGAACGACGCAGTTCCTCTGCATATGCCCACTATTCCAACGTATGGTGCGCTCACTGGTAGCAATAATATGATCACGCGAGTTGTTGGCGAGCTTCAATGTCAGTGCAGCGATGCTCACGATGTACTCTGTCATGGGATCTGCACGAGGCCAGCCCCAGGCTTGACGTTCCGTTTTCAAATCCGGATACTTCGCTCTCTGTTGCTGTGATTATCCATTGCGGCAGCACATACTAACTGGCATCGAAAGTCCATCGGCTTCGATGCTTATTACATTTGTTTGCCTATCGTGCAAAGACAAATCTACAGGAGAAATGATGACCCAGCCTGCACATCATGCTGACCATACTGACAAGGCAATAATGCCACCGCAGATTCCTTACATTATCGCCAACGAGGGATGTGAGCGTTTCAGCTTTTATGGCATGCGCAATATTCTGACACCGTTTCTGATCACCAGCCTGTTGTTGTCGATGCCGGAAAGTATGCGGGCAGGCATGGCGAAGGAGGTGTTTCATACCTTTGTGATTGGCGTGTATTTTTTCCCCTTGCTGGGCGGTTGGCTGGCGGACCGGTTTTATGGCAAGTACAACACGGTATTCTGGCTGAGTCTGGTGTATTGCTGCGGACATGCCTGTCTGGCCTTATTTGAAAACAACCGGCAAGGATTTTATACAGGCTTGTTTCTGATCGCACTTGGCTCTGGCGGTATCAAGCCATTGGTGACATCGTTTGTTGGCGACCAGTTCGATCAGTCCAACAGGAAATTAGCGCAAAAGGTATTTGATGGCTTTTACTGGATCATCAATTTTGGTTCTTTCTTTGCCTCCTTACTGATGCCCATTTTTCTTAAGCAATTCGGTGCCAGTATCGCTTTCGGGATTCCGGGATTGTTGATGTTGATCGCCACCATCGTTTTCTGGAGTGGGCGTCACCAATATGTGCACGTGGCACCCGTGGCAAAAAATCCGCATTCGTTTTTGAATGTCGTGCGTACTGCATTGAGTATTCAGGTGCCGGGACAGGCACGAACAGGTTATTTCATTGCGATTTTGGGCGCTGGATTGGCTTTGGCTTCTTTGTTTCTGATTCCTGGCATCGGCATTGTCGCAGCGCTTTGTCTGGCATTGGTACTGGTGCTGGGTTTTGGGGGCATGGGAGCTTGGCTGCAACTGGAACGGGCGCGCGGCTTTCACCCGGATGAAGCCGTTGATGGCGTGCGTTCCGTGCTGCGTATTCTGGTGGTGTTTGCGCTGGTCACACCGTTCTGGTCTTTATTTGATCAGAAGGCCTCCACGTGGGTGTTGCAGGCAGACCAGATGACCAAGCCATCCTGGTTCCAGTCCGCACAAATGCAGGCGCTTAATCCCATGCTGGTGATGTTGCTGATTCCTTTCAATAATCTCATTTTGTATCCGTTGCTCAAGCGGATGGGTGTTGAACTGACTGCGTTGCGTCGTATGGGGCTGGGCATTGCTTTTTCCGGAATTGCCTGGATTGTCGTCGGCTTTATGCAGCTCGCCATTGATGGTGGAAATGCCTTGTCGATTACCTGGCAGATTTTGCCGTATGCCTTACTGACGTTTGGCGAAGTGCTGGTGTCGGCAACCGGGCTGGAGTTTGCTTATAGTCAGGCTCCATTGGCAATGAAAGGCGTGATCATGAGTTTTTGGAATTTATCCGTCACCATTGGTAATCTGTGGGTGCTGCTGGCAAATTCCAGTGTTAAGAGCAATGCAGTGACGGCACAGATTAAGACGACGGGGATCAGCGTTACCGCATTTCAGATGTTTTTCTTTGCCGGATTTGCGCTATTGGCTGCGGCGTTATTTGCGCTGTACAGCCGTCATTACAAGATGTTGAATAATTACCGGCAGAGTTAATCGATATTGGTGGCAGGCGAGCGCTGATCATTTGTGTAAGCCCGATATCATCAAAAATAAAAAAGCCGCATGAAACTTCATGCGGCTTTTTTTGCGTGGGAGTGAACAACAACTGCCAGCAGATCAGCGCAGTGTTTCTGCCAGAATCCGTCCTTCAGATCCGGATGGTGGGCGTACATGCAGCAGATGTGCGAGTGTCGGAGCGATATCCATCACTTCTGCGTACTGCGGATAATTGCCTGGTTTTATCCAGGATTTCCCCATCAGCATCAGTGGCACATTTGTATCGTAAGTGTAAGGAGACCCATGCGATGTACCGCTGTTGCCGCTGCCAAAATACCAGTAAGGTTTGGTCACCAGCACGACATCGCCAGATAACTGGCGGTGCCAGGAACGTTGCATCAGCTTGCCAATACGAGTTGCCGGCACGTTGCCATTTTCGAGTTGTGTGCGTGTGAAGGCATGGGCAATACCGTCTGTGTTCATGGCAAAACGGGCGACAGCGTTTTCGACATCTTCATGCTTCAGATTCTTTTTATCGATCAGGGCATAGTTCAGCAAAATACTTGGCGCCGACCATTTGGACACCAGTTGTTCAACGCCGAATTGTTCTGCCAGTTGTTTATTCAATGCAGTCAGATTATTTTTAAAATCCAGGCGCTTGGCATCAAATTTATTTGCTTGTGAAAATTCAGGTACATTCGGAAAGCCATGATCGGCAGTGAATACGACCAGCGTATTATCCAGACCCACGCGCTTATCCAGATAGCTAAAGAAATTTGCCAGCAGGCGATCCAGTCTTTGCAGGTGATCATGCGACATTTTGCTTTCCGGACCGTAGGCATGATTGACGTAATCATGGCTCGACAAACTCACGCCCAGCACATCGGGTACCGCTGCCGGATTTTTACCAAGCTGCTCTCCTTCGATGGCAGCACGGGCAAAGTCCAGCGTCAGTTCATCCAGATACGGGCCGGTTTTCAGCTTGTTGTAATAGTCAGCATCGGGTTTGCCATTTTCGCTGTAATACGGAAACGGGAAACGATCTTGTTTGCCCGTACTTGCCGCCGTGCCTGATGGCAGATCATCCCGTACATCGTTCACATAAGCATAGTCTGCCAGTAACGGACGCCATTCTTTGCCGTAAAAACGGTCTTGTGGCTTGCTCGCCTGATAGCTTTGCACCCATTGCGGATGGTTTTGCATGTAGTAGGTTGAGCTGGCGAAATTGCCGGTTTTATCCATGTACATATACGCAGTGCCGGTTTTTCCTGCCAGCAGGATCGCGCCACGATCCTTGCCGGAAACCGTGATCACCTTCGATTGCTTACCGGTGGCATAACGCAGCTCATCACCAAGTGTGCTGACTTTTAAATTCGCAGGAGATGTACCGTCGCTGGGTTTGGTTTCTTCCCCGATGTAGGTATTGTTGCGATCTTCGGTGCAATACACGGACGCCAGTGTTTTGGGATCAATCCAGTTATTACCGATAATGCCGTGCTGATAGGGATAGGCACCAGTCAGTATGGCGGAATGTCCGACAGCCGTCACGGTCACGCCATGCGCCTGATGAGCATCGCTGAACCAGGCACCTTGATCGAGCAGGCGGCGCAATCCTCCCTGGCCAAACTGGTCACGATAGCGCACGACCTGCTCCTGTGGCAGTCCATCAACCACCAGCACCACGACCAGCTTGGGCTGCGCAGGTTTTTCGGCTGCCATCAATGGCAATGCTGTGAGAGTGCAGGAGGCGGCTGCGGTGGTGATGCAAAGATGTAAAACAGTGCGGCGCATGGCATGCCACGTCGTGGGAGTACGCATTTTCATAGGAGGATTGTCGCTATCGTGGTAGATGAGGTAGATGAGGTAGAGGACTAGGGGAAATCAGATATCAGTAATTTAAATATTCGTGAAACTCATGAAAATTCATGAGAAATCGGCCGGAAGTGAACAGGAACTTTCTATTCATGAACGGTTTGATAATGATTCGTGCAAGAATACTGCAATATTATTTCAGGAAAATGTCTGATGATCTGATTTTGCCGGGAAAAATTGCGCGGTATCAAAAGGACGTCGCTTGTTTGCTTTAGGCTTGAGCTGTAAGGGATGTTGCCGTATTCCTTACCGTATTCATTGCAATATGCGGCAATATTTTTTTATATTTCTCACTTCTGGAGCAAGCATGAGTCTGACATCCAACGAACAACAGCAACTGACGCAGGCACTCGCCGCTTTGCAACAACAGATTCATGACGAATTACGTCGTCATCAGCCGCAATATTTTCAGGTGGAAGCTGGTGCTGGCGATGATGCCATTGCCGACGTACTTAGTCACGATGCTGTTGCCCAGTATCTGCATCAGCATACAGAGTGGCAAGCCTTGCAGCGTGCCCGTGCCCGCCTGAGCGAAAATGTCTCGGATGTCTGTATCGAATGCGGCGAGACGATTCCTTTTGTACGCTTGCAGGCCGAGCCAACAGCCGAGCGCTGCATCGCTTGCCAGACAGCGCTGGAAGCCAATGAACACCGCTTACATCTGCACCCGCACTCCAGCATGTAACTGCCCGCAAAGACGTCTCGCATCCAGAGTAGTATGTCGGATACCGGTATTGTAAGGAAATAGTGGGTGCAGGCGACCAAGAGACTGTTGGCAGTTACGTTGCGCCTGATGGCGATACTATGGCTGGATGGTTGGGTGGCTGCTAGCTGAGTGATATGTTGCCCTTACTTTATTTTTATCACAGTTCATTCATGACCAAGGACGATATGCGAATACTTCTCAGCATCTGTGCATTGAGTTTGTCGATCAGCCAGGGCTTTGCTGCTGATGCCGTTAAATCACGTGCGGTGAAGGGCGCAACTGCTGCAACTGCTGCAACTGCGGCATCTGCCGCGCCGACAGTCGAATTACCTTTGTTGGCAGGTTGGTATCAGGGGAAATTGTTGTATTACATTTCAACTGACATGTCGGATCAGGCGATGGCGCAACAAACTGGTACCAATTATGTACCGCGTTTGTCGGCGCTGATCAGGGCGCCTCAACCTGCGCAACCCGGGCAGCCAGGGCAACCATCTGCACTTGACCGTGTGTATAAATTTACCAACGCAGAGCAGGGAAGTGTTTTTGGTTCCGCACCAGAACCACTGGGGGCGCGTAGTACCAGCGATTCTTATACTCCCTTATGGCAGGTCTATATGGTGACATGGCGCACTGGTGTGACGCCACACGTACTGCATTCTGAAGAAGAAATATTGGAAGCAGAAGAAAAGAGACGCATTGATCTCGTGCCCACACCGATTATTGTGAACTGCCCGATTGTATACTCCCCCAACGATGGTGCGCTGAGCGGTGTTCGGGTGCATGGCAAATTGCCGGTGCGCTGATGTGTTGATCAATCCATCGATATGCATGATTCAGTCGCTGACCGTGTGCAGCTGACTGAGTCAGGTATTTGATTCGGGTATTTTCGGGTATTAACAGGATCGGCAGGGATTAGCAGGCATTAACTATTTGTGGTGATTTTAAAGGTATATTGAAAATACATATTTAATCGGGTAAGATATTTCCCGTCACCTGTTTTTATTCTTCGCTGATTGTATCCTCAGTTTTTGTCCGTCTTGGTGATGACGGAGCATCAGGATGTTTCATCGTGTTCAGCAAGAAAGCAGGTCATTTTTTTGTTTTTAAACATGCATTTTAAATATATTTAAAAAGGATTTTTATGCTGGACATGCCGACCAAAGAGTTGATCAAAGCGACGATACCTGTGCTTCGGGAGCATGGTGTGACACTGACGCGTCATTTTTATGCACGCATGTTCACCCATAATCCTGAATTGAAATCCATCTTCAATCAGGGCAATCAGCAAAACGGTAGCCAGCAGCAGGCGTTGGCCATGGCCGTGCTGGCATATGCTGAACACATCGAGAACCCCGGTGTCTTACAGCCGGTATTGACGATGGTCGCGAATAAGCATGCCAGTCTGGGAATACGTGCTGAACATTATCCTATCGTCGGTAAGCATTTGTTGGCATCCATCCGCGAAGTGTTAGGTGACGCCGCCAACGATGAGCTGATTGCCGCCTGGGCTGCTGCTTATGGGCAACTGGCCGACATTCTGATCGCTCAGGAACAGGCAATTTATCAGCAGGCGGCGACTCAGGATGGTGGCTGGACGGGTTGGCGTAGTTTCCGTGTGCAACAAAAAGTGGCCGAGAGTGAAGAAATTACGTCGTTTTATCTGGTACCCGCCGACGGTGGTGTGGTGCCGGATTATCGTCCCGGCCAGTACCTTTCAGTACGGGTGATGGTGCCTGAACTGGGACTGATGCAGCCGCGTCAATACAGTTTGTCTGCGGCGCCTGGTAATGCCTATCTGCGTATCTCGGTAAAAAAAGAAACTGGTGCCACGAATACGCCGGGCGGTATGGTGTCGAAAGTATTGCATGACAGCATTGCTGAAGGTGCGTTGATTGATGTTGCGCCACCGATGGGCGATTATTTTCTGCATCAGGATCGTGATACCCCGGTGGTGCTGATCAGCGCCGGTGTGGGCGTGACACCAAAATTATCGATGTTGGAATATCTGGCAAAGACGCAGCCAGCGCGGTCGGTGCAATTTATTCATGCATGCCGTCATGGTGGTGTTCATGCATTCAGGCAGCGTGTGCGTGAATTACAGCAGCAATATCCCGGCATGAACAGCACGGTCTATTACGAAACACCACGCGAGCAGGACGTGCGTGACCGCGATTACGATCGCACAGGTCGCATTGATCTGATGGCAATTGCAGAGTATGCGATACAACCGCAGGCCGACTACTACGTATGCGGTCCTAAGCCATTCATGCAGGCGCAGATTGCCAGCCTGAAAGCACTGGGTGTTGATGCACAGCGCATCCATATGGAAGCTTTTGGCAGCGGTGGTGTTGCGGCATAATAGAAGATATTATCAGGCCGGCAGGTGATGGTAGACGGTGACTTAAATGATCCCGGTGATCTCAATTAAGCCACCTAAGCCACCTAAGCCGCCTAAGTCACTGATGTCGGTAATGTTCCGCTCGCTGGCCTGATCTCTTTTTCTTTTTGCCATTTTCGTAAAGACGATAACGCATGCAACTTACTCACTTTACTGATCTGGGATTACGTGTACTGATTTATCTGACGTATCCAGATCGTGATGAGCCTGTCACCATCAGTGAAATCGCGGAGCAGTTTGCGGTATCGCGCAATCATCTGGTCAAGGTCGTTCATTTTCTGGCGCAGCAGAACTGGATCGTGACGACGCGCGGTAAAGGCGGAGGCATGGTGCTGGCGCAGGCAGCGCACACCTATCGGCTGGGGCAGATTATCCGCCAGCTAGAGGGCCATACAGAGTTGATTGATTGCAGCAAACCAGCCTGCAGCCTGAAAGGGAATTGTCAGTTGAAAGCGATTCTGGATAAAGCCCAGCAAGCCTTTTATGACGCGCTCGATATCTACACATTAAAAGATGCCATCGCCTCACCAACGCACGAGGCAATTATCCAGTTACATCAATTGCATTTGCACTCATCAGCGCAGAAGCGTCCGCACTGATGAGTTTCCGGATATCGTGTTCATGCTGAAATTACGGAATCCCGGAATGAACAGTCTCAGGCGCGTGCATCACGCGATTTTTCTGTCCGTCGTTGCAATACAAAAATCGGTTGCGCCCATTCTGTATCCTTTTTCTTTTTGCTGGTGATCAGCGTCAGTTCTGAAGGATCATAGACATCAGTGTTGTGCGTCAACGGTGTGGTCATCAGATATTGCGCATCGGTGTTTTTCAAAAACTCACCGACTAGCTGAATGTTACGGATATCCAGATGAGCAAACGGTTCGTCGATAAATACAAAGCCGCCGGAGCCATCTTCTGATTTCAATAATCCAATCAACAGAATCAGTGATTTCATCACTTGCTGACCACCCGACGCTTCGCCATCGTTCATGCCGATCGGGCCTTTTCCATCGAATTTGAAACGCACATGCAGACCCGCTTGTGCCAGCTGGATATCATCATTTTCGAGTTTGACCGGATCGGTATGTACCTCAATACCCGCCAGTTCTCCGAGTTGCCGGATATTTTTGCTATACGTTTTGATCGTGAAACGCAGCCTGTCCATATACGCGGCACGGGCATTGATCGTCGCCTCCATTGCGCGGTTGTTTTGATAGCGGCGCTCGTCGGTTTCTGCCTGGCGACCTTGTAACAAGGCATTCAGACGAGTGTACTGATCCACCACGGTGGCATCGGTTTCCCAGTCATCGCGTGCCAGATTGTTGGCGAGACTGCGCAGACGCAATTCTATCTGGTGCACGTTTTCATGCTCCGCCACCAGTTCTTTGCGATGCGAGGCCCGCTTCCAGTTTGGTGGTAGCGTATGCCAGGTGTGGCGCATACTCTTCAGCGTTTCAAACTGCACCCGGCGTTCTTCAGCGTGGCGTTTTTCGGAGGTGCTTAATTGCGATTCTGCATCCGCGATAGCAGCCTTGGCCTGTTCCCATTTCAGATGGGCGACGGAGCGTTGTTCTGTCGCTGCTTTCAATAGCGGCGCGATCTCTCCGAGGCGGCTGCCGACTTCCATGCGCTGCTGCTTTAACGGTTGTGTATTGCGAGCCGCTTCTTCAAACTCGGGATGCCGCGCACTCAATTCTTTCGCCGCATCAACACCCGCCAGACGCGCCTTGTACGCGCTGATGTCACCGGCAAGTTTGCTGATGTTCATGGTCAGCACATCTTCTTGTGATTGCAGGCGCGGCAAGGATTTTTGCAACGCTTCCAGACGTTGTGTGCGACCTGCATGACCAAAGCGGTAGCGTGAAGCTTCGACAAATAAAGAGCGTCCGCCGCGACGTTCAAAATGATACGCATCCGGTGTAATCCACTCTTGTGAGCGTGGCAGTTTCATTCCCGCGTCGACCGAGAGAACGGTATCAATACGTTGTAATTGCTCAATCAGCCAGGCCGGTGCCTGTGCCGTAAAATTAATGACTGATAGCAGGCTGCCGTTTTTGACAACCGGTGCGCTGATTCTGTCTGGAACAATAAAATGACTGTATTTTTGTTTTTCACCGATGCGATATGCCGCTGACGCATCGCTGGCTTTATCGAGCAAGATGATCGAGGTATACGCACGCAATACACCTTCGACCGCGCCTTGCCATTGCGGGTTGGTGACCTCAACAATATCCGGCAACATGCAATGTGCGATACCTGCATCGTTCAATGCGCGGCGCATATGCCGCACATTCTCTGGATCGGGGAGGGACGACTTTCCTTGTAGCGCGGCAATGGTATCCATGTCGCTGGCAATCCGCTGGCTCAAGGCATCGCGTTCTGATTTCAGACGTGAGAGTTCGGCTTCTTTTTTTTCCAGATCATCGGCAATATGCGCGACATCAGCATCTGCTTCGGCCGCTAATTTTTGCAGTCGTGCTTTTTGTTCCAGCAGGCTTTCCTGTGGCTTGAGTTTGGCATTGATCTGTTGCAGTTTTTCACGCAATGCAGATTCTTCTGCTTCCAGCGCGGCCTCTGCTTGTCTGGCTTCACTGACCTGTTGTGCCTGTTGCGCCAGTTGCTGACGACGATCGGATAATGCCTGATCCTGTGTCGTCAGAAAACGTTTGCTGGCGCGCAGCGACTGGCTGGTAGCCGCAGCTTGCGCCAGTGCTTCGTGATATTGCAGGGTAGGTAAAATCTCTTCCTGCAAATCGCGTTTTTCTTTGTTCAGGCCTTCCCACTGATGATAATTGGCAACGCGCAGACGCAAGCCTTCGAGATTGGTTTTCGCGCTTTCAAGTTCCGTCTCAAAGCGTTGCAATTCGGTTTCGGTATCACGTTGATGGCGTTTCGCATCATCATAGGCATCGAGCACTTCTTTATCGCCAAATACCTGGAATACCAGGTCGAGTAATTGTCGTGGCGCGTATTCGCACAGCTTGTCGGTTTCGCCCTGTTCGAGCGCGAGTACCTTGCCCATCGCATTGGATAAACCAGCATGGGACAGGCGTTTGCGATAGCTTTCCACGCCCAGCCAGTCATTGGCTTCCTGAATTTCTTCGATCTCGGTTTTGCCGCTGCGCATCAGGTATTGACGTTTCCAGTCGCCACCATTTTTTTCTATTTTACAAAACAGGGTGACTTCGTCTTCATACAGACCCGACATGCGGAAAGGGCGGTTAGAAATTTGCGGACCGACCGCGCTGTTATCCACGACCGCGCGTATCCACGCCGTTTGCTGGCCAGAATGGCGGGCGTAATGTTTATAGGAGCGGCCCATCGAACACTCCAGTCCGAACAAGGTGCGCAAGGCGTCGAGCAGCGTGGTTTTCCCTGAACCGTTTTGTCCGGCAATGGTGATGATCTTGGCATCGAGCGGAATATTTTTAATGCGCTGCCAGTAATCCCAGTGCACCAGTTCCAGTGATTTGATGTGAAACATGTCGGTTATTCTTTTTCAGGGTGAATATCTGCGCTGCTATCCGCGGCAGTGTTTTCAGAAATATCGGTGAGGGTTTCTGCGGTGGTTTTCACATCAATTTCCGCAACGCCAGGATCGATTTCAGTATTCATTTCAGTATCAATGACGGAATCGATTCCGTCATTGATTTTTTCATTGATTTCGTCATTGATGCCGGCGTCGACTTCGACTGGCAGATTGCCATCACGGACCAATGCCGGATGGATGACGGCTGGCGTGCGTGCTGCCGGAATCTGGAAAATATCCGACAGCGCGCCATTGATGATGCGGTCTTTCAGCGTATCGGTATCCATCATTAAATCCAGCAGCGGGCCTTCGACGATCAGATCACCTTTACGCTCCACAAAACCGTAGCGTACCAGTTGTCCCAGGTTCATATCCATGCGGGTTTTTTTGCCGAGCTTGTCGCCAAAATCTGCCAGCAGGGCGCGATAGGAAATACCAATCGAGGTATCTTCTGCGCGTGGCATGGGTTTGTCTTTGCCGAACATATCATTCTGGTCTTCGGCGGCGAGTTGATGGGCTTCCTGACGTTCGCGCTTGGGCAGAATGATCAGCGACCACAGCACGACCAACAGTGCCACGCCATCGCGCGCCAGACTGAAATTATTGTTTTGCCAGGTCTCACGGGTGCCGAATACTTTAGACTCGCTATCGCGTGTCAATGCCAGCGTGACATGGTCTGCATAGACGTTGTCGATGAATTTCATGCCGCACGCTTTCAGACGGGCATCCACATCGGCGCGGAATAATTCATCCGATAAAGCGCGTTTGACGAGTTTGTCTTCACGGCGCAAAGTTTGGTGCGCCAGCAGGCGGGCGATCAGGAATTGTGCGTCTTCGGTCATTCTGTTTTGTTCAATGCTGTGAGGGGGGCAACGGCTGTTGCGGGTGCCATAGGGTCATTAGGTGTAATGCGTGCAATGGGTGCAAGCGTGGCAACGGAGATCGCGGCAATGTGGGGATCTGCAATGCGTTGCATTTTATCTTCGGACTGAAATGACAGCGGTAAGCGCGCCAGTGCGGCAGTTGCGCCTTGCAGGGCGGATTCGTTGGCATCGCCGAGCAAGGGCAGCAGCGAGGCGCGATACGATGCCACCGAAAAACTGGATGGTAACAGTACCTCTTGTAGCGCAACACCGTGCTTGCCGGGTTGTATCTGCTGTAGCTTGCTCAGGCGTGCCAGCCAGTGATCGAGTTCGAGCAGGGCATCACCATCGTCACCGGCAATTTCTGGCGCATTTTCACCCGCAGGAAGGGCATTGGCAACGGCGGATACGCGGTGGGCCAGCAATTCGCTTTCTGCTACGTCGATCATCTCCGAAGGGGTGATGAACAAGGGCGTCATCGGGTAAGCCAGTGCATCGTCTGCGAGTGATGCCAGATCGGGGTGATGCAGCAGCCAGGTTTTAATATCGGTGGTGGATAAACCGGATTGCCCCAGATGGACGCGCTGCCGCTCGATCTGGTTCAACGCCCGGGAAAACATGCCCTGCATATTCAGCAACGCGCTCTGCGCCCGTCCGATGGCTTGTGCGGCGCGGTGTGTCGCCGCGTCGGCGCGGCTATCGTTGGTGATGGCGTGAATAATCTGCGAGCCTTTTTCTACCCAGTCGCAGGCGGTATGCCATTTTTGTTGTGCTGTGCGCAGTTGAAATTCTGAGCCGGAGGCGATGGCATCGGAAAATTCTTCGGTCAACTCGATCAGTCGTCCCAGCAAATGATGCAATTGTTCTACCGACACGCCGCCGACGGCTTGTGCGCCCGCCACCTGCGTCAGCATATAGCTCATCTCTGCCTGATCGCCGTGGTCGTCCACCTGAATCAGGGATTCGAGAGCCGCCAGCACATTTCTGGCCAATGGCGAAATCCGGTATACCGACTGGCTGGCATCCCAGCTCAGCAGGCCGGTGGAGCGTAAGCGTGACAATACGGTGTCGAGGCTGTCCGCTTCCAGATAGGCGAGTTTGCTATTGATGTCCGCGCGCGTCAGCGAGGGCGTATCGACATCGGCGGTCAGTTCGCGCAAGACCAGCAGGCGCAGCAAGACGCTGTTGAATCCGCCGTGGAACAGCGCTGTGAATGCCTGCAATAAAGGCTGGGCGCGTTTCAGCAGAAAAACAGGGGCAACGTCGTCTGGGGATATGCCGGGTTTGAAAAACGTCTGCAGAGCGAGTTCGTCGTCGGTCTGGACGTGAGGTTCATCACTAAAATTTTGCATGCGGCATTTTACCCGCTTGCAGCCTGCTTGAATATTGCCAATAGTGCCATTTGCTGGTGATCGCGCCAATCGGCAGTCGATGTGGGAAATCGCATTTCTGCTGCTAACGGTGCTGTAGGGTAGCTTGGGATACTAAAATATACTGGGTAGAGTATTTTTGAAGGTGCCTTTTATTCTCACGACAATGGGGCGATTTATCTACATACTCCCCCTTTATAGATGAAATTCAGGCGGAATTCAGGCGTGATGTTTGCGACTGTAGCGGTAGTCCAGAATTTGCTGATGCAGTTGTTCCCGTTCTTCTGTGCTGGCATGCAGCAGGCGCTGCACGGCTTTGCGTGGAACTTTGTAGTAACGACGACGGTTGATGCGTTGGTCCATGGTGCGCCAGCCTTTGTGCGTCAGCCATTCCCATTGCTCGTAATCAATCGAGACAAATAGCTGGATTTTCAGGTTGTTCAATACAATCGTGCTGCCAAACGCGGGTTTTGGCCCCGGCGGCGGTAATTCACGCGGCTTGCGTATGCGCAGCAGCGTCCGGATGAAGTCCTGCAATTCATTCAGTATCAGTTTTGCTTCATTCATCATGACATGATCGTAAGTAACAGCAGGCGTAATGCCAACGGACAACAAGATGACATGGCCAATGTGCTGCTTGCCAGCTTATTGAGCGGTCGTGTGGATATTGCTTCTTTGTGTTCGAGAAATATGGTCGTCATTGATTCTACGGCTCGATGTTATGAAATTAATAAAATGATACGTAATAAAATGTAAAAATCATGACGATACGTAATAAGGATTGCCGTATCAACACAAGGTATCTGATATTGGTCGCCTCGCGGTTCAGTCATATCGATTTGGGGCGGTGAACTTCTTCTGGTCAGGAGAAACTACGAGGAGAAACGCAGGAAAGAGGGCAACCGGAGAGGACGTTTCATGTACTCAATGGCATTCAGTTCGGCGTGTGCGATGGCGCTTGATCACGTCAGCGGACGGGTTTTTTATCCGCAAGGTGTAGCTTGATCGGCAATGCTGAAATATAAATGTTGTTTTGCGGCAACTAATAATATAAAAAATCTGACATACTCCGGGTTAAATATTTCCATGTGGAAATAAATTAACTTCTTTCCCCGAGGTGTCCCGTGAAAAAATCATGCTTCCCAAGAATGGTATTGAGCTTGTCCGTTGCCCTTTATTGTTCGCAGGGATGGGCGCAAAGCGTGAGTTTTACGGTGGATACGCAACTGGAAAGAAAATCCATCAGCCCATTGATCTATGGTTACAACGCTTATGCGGATGGTACCAATCGGGCGGGGTGGGATAATCAGGGCGGCTTGTCGCAGTTGCAGTCATTGAACCTGCGTTCACGCCGTCTGGGTGGTAATACCATGACCAGCTATAACTGGGAAAATGGCGTCAGCAATTCTGGTGCTGACTGGTGCAATTCGTCCAATGCGGCTGTCAGCGCCACCTCAGGCGCCGGTAGCCCGAGTCAGAACAACGGCCTGGCATATTACGCTCCCGGCGCCGCCTTAAAAAGTTTTCAGGATCAGTCGCTGACACTGGGCGTCTACTCCTTGCTGCAATTACCCGCTGCCGGTAAATTGCCCAAAGATATTATCAATCTTTATCCGCCATCCACTTGTCAGGGCTATGACCTCTGGCAAAGCAGCGCAGGTCCATCGAATGTCGATACTGCGCGCTGGGTGTCGATTATCAACGACAAGCCAGCCAGCGCCGGAACCTATACTTCCACGCCGTCGTTGACGGATGGCGTTGTTTATATTGATGAAGAATTACAGTTTTTATTGCAGCAATATGGTTCTGCCGCCACTGCCCGTGGCATCAAGGCATATGAGCTGGATAATGAGCCGGATCTCTGGCATCACTGGGCAACTGCCAGTGGCGATGCCGGAACGCATGCCAACCTGTATCCCACACTCACAACGGCGAGCGACGTGATACAGCGCAATTCTGCCCTGGCAACCACCGTCAAACGCGTGGACGCCAGCGCAGAAACCTATGGGCCGGCGCTGAGCGGTTATCTTGGTTTGTTCAGTTTGTGGTCGATCTGGGACGGTAGTCAGTCGCATCAGCCCGCTGACTGGAATCAGTACAATGCCGAACCCTATCTGACCAATAATACCGGCGATCGTTATCGCTATAACGGCATGACCTTTGCCAATGCGTATCTGGCAAAAATGCGCCAGGCATCGACAACTGCCGGTAATCGTTTGCTGGATGTTTTCTCGTTCCACTATTATCCGCAAGCCTCGTCGAATGCGGCTGACCGCGTTCAGGCCGCACGCAGTTTGTGGGATGCCAGTTATGTGGAACCGAGCTGGATCACGCAGTCGGGAAATGGATTCACCGATGGACGGGGTTTGCAGATGTTACCGAAATTGCAGCAGGCGATTAATGATTTCTATCCCGGAACCAAGCTGGCGGTCACCGAATACGATTTTGGTGGAAAAACGGATATCACCGGTGCCATTGCGCAGGCGGATGCACTGGGTGCGTTTGGTAAGCAAGGCGTCTATCTGGCGACCTATTTTGGCGATGCCGAGGGATTTATTGCGTCAGGGTTTAAAATTTTCCGTAACTATGACGGTGCTCAGTCGATATTTCCTGAACTCTCTGTACGAGCTATTTCCAGCAATAACACCAGCGCCAGCATCTACGCAGCCGTCAGTGCGAATGACCCTAATACGCTGCATATCGTGGCGATCAATCGTCAGAACAGTAACTTGACCAGCAGTATTCAGATCAATAACCCTGTCAACTTCAAGTATGCGCAAGTTTGGGGTGTCAGCGGCACGAATACCGCGATTACGGCCAGAACTTCCGTGAGTAATATCAGCAAAAACAAATTCAGCTATACCTTGCCAGCCCGTTCCGTATTGCATTTTGTGATCAAACCGTAAGCAGGATTTTGCGCCGGCAGATCAACATGCATGATATTTTGCATCAAACCCGATCAATATACTCCTCTCCAGTATTTATTTTCTGCCTTTATTTACATGGACAAACGGCCGAAAAATAACAAATAGCAGGGGAGTATATGAAAAGCATCGAATATCAGAATTACGAAGCTGGCGATTTTGAGCGCTTAGTGAGGGATGACTGAGGGATGATTGCGGGGTTGATATCGGGTAACTGATATCGAGTGACCGCTATTGCTTGCGGAAGATGGAACGTCACTATTCCGCAAGCGATATGGATTCAAGGCTACACCAACGCATGACCAATGCACGATCGAAGCACGATGAATATGCCATCAAAGCATCATCAACGTGGCACCAACGTAGCATCTACGCGGCATCTACACGGTATTCACGCGTGATCAACACATCTCCTATTCAGCGCCCGATATTTCGCTGTAAAAATTGCTCGGTACGCGTCCAGAAATCCACATTGTTTTTCAGTACGCGAAAGCCATGCCCTTCTTCCGGATACACAATCCACTCGACAGCAGGGTTGTGATCTTTGACCGCACGATAGAATTTTTCTCCATGTTCAATCGGCACCCGATGATCTTTTTTCCCGTAGGCCATGAGGAGTGGTTGAGTGACCCGTGCCGCATTTTCCAGCGGTGAGCTGGCTTTGAGCTGGGCGGCATCCGTTTTCTGATCTCCGATCAATACCGGCATGCCGTAGCGTTTCCACTCGTCAGACATATCGCTCCATTGAATGTCGTAGAGCAGATTAATATCCGTGACGCCCACCCAGTTCACTCCACAGCGAAACAGTTCTGGATTGCGGATCAGCCCCATCAGCACAGAATAACCGCCGTAACTCGCACCGGCGATACAGATGCGCTGTGGATCGGCAACGCCTTGCGCGATTGCCCATTGCGCACCGTCGGCAATATCATCCTGCATTGCCAGCCCCCATTGCCTCATGCCGGCACGGAAGTGTTTGTCGCCATAACCAGTACTGCCACGAAAATCCGGTTCCAGCACCGCATAGCCACGCGATGCCAGAAACTGCACTTGCGGATCCCAGCTCCAGTGTCCTCCGCGCACGTAAGGACCGCCATGTACCAGCACAACCATCGGTAAATTTTTCCCCTGACTACCGTTTGGCAGCGTCAGGTAAGCCGGAATCTCCAACCCGTCACGGGCACGATACCGGACCATATTTTTTTCTGACATCTGCTCTGGCACAATCTCTTTTTTAGTAACGCCGAGACGAATCTGCGTTTTCTTGTCCAGATCAAACAAATACCAACTGCCCGGATCGACATCTGAAAACGCGTGAACCAGCGCCAGTCGCGCATCTGCCCTATCCGCGAACGACACCTGATTGATGGTGGCAGGTAACATCGCATCAATCTGCTGCTGCATTTCCTTCAACGCGGGGTCGAACCAGACAGTCGATATTTTGCTCATTTCATAGTGCATGCCCAGCACTTTCTTTTGCCGCTCGCTGTACACCAGATTGGCTGCGAGGTCATAGCCTTTCAGCGCAATCACGGGTTCAGCATCCAGCTGGCTGGTATCCAGATTCATCCGGTACAGTGCTCTGGTATCTTTACCATTGTTTGCACGGACATATAACTCCTTATCCGTACTGAACAGTACAGGATCAATTCTGTCGCTGGAAGCCCAGATGGATGTTGCCAGTTTGCGCCATTCATTCTTTTTTGGGTCGCGATAGAACAGATGCGCTTGCGGCCCGTCTATCGTTTCTACCACACTCGGCACACCATCTCTGTTGATCACCCATTTGGTGACTTTGCCCGGACGCGGAATCAATTGCATATTGCCGGTCAAGGTATTCAGGCGATATAAATCGACCACATTGGAGCCGGATTCAACACTTTGCACGACATAAATATCCGGTGTGGCAGAACCACTCACAACGTCAAGAAAAAACGTGTACCAGGCCAATGCAGAACCGCTGACACTCGTTGCTCCTCCTGTAAATTGATGTGTGACCAGGCGCAGTCGTTTGCTGCGATCTTTGTTGACTGCATACAGACCGGGGCCGAAGAAGGTGCTGCTTTCCTTGAGTTGCAGATCGGTCAGATCATAAATCAGCCGTTCGTTATTGACCCAGTGAAAAGAGCGCACATCTTTATCTTCATAGTTTGCAATCAGCGTTGGCTGAGTGCTACCGATGTCGAGGACAAATAAAGAAATCCGGCCATTGGTTCCGGGCATAAGCATGCCGATGCTGCGCCCATCAGGTGAAAAATGGGCAGCGCTGAAGTCCCGAGTCTTGAAAAAATGTTCTACCGGAATGCTGGCAGTCTGAGTGGCTGCCAGAGTGGTTGCAAATGAGGAGGGTGACAGGCAAGCAAGCACCAGCAGAAAATAAGCAGGTGCCCTGACAATGAAGGAGAAAATGCATCGCATAAAATAGTGGTGAATGTGAAAACATTCATTGTATCTATTCCAACATTTTTTGCGATGACTATTTAATTAAATAATAACAAAGCAACTGAAGATGCAGGCGATGAATTGCCTGCATCACAGCCTGTGAGATTATTTTTTCAATTGCTGCAAGACTTCACGCAACATCGCCAGCATCTGATCCAGCTCATCTTTTGTGACATTCAGCGCTGGCATGAAGCGCAGCAGATCAGGACGTGGCGAGTTCAGCAACAGTCCGACAGGCGCCATATTCCGCGCCGCTTCAACAATCTGGGCACCGATATTCGAACCGAGTTTCAGCGCGCGCAGCAAGCCTTCGCCACGCTCTCCCTGCAAGCCGAATTCTTCCGAGAGTTTCAACAGTTCAGCACTCAGATACGCAGCTTTTTCTTTTACCGAAGCCAGAAATTCTGGTTTGCTGACTTCTTTCAACACCGCAATACCGACCGCAGTCATCAGCGGTGCGCCGTTGTATGTACCACCTTGATCGCCAGGAACAAAGCAGGCGACTGCTTCGCGGCACAGCAAGGCACCCAGAGGAACGCCGCCACCTATGCCTTTTGCCAGTGTCATGATGTCGGGCTCAATGCCAGACAATTGATAGCCGAACAGCTCGCCAGTACGTCCCATACCTGTTTGCACTTCGTCCACGATCAGCAAGATACCGTGTTCTTGAGTCAGTGCACGCAATTGCTGCATGAACTCTGGCGAGGCAGGAATCACGCCACCTTCACCTTGTACTGGCTCCAGCATGACAGCAACGGTTTTATCTGTGATCAGTTGTTTAACGGAATCGATATCGTTCAGATCCGCTTTGGGAAAACCAGTGACTTGCGGTGCAAAGATGGTATCCCAGCCCGGTTTGCCGGAAGCTGACATCGTTGCCAGAGTACGACCGTGGAAACTGTGATCAAAAGTGATGATTTCAAACGCGCCGTTTTTGTTCAACTGACCCCATTTGCGTGCCAACTTGATCGCGCCTTCGTTTGCTTCTGCACCACTGTTGGTAAAGAATACACGGTCAAAGCAAGATTTCTCGGTCAGCATCGTGGCCAGCTCTATCATCGGTGCATTGTAGAAAGCCGGTGAAGGATTAAGCAATTTTTTCGATTGCGCTACCAGTGCGTCGTGGATCACCGCTGGGCTGTGGCCCAGACAATTGACCGCCCAACCTTGCAGAAAATCAAGATAGCGCTTGCCATTGTTATCCGTCAGCCACATGCCACTGCCTTCCGTAAAGACGATTTCTGGGCGCGGTGTGATGTACATCAGAGCGTTAACGTTGTACTGGCTGAATTCCATTTCAAGACTCCTAAAGTCGTAAAAGCAGGGGTGAAAAAGAGGGGTAAGGGCGAATAAAGAGTGATATCAGGTGCTGAATAACAAAAAAGCCACAGGTGATGCCTGTGGCTTGATACTTGTGGTGCTGCTCATCTTCCGCGCACGCTCACTCGTACATAGTCCCAGGCTCGAATAGCGAGCTGCGACGTCGCGCGATATTTGGTGAGGACATGTCGGCAAAAATTTTCATAAAGCGGATAGTAGGACTTTTTGCGCACTGCGTCAAAATAAATTTACGCGCAGCGATAAAAAATATTTCAGAAAAAATTCAGAGAAAGTTCTGTTGTCGGCAGAGTCAGGATTTTAAGCGCGGTCGGCCAACAACGATATTCCAATCGGTCAGATGAGGATGAAATTTTGCTTTATCAAAACTGAAGGCGATGCCTTTGATATCGCCATTTGCATCCGCGTAGAAGCGGATATGGCCGCGGCCAACGCCTTTGTGATTCGGGCTTGCCATCGAACCGCGCTCTTTGCCCTTTGCCTCATTTTCGTCGCGTAACGCGGCGTCACTGACATAGCGTGTGTCGTCCCGGCTCTTTGCTTCCTGGGAGGTATCAATAATGGCAACTTCGTACTGATCCAGACCGTCAACTTGTGGTTTTCTTGGCTTGATTTTAACGGGTTCAGAATCAATGAATAAAATATGACCTGGCAAGGTGTGCACTGTCATATTCGTATACAACCATGCAGCAACATCACCCGGGTGCACATCGGTTATTTTTTTGATGAGCGTGAATGCTTCTTCTTTTTCTATACTTGGATGCCAGTCGTGAATACTGAAGCGGTGCTTAAATTTTTTGGTTTTGATCTGTTCGAGGACACCTGATTGAGTGCGCCGGAACATATCTTCAACAAAGCCGCCGCAGTCTGTTGAAACAATATATTCACTGACAAACAAATCACCCGGCATTTTGGTGTAGATGTGGCTGTTCGAATAGTGATTATTTTCTTGTTTGGTATAACTGACAAAATCTCTCGCTAACTGAAGATATTTTGGTGCTTCTTCCGCATATGCAACTGAACTCAGTAGCGTCGCAGTCAAAACCAAGCCCAAGAAATGATATTTTTTCATAAAATCACCAGAGAATTGAGTAGTTGAGTTGAATAATTATGCAAGGTATAAAAACCGTTACCCAATTGACTGCGAAAGAATAAGGAATGGTTTGGCTTTGTATTAGCGGGAAGTGGGAGGCGTTACCCTCCCGATGAGCAGCATTCGTTTAATTCGCCAAATCCGCTTCCGAGGTAAAGGAGTCGGCGTAAAACTCATCCACGGGTAACTGGCACTGGGCTACAAAATCGCGCTTGGCGGAATCCACCATGACTGGTGCGCCGCAGGCATAGACCTGATAACCAGATAAATCAGCGTGATCGGCGATGATGGCCTGATGAACAAAACCAGTGCGACCGCTCCATTGATCTTCTGCTTGTGCATCGGAAATGACTGGCACATAGGTAAAGCCAGGTAGTTGCGCAGCCCATTCCTTGCACAGCGCGTCCATGTACAGATCAGCAGGACGACGACCACCCCAGTACAACGAGACCGGACGTGTTGATTCGGTGTGAATCAATTGTTCGACCAATGCCTTGATCGGCGCAAAGCCCGTGCCGGAGGCGAGCAGGATCAGCGGCTTGTCGCTGTCTTCACGCAGATAAAACGTGCCTTGCGGGCCTTCAAAGCGCAGGATGTCGCGCTCTTTCAATGTGGAAAATACCTGATCAGTGAACAGGCCGCCCGGCATGTGGCGGATGTGCAGGGTAATGTGCTCAGCATCGTGTGGCGCATTCGCCATGCTGTAGCTGCGGCGCTTGCCATCTTTGAGCAGGAATTCTATGTATTGACCCGCGCGGTATTTCAGCTTTTCGTTGGCGGGTAATTGCAGTGCTATGAGCATCACGTCATCGGATAATTTTTCCAGCTTAGCGATGCGGGTCGGCATTTTTTTGACAGGGTATTCGTCATTGGACACCAGTTCACGGGCTTCTATCGTCAAGTCGCTTTGTGGTTTTGCACAACAGAACAGCGACATGCCTTGCGTAGCTTCTTCGTCGGATAATGCACGTTGCTGGTGATTGCCGTGTACCACAGCACCTGTGGTCACTTTACCTTTACAGGAGCCACAGGCACCATTTTTACAGCCGTAAGGCAGAATGACACCCGCACGCAAAGCGGCGGATAATACGGTTTCATCTGCATCGCAGTTAAATTGGCGACCGCTGGGGGTCACAGTTACTTGAAAAGTCATACAATCCTGAGCATGAAAAAACAGTTAAATAAAATCGGCAAGCCGCGCTTGCTGCTTATCGGTTGCGGTGATGTCGGACTGCGTCTGCTTCCCTTGATTCGCGATCATTTCCGCGTGTTTGCAGTGACAAGCCAGCCTGCCCGCTGCGCGCAACTACGGGCGGCAGGTGCTGTACCTGTGGTCGCCGATCTGGATCAGCCCGACAGTCTGGCCAGATTGTCGGGTCTGGCGACGTACTGCGTCCATCTGGCACCACCGAGATCCGAAGGCATGTCGGATATCCGCAGCCAAAATTTGACCGCCATTTTACCTGACAAGAGCCGCCTTGTTTATGTTAGTACGACCGGCGTGTATGGCGATTGCGGTGGCGCAGAGTTTGATGAGACGCGTCCCGTACGGCCGCAGAATGCACGCGCCGTGCGTCGGGTTGCTGCTGAGAAATGGCTGCGCCAATGGGCACAGCGCAGTCAGTCCAGTTTGGCGATCCTGCGGGTGCCGGGTATTTATGCCGCAGATCGCCTGCCGATGGAGCGTTTGCAGAAAGGCACACCGGCCCTGCTAGATGCTGATGATGTGTATACCAACCATATTCATGCAGAGGATCTGGCGCAGTTGATCCGGGTGGCTTTATTTCGAGCCAGACCACAACGTATTTACCATGCAGTAGATGATAGTGACCTGAAAATGGCAGCTTATTTTGATCAGGTCGCCGACGCATTCGGGCTGGCGCATCCGCCACGGCTGCCTCGTGCCGAACTGGCAAAGCAGGTGTCGCCGATGCTGTTGTCATTTATGTCGGAGTCGCGTCGCATCCGCAATCAGCGCATCAAAACGGAGCTGCGATTCCGTTTCCGTTATCCTACGGTCGCCGATGGTCTGGCTGCTGCCGTTGCAGCGCTACGATAGGATCATTCTATCATCCAATGTTTCTTAGGTCAGTTCAGCCCAGCACAACCCAACCCACCTTAGATCAGTGCTGAGGTGACTTTCAGCACTTCGTCTGCGGTTGTTTCGCCTTCTAGAATTTTATACGCGCCGGCAATCCGTAAAGGTTTCATGCCATCTTTGATGCTCTGAATACGCAGGCTGTGCACATCAGATTCCTGCTTGATCAGCTTGCTGAAGGGCAGGCTGACCGTCAGTAATTCATACAGGCCGGTACGGCCAAGAAAACCAGTTTGCCTGCACTCTGGACAGCCAACGGGGCGATACACAGTCTTGGGTTTTTCAATTCCCCAGTTTTCTACCAGCGTCTCCCAGATAGCTTCATGCATTTCGCCGTCAGGTGCTTTGCAGTGAACGCACAGCGTTCTGACCAGACGTTGCGCCAGAATGCCGATGATGGTGGCTTCCAGCAAATAATACGGAACGCCGAGTTCGAGCAGGCGCATGATCGCCGAAGGCGCATCATTGGTATGCAACGTGGATAACACCAGATGGCCGGTCAATGCCGCCTGAATGGCCATTTCTGCCGTGGGTAAATCGCGGATTTCACCAACCATGATGATGTCCGGATCTTGTCGCATCAGCGCACGGATACCATCTGCAAAATCCAGATCAATCGAACTTTGCACCTGCATCTGGTTGAACGATGCTTCCACCATTTCAATGGGATCTTCGACAGTACAGACATTCACATCGGAAGTCGCCAGCGCTTTGAGCGTGGTGTACAGCGTCGTGGTTTTACCCGAACCGGTTGGTCCGGTCACCAGGATGATGCCGTGTGGCTTACTGGTCAGATGCGACCAGCGTTGTGCGTCTGCCGCCGGAAATCCCAGCTCTGGCAAGGTTTTGACCACGACTTCAGGATCAAAAATACGCATCACCATTTTTTCACCGAACACGGTAGGCAGCGTTGATAAGCGCAGCTCCACTTCCTGACCATCAGCCGTGCGGGTTTTGATACGACCATCCTGAGGGCGACGTTTTTCAATCACATCAATACGACCCAGCAATTTGATCCGTGCAATCATGGCGATCATGACCGTCGCTGGCACCTGATATACCTGATGCAACACGCCATCAATCCGGAAACGGATGACGGCGATATCCCGTTTGGGTTCCAGATGAATATCCGACGCACGCTGATCAAAAGCAAATTGCCATAGCCAGTCGACGATATTGATAATGTGCTGATCGTTGGCGTCGACTTGTTTATTCGCCTTGCCAAGTTCAACTAATTGTTCAAAATTCTGGCGTAAGGCAATGTCGTTTGAGCTGGATTTGCGGGCGTCCTTGATCGATTTTGCCAACGAAAAAAACTGTACGATGTATTGTGAAATATCCAGCGGATTCGCAAATACCATCCGTATTTCTTTACGTGAAATCCTGGTGATTTCATCCAGCCATTCGGTATTATAAGGATCTGTTGTTGCCACCACGATCGTGTTGCCGACGAGCTCTACCGGCAAAATATTAAAGCGGGTTGCATACGACGCCGACATCACATCAGATACAGTCGTGAAATCAATTTTGAGTGGGTCAATACGATAAAAAGGTAACTTTACTTTGCCAGCCACATACTCAGTCATCCAGTCCAGCGTCAACAAAATATGCGGTGTCATTGCAGAGTGAATTTTTGCCTGTGCAATGGCTGTCAAAGGATGCATATTGGCAATGCCGTTTTTGAGTATGCCCTGCGTTGCGTGAAACTGTATCTTTGCGTCTTCTTTTTTGACAATGCCATCTGCCATTAACCAGGTAAAAATTTGTTGCAGATTCAGACTGCGGTGCGCATGAGGAGTCATATTTTTCTGGTGAAGGGCAGATGTTGAATAAATGGTTATGCAGGATCGCAGGCAGCTTTGAGCCCGTTGACCCAGGATTTGGCGGGCAAACGGGTTGCTTCCTTGATCTGATTGGCACGGTCATAGAGTGCCGTAAAGTCGAGCTTTTGCCTTTGTTTAAACGCAATCGCAACGACATTGCCATCGTGTACTTCGGGCAGACACAGCACCTCATCAAAAGCAAAACGCAAGGCTTTCAGATTGCGTGCATAACTAGGATGATCACCAAATAAATTGACTGTCAGGATGCCGTTTTCTTTCAGGCAAGCGGCACAAGCCTGATAAAACTCGGCGCTATCGAGAACCGGGCCACGTGCCGTCGCGTCGTATAAATCGACTTGTAAGACATCGAGTGTACCGTGGTGATGTTCATCGTTGACAAAGTCCATCGCATCCATTTCGATGACGTTCAGTCGCTCATCATTTTGTGGCAGCTTGAACATACTTTCGCAAATCGCGATCACAGACGGATTCAGTTCCACCGCAGTGACGAGTGATTCCTCGAATTGGCGATAACAGAACTTGGTCAGCGCACCGGTTCCTAATCCTAGCTGTGCCAGATGCGTCGGCTGCTCGATAAACAACATCCAGGTCATCATTTGCTGGGCATATTCCAGCTCAATCGCATCAGGTTTGCGCAAGCGCATCGCACCCTGTACCCATTCGGTACCGAAATGCAGGAAACGCACGCCATCGAGTTCAGACAAGGTGACAGGTGCAAACTTGGGTTTGCGGGGCTTTTTAGCGGCCGAGGCGGCTTTGGCGGGGCCGGAGCGATGATTCCCTTCGGCTTCTATGGATTTTCGTTTGATTAGCATCCCGTCATTTTACCGAGTCAGACGATGCTCTTAAAGAAAATTTACCCGGATTTTCCGTTGTTACAAATAAATGCAGCAAAAAAACAGGATTGAGGCGCCACTGGAAACGATGAATGTCCTGTTTTAGTCACTGCATTGGCTAAATTTATGAACCATGTAGTTTCAGTAACCTCTGCAATTTTTGTTGACATTGGCCGCCGCAACGCAGAGGAGATTCATCGTACTTAACGCATGGACAATTTATATGCAGTTGCTGTGGGATTGAGGGGAGATTGAGGGGGGGATTGATGAGCAATGGAGTGCTGCTTGCCAATAGGATAATTTTTCTTCAAAGCGCATTGCGGCGTAGGCGGGTGAAGAAGATGGCAGAACCAGCGTTTGATAACCGCGCTGTTGAAAATGCCGTTCAATTTTTGCGGCTGTTTTACCATTGAAACATAAGCGTCGCACACCCGGATAGCGCAGTTGTAATGACCCAAAATCATTGAGCTGCCCGTCCCGGATGGCAGAATCCAGGCTACCTTGCCTGACACAACTGCGGAACACATCCCACAAACCGATTCCATGCACATTCAGGTGGATGATGCGTTCTGCATACGGCAATGTTTGCAGATCACGCTCTAACACGGCAGAGAGCAAACGCCAGAACTGGTTATGCCGGAACGCATAGTATTGCTGCGCTTGCAGCGATGCCTGTCCCGGAAAGCTACCCAGGATCAGCGTATGAGTATGTTCGCCGATAACAGGAGGGAAACCTTGCAGAACAGGAAGTTGAATCTCGGTTTCTTGTGGTGAGTTGGGGTCAGTCATGCTGGAAGAGTCTTGCAAGCGAGAGGCGGAATACGGTCATCACTTATGATTTGCATCTGTCCGTAAAGTTGCCATATTGTGAAGATATGGGACAGGAATATCAAGCGATGTTCATCAGGCGCTATCGACTTTGCCGAATGCTGAAATGCATTAAGTCAGAAATGATCAAACATGATCAAACATGATTAAAAATGACAAAAAGTGGCGCAGGCAGTAGTCGATACGGTATGTAGCACTCCATCAGATATCGTATGAAGTACCGTCCTATGCATCGTATCAATGAGAGGGGAACATGAGTAAGCGATCAGCGGTTGGAATTGTTGCAGCAATCTTCTGTGCGTTGACGCTCAATGCGCAGGCAGGCGAGGTCAGGGTGAACTGGCAACAGCCAGAAAAATATACAGACATCCGGGCTGGTAACGGTTCGCAGGAATACTTTACGGCGCATGTCATCAAAGAACTGTCACTGGTTCTGGTTGAGCTGGCCAAAAAAATACCAGATGACATGACTTGGAATGTGACCATCACCGATCTTGATCTTGCCGGCGATGTGCATCCTGTGACGCGGATGGGAGGTCATGATATTCGCATCATCAAGGATTTATACTGGCCACGCATGTCTTTGAATTACACGGTGACAGATCAAAACGGCACCGTGGTGGCAGAAGGTAAAGACGATATCAGTGATATGAATTTTCTGTCAGGTGCGTATTTGATACCGATGACAAGTGATTTCCGGTATGAGGAAAAAATGCTCCGCACGTGGTTTGCTCGCCAGCAGCGCGATAAAAAAATCCCCCAACGCTGATAAAAAATACAAGAGGAGAGACGTATTGTTTTTCTGATGAAAAAAGCCCGGCGACTTTACAGTGACCGGGCTTTTTGATGACTAGTCTTTGCAGACTGATCATGTTGTGTGACCGAGACAAACCGGTCACTGCGTATTACTTTTTGATTACTTATTGATTACTTATTCAGCAGCATTTCATTCAGACGTTTCACAAAGCTGCTAGGGTCAGCCAGGTTACCGCCTTCAGCCAGCAAGGCTTGATCGAACAGAATGTGCGACCAGTCTGCGAATTTGGCTTCTTCGTATTTCAGCTTCTGCACTAACGGATGATCTGGGTTCACTTCCAGAATCGGTTTGGATTCCGGTGCAGCCTGACCAGCGGCTTTCAGCATACGGGCGAGGTTGCCGGAGAGGTCATGCTCATCGGCAACCAGACAAGCTGGCGAGTCGGTGAGGCGGAAAGTGACGCGCACATCTTTGGCTTTATCCGTCAGTGCCGCTTTCATTTTTTCGACCAGATCCTTGAACTCGGTTTCGGTTTCTTCGTGCTGTTTTTTCTCTGCTTCATCTTCGAGCGTGCCGAGATCGAGTCCGCCTTTGGCAACAGAAGCCAGTTCCTTGCCTTCAAATTCAGTCAGGAACGACAACATCCATTCATCGACGCGATCGGTCAGCAGCAATACTTCCACGCCTTTTTTACGGAAAATTTCCAGATGCGGGCTGTTCTTGGCGGTCGCATAGCTTTCAGCGGTCACATAGTAAATCTTGTCCTGACCTTCTTTCGCGCGGGACAAGTAATCTGCCAGAGACACGTTTTGTGCATCGCTGTCGTTGTGTGTCGATGCGAAGCGCAGCAATTTGGCGATGCGGTCTTTATTGGTCGCGTCTTCGCCTACGCCTTCTTTCAATACCTGGCCAAATTCTTTCCAGAATGTGGCGTACTTGTCTTTCTTCTCTTGTGCGTCGTCACCGTCAGCATTGGCGAGGTCTTCCAACATGCCGAGTACGCGCTTGGTCGAACCATCGCGGATCGCTTTGATATCGCGGCTTTCCTGAAGAATTTCACGTGATACATTCAGTGGCAAGTCGTTGGAGTCGATCACGCCTTTGACGAAACGCAGATAGACTGGCATCAGTTGTTCGGCGTCGTCCATGATGAATACGCGTTTCACATACAGCTTGATGCCGCCGCGCTTGTTGCGATCCCACAGATCGAACGGCGCACGCGCTGGGATGTACAGCAATTGCGTGTAGTCGCTGCGGCCTTCGACCCGGTTGTGTGTATGCGTCAGCGGTGATCCGAAATCATGCGAAATATGTTTGTAGAATTCGTCGTACTGTTCCGGCGTGATGTCGGATTTGCTGCGCGCCCACAAGGCGCTGGCCTGATTCACGGTTTCCAGTTCGTCGGTCAGTACCTGTTCTTTTTTCTCTTCATCCCATTCTTCTTTCTGCATTTTGATCGGCAGAGAAATATGGTCAGAGTATGTGCGGATGACGGACTTCAGTTTCCATGCCGACAGGAATTCATCTTCGCCTTCGCGTAAATGCAGAATGATGTCGGTACCACGGTTGGCTTTGGCGATGTCTTCGACGCTGAAATCACCTTCACCGGCAGATTCCCAGCGCACGCCTTCGCTGGCGGGCAAGCCTGCGCGGCGAGATTCCACCGTAATGCGGTCGGCGATAATGAAGCCGGAATAAAAGCCAACGCCGAACTGACCGATCATGGCCGCGTCTTTTTGCTGATCGCCGGAGAGCTTGCCGAAAAATTCTTTGGTGCCGGATTTGGCAATCGTGCCCAGATGCGCAATCGCATCTTCTTTGCTCATGCCGATACCGTTATCGGAAATCGTGATTGTGCGGGCCGCTTTGTCGAAACTGACTTTGATACTCAGTTCAGGATCATTTTCAAATAAGGCGGCGTTGTTGATCGCTTCAAAACGCAATTTGTCGGATGCATCAGACGCATTCGAAATCAGTTCACGCAAGAAAATTTCCTTGTTGGAATACAAGGAGTGAATCATCAATTGCAATAACTGTTTGACTTCGGCCTGAAAGCCAAGAGTTTGTTTTTCTGACATATTTTTCCTCAAAGATTTCAATATTGTGATGATCTGGTCACGCTGATTCCCGTGCAGACGTGGGCGGATAATTCGCTCTCAACGAAATGAGGCTGATTCTGGCGATTTCAAGATGTATGCTGGTGTGCAGTGCAAACAATATAAAAATTGCATTTATATAAAGTTTTGCCTACACTCACAATGATATATCTTGTCGTAATTTGCGCTTGCCGCTCGTTTTTTGGGGCAGGATTTATGCAAAACCGCATCAGTTGCGTTCATCATTTTGCGTAAATCCTGTCAGCTTGCTTTTCCTTTGAGGAAGAAAAAAATGTGCAAACTCCTGTTCCGGCTTTGGATTGTTGTGATATTACTCGTCACGGCACCGCTTGCAGGTGCAGTACGTCTATATTTGACGGAGGTGGCGCCGTTTGCCTTCATGCTTGAGGGAAATGGTCGCTACGACGGCATCAATATCCGTATTGCCAATGAGTTGCAAAAGCGTACCGGCATACCTCTTGAGGTGATAGTCGTCCCCAGCCCGCGGCATGTCGTGCTGTTTCCTGCTGACACTGAGGCTTACAGTATTTCTCATCGTGAAAATTTTACCGATGATGATGGCCTTATTCTGGCTGACGTAACGCAGTATCCGGTGGTTGTGGTGGCGAAGAGCGGTGTCGTGATGACGAATTTTGACGATGTGATTGCGCAATCGCAGGACAAGGGAATCGGGATGTTACGCCGTATGACCTACGGCACCTTCGGACAGGACGAACGGGTGAAAAAGGTGGATATCAGTACGCTGGAAAATGGTTTGCGCATGCTGGAAATCGGACGTATTTCAGGTGTGGTCGGCAGTTTGCCCGCAATTCTGGCTGCGGCAGAAAAAAATGGCAGCACGCATTTAATCGGTTCACGACTGGTAATTACTCATGGCACGCATGTGTTGCGCGTCCGACCGGATTTTGCTTTGAGCCGTACCTCAAAAGCACTGACGACAGCGTTAGCTGCGATGCGCAACGACGGCACCATTGCCCGTATCATGAGCGATTTTCTGAATGATCCTAAAACAGGAGCGCCGCGTAGTAAATAAGCCTTTAATGCATTGCATCCAGCGCACAGATATTGAATAAAAAAGTCCTATCAACGCCGTAAAATCTCCCTCGGGAGTTTAAATATACTGGTGGGTGTATATATGTGAAGCCTTTGTTTATCAAGACATTGGGAGGAAATGAGCCGATACTCCCCCTGAATTGCAAAATTCTCCTGATTCTGAAGCTTGGGATACGCGTTGCACATCTGCTTGTTTCATCTCTGTCCTGGTTCGATTATCTGCCTTTGTTTTCTTGCGACGCAATGCCATGCATGAGGTATTTTCACCCCGCTAGCCTGTTGGATTTTTTTCCGTTATTTCTCCGTTTGTTCCTGAATGCAACGTAAAATGCCAGTATTGATATATTGCCAATACTGCATTGCTCACGCACTATGTTTACCTGTTCACTGATGCCTTTTCGCTTTTGCCCGCACTCTCTCGCAGACCGCTTCCTGTCTCGTTATCCGCTTTGTCTTTCTCCTCGTCTCTCTACTCCTATCTCTCCTTTTTTATTGCTTGCGCTATCGGTGACATTGCCGCTTGCTGCGAGTGCGGCAGATGAAGAAAAACGGCCTGAGCAAAAACGAGGCGAACAAACCCCTGAGATGTCCGCCGAAAAAATACAGAGCGTCGAAGTCAGTGCGCCGGGCGCCGCCAACCAGCGGCGCAATGATACGGCGGCGCGGATTGTGGTGAACCGTGACGAGTTCTTGTCCTTCGGTGATACGGCGGTGGCAGATGTATTAAAACGTCTGCCCGGTGTTTCCGTCGTCGGCAGTGACATTCGCATGCGCGGTCTGGGGGCGGGTTATACGCAAATCATGGTGAATGGCGAGCCGGTGCCGAGCGGATTTTCTATCGACAGTTTGTCACCGGATCTGATCGAGCGCATAGAAATCCTGCGCACAACGACGGCAGAATTCAGCACGCAGGCGATTGCCGGCAGTATCAATATCGTCTTGCGTAAAGGTGTTTTCCGTGCATCTAGACAGATTAAGCTTAGTGCGACTCACGCCGACGGTGCGACAACGCCGGGCGTGAGCCTGGAACTGGCGGATAAGGACGCCGGTTTTTCATACTCACTGAATGCGAATCTGAATCAGAGCCGCAACCGGTCTGAACCAGTGACCACGGAAACGCTGCGCGATGCCGCCGGGAATGTAACGGACTTGCGCCAGTTTCATGAGCATATCGAATTTAAAACCAATAAAATCAGTCTGGCGCCGCGTCTGAACTGGACGATGGCAGAAGGCGATCAACTGACCTCACAAAGCTTGCTGGAATTCAGCCAGAGCACGATGGCCGGACGCAATGCCGAAACCACCTTGTCTGGTTCGTCGTCCACTTATCCGCGCAACGATTACCGTTCCAGCGCCGACATCAGTGGCATCCGCAGCGACCTGAGCTGGAGCCATCGTTTCAGCCCTGACGCGCGACTCGACAGTAAGCTCGGTCTGAACTACAACAAGCGCGTCAGTGATTATTATTTTGACGGCTATTCAACAACGGTGAATTCACCGTTTGTGCGCAACGTGGTGTCCGATGCGATTGATCAGAGTCTGACTGCCAGCGGCAAATATCTGTGGCGTTTGAATGATGAACACAGCCTTGCCTTCGGCTGGGATGGCGGGCTGATACGCCGCAGCGAGCAACGCCTGCAATACGATCACAACGCGCCGGACAGCCTTCCCGGTAGCATCGCTTTTCTGGATGAAAACTACCGTGCCGATGTGCGTCGTTTGGCCTTATTCGTGCAGGATGAATGGGATATTTCAGCGCAATGGCAAACGTATCTGGGACTGCGCTGGGAAGGTTTGCACACAGCGATACAAGGACGCACCATTGCCGATACCAACACCAGTTCCAGCGTTTTGAGTCCTGTCGTGCAGGTAGTATGGAAATTACCGGGCACAGAAAAAGACCAACTGCGATTTGCCTTGTCGCGCACGTACAAGGCACCGACAACACGTAATCTGGTGCCGCGCCGCTACACCGTCAACAATGACAATAATCCGAATAACTCTGATTTTCAGGGTAACCCGCACTTGTTGCCTGAACTGGCGTGGGGACTTGATACCGCGTATGAACATTACTTCTCTGCTCAGGCGATGTTCAGCATCTCTGCATTTTTGCGCAGGATTCAACATGTGACCACCTATACCTTATTCCAGCAGGACGGTGTCTGGATCACGACGCCGGATAACCGGGGCAGCGCGCAGGTGTATGGGCTTGAAATGGACAGCCGGTTTCCTCTCTCATTGTGGTTCCCTCAGGCTCCGGCGATTGATCTACGTATCAACGCAGCACGTAACTGGTCGCGTCTGGACAGCGTACCCGGTCCGGACAATCGTCTGAATAGCCAGGTGCCGCTGACCGCTAATCTGGGGCTGGATTACCGGCGCAGCGATACCCATCAGCTCGGTATGAATTTCAATCTGCAGACTGCTGGCCGGGTGCAGGATTCTGCGGCGCTCAGTACCTATAAAAACGTGACCCGTAATCTGGATTGGTACAGCTTGTGGAAACTCAGAAAAGGCACACAGATCAGACTATCAGTCAGCAATGTACTACATCAGCCCGCGATTTCCGGCCAGACTTATCTCGACCCGACAACGCATGACAACATGCAACGGACTTCCCAGACGCCTGTCCAGACTACACTGAAACTAATGTGGGAGCAGGAGCTGTAGTGGTTTTTGGTTTTTTTCACTCGCTTTGATTTTTTTTAAATCACGTGCATCCACGTGAGATCCATTCATTAGATGAAAGCAAAGCAGTGAATATTGTCGTAATCATTGTAGTCGTCATGATCGGCTATATACTGGCTATACAATGTACTGCCGAATCGATGATCGCTGGCGCACTGAGTTCTTCCTTTGTGTCGGTATCATTTCTTGTCTCATGTAGTGGATGGCAAAAGAATGACCCCAGATTGCCTGACCTGATTGGAGCGAATATGAAGTCCCATTTTTTACGCAGCGTTTCTCTCAGTAAAATATTGACGATAACTACGTTGATGTCCGCACTCGTCGCTGGCTGTGGCGGCGGTTCTTCCAATGCTCCTGTTACGCCCGTGGTCACGCCAGACGTAGCTAATCCCTTGGGGAGCGGGCACTTTGAGGCGGCGACTTTTATTAAAACCGTCAATGTCGCAGACGTCGCCGCTGCGCTTCCGACAGACGTGGCTGCCGCAGTGAAACCACTGTATTCCGTTGACACATACAAGATTACTTACACAACGACTGACGCTGCTGGGCGCAGTGTGATTGCCTCCGGTTTGGCGGCTATTCCGCGCAAGGCCACGAGCATTGCCAGCCCAGTATTGAGCTACCAGCACGCGACGATCAAAATCGATGCTGGCGCACCAAGTAATCATGCCACGGCGGATGAACCTGCGGTGTTGTTTGCCTCGCTCGGTTATCTGGTCAGTGCTACTGATTATGTCGGTTATGGCGCAAGCAAAGGATTACCGCACCCGTATTTGCTGGCGACGCCGACCGCCGTTTCTGTGATTGATTTCATGACGGCGACTTCGCGCTGGCGTCAGATGAAAGCAATCGCTGACAATGGCCAGGTGTTTTTAACAGGCTATTCAGAGGGTGCTTATGCGTCGATGGCGACGCTGCGTTTGCTGACGCAAAATAAGACGGCAAGCACCATACTGCCAGTCAGCACCTATATCGGCGCTGGCCCGTATGACGTGGTGTTGACATTGAACGCCACACTGGACGCCATTCGAAAGGATAACCCCATCCTTGGCGCGCTGATCAGTCCGGGGTTTCTGAAAATATTAGGGGCCAATGACAGGGCGAATGTGCGCAATCTGTTGCTGTTGTCAGCTTTGGGCACTCAAAGTGATATCAGTTTCGATCCGACATTTTTAGACAATTTTCTCAATGATGACTATTCCAGCATCACTGTACAAAGCAATGTCTATGACTGGACACCACAATCACCGATTCAGTTTTTTCATGGACGGGATGATACGACCGTTCCGTATGCCAATACCGATTTAGCGTTTCATACTATGACAAAACGTGTCGCACCATCATTGACGGAGCTGACGGATTGTCCGGCCAAGCCATCGGAACACCTTGCCTGTGTTCCCTCATTTTTGATTAACGACATTACCCGGCTTAGTGCTGTTGCGCGAGGATTATGATGGATCTATTCGGCCTTCGAAAAAAGCCGACATGATGGATACGCTATGGCATGCCGTATTCCTATATTCCCGCCATATCTGATGTGCGGGAATATGACACGCTACGGCAAATGAGTTTGATGATGCAGCGTGCGTTTGTCGTGCGCTGATTTACTTCAGTGGAATAATTCCGGTACGCTTCACTTCTTTCATGACGAAGCTGGTGGAGATTTCTTTGACTCCGGGCAGACAGCGGATTTGATAGTGCACCAGATGCGAAAACGCTTCCAGATCAGCCGCGATGACTTCCAGCATATAGTCGTAGTGACCGGATAAATTCACGCAACAGACGACCTGCGGTAACGCAGCAACTTCGCGCTCAAACGCCAGTATCCGCTCCGGAGTATGGTTCTCCATTTGTATGTGGATAAATCCCGTGGTACCAAAGCCGAGACGTTGCCGGTTCAGATGCGCATGGTAGCCCTCGATCACGCCGGATTCTTCCAATTGATGCACGCGTCGCCAACAGGGTGATTGCGACAGCGAGACTTGTTCGGCCAACTCCGCCATTGTCTGGCGGGCATCCTGTTGCAGGCACAGTAAAATCTTGCGATCAGTGGCGTCAAAATTCTTCAAGGGTGAATTCTTCCAAGGCTAGGTATATTTTTAGATAAATTTTCTAAATACGTATTATTTATTCACTGATTTTACCAAATTTATTCTCGGCTTTTGCCAGAAAATAATCAGGCCGCGACACACACAAAGTAACATGCACAGCATGAACAGGGCTTACGCAACATCGTTCCAGTAAGGCGTCATCACATCGCTGGAACATGTTGTGTTAGTCCCGACGAATAACAAAGTGGTCGGGCAAACATTGCAGGCAAAGTTTTCAGCCGGCTTTCTATTTTCCCGTTTCCATGAGGTGTTATATGCATCAGTCGCATCAGTCGCATCAGTCGAATTCCGTTTCCTGCGAAGTTTCCCCATCCACAGACGCAGCACCGACAAGCGCGCAGCGCGAGGCGGGTTTCAGCACACGCGCTATCCATCTGGGATATCAGCCACAAGACCATCATGGCGCGCTGGTGCCGCCAATTTATGCAACAGCAACCTTCGCGTTTCCGGATGTGGCTTACGGTGGACGCTGTTTTGCCGGCGAAGAACCAGGTCATTTTTACACGCGCATTTCCAATCCTACACTGGCATTGCTGGAAACCCGTATGGCCAGTCTGGAGCAGGGTGCGGGCGCGGTCGCTTTTGGCTCTGGCATGGGTGCGGTGACTGCGACGCTGTGGAGTATGTTGCAACCTGGTGATGATCTGATTGCTGACATCACCTTGTATGGCTGCACGTTCTCATTTTTTAATCATGGACTGGCGCGTTTCGGTGTCAATATCCGTTACGTTGATATGTCTGATCTGAATGCTTTATCGGCAGCGCTTCAACAAAGCACCGGCGCAAACCGAGTCCTGTATTTTGAAACGCCTGCCAATCCGAATATGCGCATGGTCGATATCGCTGCCGTGTGCGCATTGGCGCGACAACATACGGCCAAGGTCGTGGTCGATAATACGTATTGCACGCCTTACCTGCAATTGCCATTGGTGCTGGGGGCTGATGCTGTTGTCCATTCAGCGACCAAATATCTCGGTGGTCATGGTGACCTGACCGCAGGTATCGCTGTCTTTGCCGACGCAGAACTCGCCATGCATGTCAGGCTCTATGGTTTGAAAGACATGACCGGTGCTGTCATGTCGGCACAAGACGCGCATCTGATTATGCGTGGTCTGAAAACGCTGGCACTGCGTCTGGAACGTCATTGTGATAGTGCCGAAATTGTGGCGCAAGCATTAGAGGCGCATCCGCAAACGGAAGTCGTGCATTTCCCTGGTCTTGCCAGCTTCCCACAGCATGAACTCGCAAAGCGTCAAATGAAGCGTTACGGCGGCATGATCGCATTTGAGCTGAAAGGCGGTATGCAGGCAGCGATTCGTTTTATGGACGCATTGAAATTGATCACGCGCGCAGTCAGTCTCGGCGACGCAGAATCACTGGCACAACATCCTGCCAGCATGACGCATTCGACTTACACACCCGAAGAGCGTGCCGCACACGGCATTACTGATGGCTTGGTTCGCTTGTCAGTCGGTCTGGAAGAAGTCGATGATATTCTGGCTGATATTCATCAGGCACTTGATCAGTTGCGTAATTAATCCGGGGAGAACAACATGCAAGCGAATGTCGCTCCAGATTCAATGCCCGAGATCGATCCTGATCCACAGGAAACGGCAGAATGGCAGGCTGCCTTTGACTCTCTGATCGCCGCAGCAGGACCTCAGCGCGCACGTCAGATGCTGACGATGCTGGTGCAACAGGCGCATAGTGCCCGCTTGCATTGGAAGGCCAACCTGAATACGCCGTATCGCAATACGATAGGTGTTGATCAGCAAGCCCCTTTTGCCGGTGACCTGGCGCTGGAAGAAAAACTGGGCGCAATCATTCGCTGGAATGCGTTGGCGATGGTGGTGCGAGCCAATCAGGCTTATGGCGAGCTTGGCGGACATGTCGCCAGTTATGCCAGCGCAGCAGATTTATTTGAAACAGGCTTCCATCATTTTTTTCATGCGCGTAATACAGAGCACGGCGGTGATCTGGTTTTTTTTCAGCCGCACAGCGCGCCCGGTGTCTACGCACGGGCATTTCTTGAAGGTCGTTTAAGCGAGCAGGATTTAATGCACTACCGCCAGGAAATCGTCGCGCAGAACAACGGTGCCCGTGGTCTGAGTAGTTATCCGCATCCTTGGCTGATGCCGGATTTTTGGCAGTTTCCTACTGGTTCCATGGGACTGGGGCCGATCAGTTCGATTTATCATGCGCGCTTTATGCGCTATCTGACGCATCGCCAGTTATTGGACTGCAAAGAGCGTAAAGTCTGGGGCGTTTTTGGCGACGGCGAAATGGATGAACCGGAATCCATGAGCGCACTGACGCTGGCAGCACGCGAGAATTTAGACAATCTCGTCTGGGTGGTGAATTGCAATCTGCAACGCCTTGATGGTCCGGTACGTGGTAATGGTCGCATTATCGATGAGCTTGAACGTTTGTTTTCCGGCGCAGGCTGGAATGTCATCAAATTGGTCTGGGGTTCAGATTGGGATGGTCTGCTGGCACGTGACAGTGACGGTGCATTACAACAGGCACTGGGCGAGACTGTCGATGGTCAGATGCAGACGTTTGCAGCAAAAGACGGTAGTTTCAATCGTGAGCATTTTTTCGGACAAAATCCGGCGTTGGCCGCCTTGGCACAAGGTATGACCGATGAGCAGATCGACAAACTCAAACGAGGGGGTCATGATCCAGTCAAGATTTTTGCCGCCTATGCTGCTGCACAACAACATCAGGGGCAGCCAACCGTGATTCTGGCTCATACCAAAAAAGGTTACGGTATGGGTACTGCCGGACAGGGCAAGATGACGACGCACAGCCAGAAAAAATTGGATGCGGATGAGTTGATCGCATTCCGTGATCGTTTTCATTTACCGCTCACCGATCAGCAAGCGATGAATCTGGAGTTCTTCAAGCCTGATTCCGACAGTCCGGAAATGCGTTATCTGCACGCTCGGCGCGACACACTGGGCGGATTCCTTCCAGCCCGTCAAAGCAAAGCCGATACGATACCAGTACCGGATTTGTCGGCGTATGGCGGATTTGCCCTGCAACCGGGCGGCAAGGAAATGAGCACGACGATGGCCTTCGTGCGCATCCTCGGCAATTTGCTGAAAGACCCGCAATTGGGGCCGCGCATTGTCCCTATCGTAGCGGATGAGGCGCGTACCTTCGGTATGGCGAATCTGTTCAAGCAAGTCGGCATTTATTCCAGCGTCGGACAACGGTATGCACCGGAAGATATCGGTTCGGTATTGAGTTATCGTGAAGCGATGGATGGGCAGATACTGGAAGAAGGCATTAGCGAAGCCGGAGCCATTGCCAGCTGGACGGCGGCGGCGACCAGCTACAGCGTGCATGGTCTGGCGATGCTGCCGTTTTATATTTACTACAGCATGTTCGGTTTTCAGCGTGTCGGCGATGCTATCTGGGCGGCAGCCGATCAGCGTTCACGCGGCTTTCTGCTGGGTGCAACTTCTGGTCGCACGACGTTAGGCGGAGAAGGATTGCAACATCAGGATGGTTCCAGCCATCTGGTCGCAGCGACGATTCCCAACTGCAAAGCTTACGATCCGGCTTTCGCAGGTGAGCTGGCAGTGATACTTGACCGCGGTATGCGCGCGATGCTGATCGAAGAACAAGACGTGTTCTACTACATCACGCTGATGAACGAAAACTATGCTCAACGCGATGTCTCCGTCGAGGAAGAAGATCACATTATTCGTGGCTGTTATCTGCTCGACAGTCTGGGCAGTACAGCACCGGATGCGCCCGCTGTGACTTTGCTCGGTTCTGGTGCCATCCTGATGGAAGTGCTTCAGGCTGCGCAACAATTGGCAGATGCCGGTGTGCATGTTGACATCGTCAGCGTGACCAGTTGGAGCGAACTGGCGCGTGATGGTGCACTGGTCGAGCAAATGTATTTGCAGAATCCGGTGTTAAAGACATCCTCTTTTGTCGAGCAACAATTGTCCCGGACTCGTGGCCCTATCATCGCTGCCAGCGACTATGTGCGTGCTGTACCGGAAAGCATCCGCGCCTACTTGCCGCGAAGCCGCCGTTATCTGACGCTGGGAACGGATGGTTTTGGTCGCAGCGATACACGTCAGGCACTGCGCGAGTTTTTCGGCGTGGATGCCAGCCACATCGCTGCCGTGGCGAAGCAATTATTGCAGGAAACCGAGACGTAAAAAGCGGCTCACATCAATCAAATGATGCAGCCCGCTTTGTATAACAAAAAGCACCGGACAGTAAAGTCACGGTGCTTTTTTATAACTCAAACTGATATTGATGCTGATACAGAAGATTACAAACGCTTGATATTCATGCTGCCTGCTTTATCTTCGACCTCGAATCCGAGTGCATGCAGTTCAGCGCGCAGGCGATCGGCTTCCGCCCAGTTCTTGGCGGCGCGGGCGGCGAGGCGTTGATCGGCAAGGCTTTGTACTTCGGCAGGAATTTCCAATGCGCGCGGTTCCCAGTTGGCGAGCCCGAGTCCAAAGACGCGATCAAATTCAGCAACCGTCGCTTTTTTATCGGCATCGCTGAGATCTGCTTTCAGCATTTCCCAGACCAATGCCAATGCACGCGGCACGTTCAGATCTTCATTCACAAACGTGGTGAATTTTTCTTTGAATCCGGCATTGACGCTGCCGCCAGCTGGCCATGCATAAAACGTGTCGCGCAGACGCTGCAAGGCGGTTTGCGCTGATAGCAAAGCCTCAAAACTGAATTGCATCTGGCTGCGGTAATGTGCAGTCAGGCACAGATAGCGATAGGCCAGCGGATCGATATGCTGGTCAAGCAGGGTTTGCAGACGCAGGAAATCGCCGCTCGATTTCGACATTTTGCCGGAATCGATTTGCAGGAAATAACCATGCATCCAGAAGTTCGCCAGACGGGTGCCGTGGCAAGCCTGATTCTGTGCGATCTCATTGCTGTGATGAATCGCGATGTGATCTTCGCCACCGCAATGAATGTCGAACCACGGCGTCAGATATTTGGCCGACATCGCCGAGCATTCGATATGCCAGCCCGGAAAACCGCGTCCCCACGGGCTATCCCATTCCATCTGGCGCTGTTCGCCTTCAGGGCTGAATTTCCATAACGCGAAATCGGTGGCATGGCGTTTTTCACCAAGCTCCACGCGGCTGCCTGCCTTGATCGCATCGCGTTTGATACGTGCCAGATAGCCGTAGTCATCCTGCTTGCTGGTGTCGAAATAAATACCGTCGCTGGTGCGATAGGTGTAGCCGTTTTTTTCTATGCAAGAGATGAAATCAATCTGCTCGGCAATGTGGTCAGTCGCTTTGCACCAGATGGCCGGTTCTAGCACGTTCAGGCTGTTCAGATCGTTTTTGAAAGCGATGGTGAAACGGTCAGCGATCTGCCATGCCGATTCACCAGCTTTGCGGCTGCCTTTTTCCATTTTGTCTTCGCCATCGTCGCCATCGGATACCAGATGGCCGACGTCGGTGATGTTGATCACATGGCGCACGTTGTAGCCGTTCCATTCGAGCGTGCGGCGCAGAATGTCTTCAAACAGATAGGTGCGCAGGTTGCCGATGTGTGCGTAGTCATACACGGTCGGGCCGCAGCAATACAGTCCGACCCAGTCATTCCGCAAAGGTGTGAAAGGGCGCAATCGGCGTTCCCAGTTATCGTAAAGCTGTATGTCCATCATGTTGTAAAAATAAGAATAATAAGAAGAAGCCGCAGCAGAAAGCTAATTGCGCTACCTGATCGGGATCAGAACCGCAGATAATTGTGCAGAATCAACAACAGTCAATATGTCGTCTTGAATGTGCCAGAAAATCAGCAACGCTCAGGCCGCAAACTGGCAACGTGCCAGTGCAGAAATCGTTTGCTGATATGGAGTCCAGAGACATGATGCCGTCGCAGATCGAGAGAAAGTCAGGACGTGAATGTAGCATAGATATCGCTTCTGATACTACTCTGAGGCCGCACAGAGGCGGGGTGGCAGATGTATATTGATGTGATGATGGCAATATTGTTGATCATTGTCGTGGCTATTTAAATATTCATAGGGCTGATGCAACATTGTCCTGGCAAGACAGACGAAGGCAGTGTGCATTTGTACGGAGCTTGTACAGTAAGGAGTCATCACCCTGCTGGGGCGGTTTTGCGTCAGTCCTGATTCAGTAAAGGTAAACGGACACATGTTTTATAAAGACGTCAGCGAAGAACATTACCGGGCGCATTACCAGAAGCAGGACCGGGCGCAAGCGCGCAAGGTTGTGCGTGTGGCGATGTGGGCGTTTGTGCCACTGGTATTGGTGGATATCAGCTTTCATTCCCTTGGCGTCTGGCTGAGTATGTTGCTGCTGATGCGTGCTGCTGTATTTGCCTTTTCATGGCGGCTATTAAGTGAATTGGGACGAGCGACGCATTCTCCGGAATTGGATCAGGGAATTTTTCGTTGGATGGTGTTGATCTTTCTGATGCAATTCATCAGTAATGCGAGTCTGCCTCGTGATTACTATGGACATTACATGGTCGATATCTGGGTCAGCCTGATGACATTCATCGTCGTGCCACTGCCGTTAGCGATGCTGCGGCCTCCGGTAGCGGGTTTTGTAATCGCCTCCGTGCTGCTGTTGTTTTATAAGCAGTCGGAAGTGTTTACGTATGCAGCCAGCGCTGCATTGATGTTACCGGCATCCGCCATTACGGGACATGCTATTGCCAGTTATGTGCATCGTTATCGCCGTAAATTGTTGAGTGCTGAACAGGCAATAGACAAACAGGCGAGCACTGACCCTGTGACCGGTGTTGCCAACTGGCGGGAATTTATGCGTATGGCTGATGCACAGGTGCAACAGCATGTGAGGCAAGGAGGTACTTTGTCGGTGCTGATGATACAGATAGAGAATTTTAAGGAAATTATCCAGACACAAGGGCCGCAGGCAGGTGACGTGATACTGGTGGAAGTGACCCGGCGGATTCATCGGGTCATGCGTAGCCATGATTGCCTTGCACGTTATGGCGCTGATGAGTTTTGTTTGATGTTGCCAGAGGCGGATGGCGTAGCAGCAGAAAAAATTGCACAACGCACCTGCGCCACAGTTATTGCACTGCCCGTGGCGGTGCATGGTAAGGAAATCAAAATTACTGCCAGCAGTGGCGTCGCCAGCCTGCAAAGCGCGGATACCGCAGACAGTCTGCTGAAGCGCGCTAACGCTTCCAGGCGCTGATTGCACTCATTGTTGCTATTGATGATATGGAATCGTCAGCGATGTGGCGAATCGCTGGCATCGTGATGCATGGCTGGGTGGAGGACGTGGTTGCCCGTTTCAGGTCTGCATTTCCCGTTGCAGAAAATCCCAGATGCCAGGATCAGACATGGCGGCGATGTTGATTCGCATTTTCGTCGAAGGAAGCTGGTTTGGGGAGAACAGGCTGCCGGGCGCCAGCAGATAACCTTGTTCTATGGCTTTTTCAGCCAGCTTATTGGTATCCATGAATGTTTCGGTCCAGACAAACATTCCGGCAGGCGTTCGGTAATCAATTTTCATACCGAGGTTTTCCAGACGTTTTGTCGTGTGATCGCGCACGCTGTCGAGTTTGACGCGGATGCGGTCAGCATGTTTGCGATAATGTCCTTCGGAGAGAATTTTATACACCACCCGCTCACCGATTTCGGTGGTTGTCAGCGTAGACAGCATTTTCCGGTCGGACAAGCGTATCGCCAGATCGTGCGACGTTGCGATGAAGCCGACACGCAGATTGGCGGCGAGTGTTTTGGAAAAACCGCCCAGATAAATCACCCGTTTTAACTGATCAAGCGCCGCGATGCGGGTTGCTGCCTGCACTGCGGGGCCAGGATGCATATCGCAATAGATGTCATCTTCCACGATCATGAAGTCGTGTTCTTCAGCGGTTTTCAGCACCTGAAACGCTTTTGCTGCCGACAACGACGTTGAGGTCGGATTATGCATCACTGAATTGATGATATACAGCTTAGGTTTATGTAAAGCGGCCAGTTCTGCCAGTTTGGCAACATCCGGGCCGTCATGCAGGCGTGGAATGCCAATGACCTTCACACCCAATATGGCAAAGGACGCAAACATCAGAAACCAGGCAGGATCATCGACAAAAATGGTGTCGCCGGGCTGTGTAAACTCGCGTGCCACCAGATCAAGTGCCTGCGTCACGCCGGAGCTGGTCAGAATTTGTTCTGGCGTCGCGGCAATTTCCAGTTCAGCCAGTTTTAGTTGCAGCTGTTGTCGCAAAGGTAAAAACCCTTGGGGTGTGCCGTAGTGCAACAATAAATTCTGATTCAATCGGCTGATGGAGCGCAGGCCATTTGCCACCAGATCGCCATCAAGCCAGTCATGCGGCAGAACGCCGGAACCGGGCATTTTGTGAGGCGGTAACTGGCGGAACATATTGCGTACTAGCCAGACGACATCGAGTTGTTGCGAGGAGGGTACTAATTGTGTGCTGACGGGGGCCTGATGCAGCATTGATGCCCGTTCACGGACAAAAAAACCAGCGCCGCGCCGTGATTCCAGATAGCCCTTGGCAACCAGCCTATCGTAGGCTTCCACCACCGTAAAACGCGACACTTTCTGTTCATCCGCAAACTGCCGGATGGATGGCATACGGGCGCCGGTGCGCAGGAGTTTGTCGTCAATGCGGTTGGCAACTGCATGAAAAATCTGTTCCACCAATGAATCACCTGAGTCGCGGGAAATGTAAAAAGTGGGTGTCTGCATCAACGCTCTCCGGGTGTGTATTGGGCAAATGACCGGAACAGTAAGAAAATTATCGTTTTTAGTGTACTGGTACTGTACCGGTTTTTGCGTTTAGGATAGCACAAACACTCATCAAAAAGCACGAAGATACTTTTTATGCCAATGGATGCTCACTGTCAGCAGACAGTGGTAAGCAGGCAGTGTTTTCAGGCGTATGCCAACTACAACAGGAGCTATTATGCAGACAACAGAACCGATTACTCAACTTCATCTTGCCGCAGGTGCCGTATATGCCGTGACATCTGAGGAGATGATCTGTGTCTGCATTCGCTCCGGGCTGGTTTGGGTGACAGTCGAAGCTGATACGAACGATTACTGGTTGCGAGCGGGCGACCATCTGCATGTTCCCAAATCACGTTTGTTAGTTATTGAGGCCGATGTGGCTCGTGGTCATGATCGAAATGATTGTCAGCTTGATCTGATACGCATTGATCAGCACAGTACTGCCTTATTGACAGGATTGACATTGACTCAGCCTCATTCGGCATTGTCTTTGGCGGTCTGATGTCTATAAAAAATTCAGAGGAGATGAATTGATGAGCATGACGACGCATCAGGAAACACGTGGAATGTGGCTGGGGCTGGCGGGTGTCGCCATTTTCAGCCTGACTTTACCCTTCACACGCATGGCGGTTGCCGAGTTGCATCCTGTTTTTGTGGCATTGGGACGCGCAGTTGTCGCCGCCGGATTATCCGCTGCATTGTTGTATATGCAAAAAGCAGTCAGGCCTGATCGCCAGCAATTACGGGCGCTGCTGATCATCGCGGTTGGTGTCGTGATCGGCTTTCCGCTGCTGACATCGCTGGCTATGCAGCATGTGCCGGCGATGCATGGGGCGATCGTGTTAGGCATCTTACCTTTGGGGACGGCCTTATTTGCTGCCCTGCGTTTTCACGAGCGACCTTCTGTGGGTTTCTGGACGATGGCTATTATTGGCAGCGCCCTGGTTGTGGTGTTTGCGTTGATACAGGGCGCTGGTGAATTTCAATGGGCTGATCTGGCACTGTTTGGTGCGGTGATTGCAGCGTCCATGGGCTATGCGGAGGGCGGGCGTCTGTCGCAGGTCATGGGCGGGCAGCGAGTGATTTGCTGGGCATTAGTGATCAGTATGCCTGTTCTGCTGCCACTGACAATATGGCTGGCACTGCATTACGGCCTGGCGGCCTCAGGGAAGGCCTGGTTTGGGTTTGCCTATGTTTCGGTATTTTCGATGTTTATCGGATTTTTATTCTGGTACAAGGGACTGGCAATGGGAGGGATTGCCAGAGTGGGGCAGGTTCAGTTATTGCAACCATTTTTATCTTTGTTAGGCGCGGCAGTCCTTTTGGGGGAAGGTTTAAGCTGGATGAACATCGGGTTTGCGATTGCTGTGATCGGTATTGTGGCGATTGGCCGTCGCATGAATATTCGACGGTAGGATGGAGAAAATGATGATTTCCTCCAAATTAAATCAATACATCGTTTCGATTTTGGGGGTGTTAATCGTGATGGGGCAGGCATACAATACGTGTCTGTTCAGGATATTCACATCCTGTAAGCGATGAATAACTATAAGCACGCGATTATTGAGGAATTAATGGGTAATGCCAGCAATTCCAGCAACGTCGGCCAATAGCAGTATTGGCAGGTATGGCCACTCAGATATGCTTGCTTTTCTGAGAGGGGCCGCGCAGGTGTTTACACCATGCATGATCAGCGTAGCCATCATCATTTAATTTCTGTGTGTCAGTGAGGGCTGGCATACTTTTCTTTGGAAAAAATATGTCTTTTTACGAAAAATTACAAGCGTTGAATATTGAATTGCCTGCAGTTGCTGCACCTGCAGCGGCGTATGTCATGTATGCCCAGACTGGCAATACTGTGTTTTTGTCTGGTCACATTGCCAAAAAAGACGGCAAAGTATGGGTTGGACAGTTAGGTAAAAATATCACTACCGAAGAAGGTAAGCTGGCAGCACGCGCAGTAGCGATTGATTTGATTGCCACATTGCAGGCAGCTTGCGGCGGCGATCTGAATCGCGTTCAGCGCATCGTTAAAGTCATGAGTTTGGTGAATTCTACTGGCGACTACACTGAACAACATCTGGTGACAAACGGCGCATCTGAGTTGTTTGGTGAAATTTTTGGTGAGAAAGGCAAGCATGCCCGTTCCGCTTTTGGCGTGGCACAAATCCCGATGGGTGCATGCGTAGAAATCGAACTGATCGCTGAAATCGCCTGATCTGTTCGTCTTCATCTGCCTTTGCACCATCATTGAATGATTATTGTATTGAGGATGGTGCAGACTTTGCCAATATCGACCTGTTTCATGAAGCAGGTCGCCATACTTCTAGTGAGAACAGCATGAAACTTGAAAATCCGACACCGATTGAATGGAAATTTTCTGAACGGGCAGAACAACTGCAAAGTTCGGCCATTCGCGAAATCCTGAAGGTGACCATGCGTCCGGAAGTGATTTCATTTGCAGGCGGCTTGCCATCTCCAGAAACTTTCCCTGTTGAACGCATGCAGGCCGCTTTCGACAAAGTGTTATCGCAGCAAGGCAAGTCAGCATTGCAATACGGCCCTACAGATGGCTATGCACCGTTGCGCGAGTATCTGGCTGACTCTCTGTCTGTCAATGGTTCACAGATTTTGCCGGAACAAATCCTGATGGTTTCCGGATCGCAACAAGGGCTGGATTTGTTGGGCAAAGTGCTTGTTGATGAGGGCAGCAAAGTATTGGTCGAAACTCCCAGCTATCTTGGTGCGTTGCAGGCATTTTCCGTTTATCAGCCAAAGTTTGAATCCGTCGATACCGATGAGCATGGTTTGATCCCGGCTTCGGTTGCAGCGAAAGGTGAGGGGGCTCGCCTGATGTATGCATTGCCAAACTTCCAGAATCCTACTGGTCGTACATTGCCTATGGAACGCCGCGTTGAGCTGGTGGAAACTTGTGCCCGCATGGGTATTCCGCTGGTCGAGGACAATCCTTATGGCGACCTGTGTTACACAGGTGAACCTTTGCCGAAAATGCTGAATATGAACCCGGCTGGCGTGATTTACATGGGATCTTTTTCTAAAGTCCTGACGCCAGGTATCCGACTTGGATATGTTGTCGGCCCGGCGACACTGATCCGTAAATTAGAGCAGGCCAAACAAGCCGCCGATCTGCATACCGCACAATTGACGCAAATGGTGGTGTATGAAGTTATCAAGGATGGATTCCTGGGACAGCATATCCCGACGATTCGTACATTCTATGCCAAGCAATGTCAGGTGATGCTTGATGCGATGAGCCAATATTTTCCTCAGGGAGTGGAATGGACGCGGCCTGAAGGGGGAATGTTCATCTGGGTGACTCTGCCGCGACATATCGATAGCAATCAGTTGTTAGCGGAAGCCATTCAGCAGAATGTCGCGTTTGTCCCTGGCGCTCCGTTTTATGCCAACAATCCGGAAACGAATACCTTGCGCCTGTCGTTCGTCACGGTCTCGCCAGAACGTATTCATGAGGGAATAAAAAAACTGGGTACGTTGATTCGTTCCAAGCTATGACTGTTATTTTTTAAATAAAACCCGCCTGATTGGCGGGTTTTTTTGTTGCATGATAGTAATCGTGATAAATTGCAAATCCAGTAATCGAAATACATTTTGAGCCGTTATCTGATATGAGGAATAAAATCGTGTCACTGATCGTGCATGATCTTGCCCATATTTGCCGAAATTCGCCATTCAACTTATAAGTCGGATGGAATGACAAATAGTTTATTCAACTCCGTTTCTTCACACGTGCGAGTCTTAATCGTATTGACGGAGCCTTTTGTATTGCCGTTTTCCTATTTTTCAGGAGTTTGATAATGAAAAAAAAATTATTTTTAATCAGCATGATGTTTGTTGCCACCAGCAGTGCATGGGCACAAGGTTCGTTGAACAAACAGCAGTATGCAGAAGATAGCAAACGTGCTGCGACCAGATATGCCGATGATAAAAAACTCTGTGCAGACGAAACCAGTTCTGCATCCCGCATGCAATGTCTGCGCGACGCCAAAACGGAATATAACAATGCACTCGCTACCGCAAAAGCAAACGCCACTCAGACTGCTGTAAAGCCTCTCAGTAGCAAATCGGAGCCAATGTGTGCAGACTGCGGTAAGGTCATCGCTGTAGATGTGAGCGATAAAGAAGGTGATGGCAGCGCGTTGGGCGTGATTGCGGGCGGTGTGGCTGGAGCGTTGCTGGGCAATCAAGTCGGTGGGGGCACCGGGCGTGACCTGGCCACGATTGCTGGAGCAGCTGGCGGTGCGTTTGCCGGGCATAAAATCGAACAAAGAGTGAAATCCAGTAAAGTCTGGACTGTGACCGTGCAATATGACAACGGCAGTAAAAACTCATTTCAGTTTGATCATGAGCCAGGTTTAATCTCTGGTGATCTGGTAAAAAACAATGGAAATACTATCGTCAGACGCTGATTTGCTTACGTGACCGGTCTGCTCTGGATAGCGATACACTAACCCGCAATGGCATTGTGACAGGATGACTTTGTGGGTGCTGCAATCGTTTTCATTTCTCTTCCGATTTCTTGCCAAGTGTTGTAGCAGCAGTTAGACTAGTTCGTCTAAACGTGTTGCAGGGATAAAAGGTTGCTCATGAGTACATACGGTAGTCTCGCAACATCGACGATATTGCGCTGGGTGTGCGCAATATTTCTCGTATTTACCTGCGTGCTCAGTTCGCAGGTTTCTGCTAATGAGGCCTGTAAAAATCTCAGTGCAACCGGGAATCCTGAATATCCTCCTTATCTGTGGCGCGATCCCAAAGATGAAAATCATCTGATCGGCGCAAATGCTGATCTGATGCAGTTGCTGGCGAAAGAGCTGGGCGTGACGATTGAAATTAAGTATCTTGGCCCGTGGGGCCGTGTTCAGGAAGAAGCTAAATTAGGGCATGTCGATTTATTGGCAGGTGCATTTTTTACCTTACCAAGACTTGATTACATGGATTATTTTTATCCTGCATTTAGGGAAACCCGGACGGTAATTCTGACCAAAGAGACCTATCACTTTCCGTATAAGAAATGGTCGGATCTGGTCGGGCGTCAGGGTATTACGGTGATCAACAACAGTTTTGGTGAGCAGTTTGACCGTTATGCCAAAGAGTCGCTCAAGATATCGATGGTGCCTAGCCTGGAGCAGGCATTAAAAATGCTTTCGATGTCGAGAGCAGATTATGTCATTTACGAAGAAGATCCGGCGTTGGCTTATGCAGCCAAACTAAATATCGGTGGTATCAGAGCCATCAGCTCGGCGATCACCAATGAAGGTTTGCATCTGACGATGTCACATAAATCACCATGCAATACGCCTGACATGCGCGGCCGGATTGCCAAGGCAATTTATAAATTAGAAAAACAGAATGTTATGGGAAAACTGATTGCCACCAATATGCAGTTATGGCGTCAGCAACAGGTTAAATAAGTCGATCGTACTTTTACACAGGGACAATATTGCGCAAGTTATCTTTAAGGCAAATTCTTGTTTTAGGCGTGGCGCTTGGAATTATTTTGCCTGCAATATTGTTTGGTCGTTTCTTAATCAATGACCGTTATGAGCGCGAATTGCAGTTGCGGGTTCGCGACCCGATGTCGCAATATGCCGACATGTTATCTCGTGCCATGAGCATCACGTTGTGGAATGTTGACAAGGATGTGGCAAATCAATTTGTGCAGGCGGTAATGCGTGCACCAGAAGTGACCAGCGTTGTGGTGCTGGATGAGGCTAAGAACGTCTTTGTGCATAATGAAAAAGTCCGTACGCCTGGCGCCAAGATTTTTCATGAAGAACGCAATATCTATCTGAATAATCAGGTGATCGGCAAAGTCATTATTGAATTGACGAGTGAGTATGTCGAGCATGCCTTGTGGGACGATTTCCTGAAGCTGGTTGCGGCATTAGCCGTGCAGGTGATTATTTCTTTTATCTTTATCTGGCGCTTGTTTGAGCAGCGTATTGTTCAACCGCTGCACGAGCTGCAAGTGGCCACCGCACAGCTCGCCAGAGGCAAGCTGGATCAGGCACTGGAATGGAAGCGAGAGGACGAAATTGGTATTCTTGCTCAGGGGCTGGATCGTATGCGCCTGAATCTGGGTCATCTGATCACGGAGCGGGAACTGCACAACGTTACCTTGCAGCAAGAATTAAATGATCGTTTGCGTGCTGAGCAGGCATTGCGACTGACGGAAGAAAAATTTATCGCTATTTTTCAGGCCTCACCAGTGGCGATGGCCGTTATGCGTAAATCCCAGCGTTTTGTCATGATCGATGTGAATGATGCCTGGGTGCGGCAGTTTGCGTGGTCGCATGATGCAATTTTGGGAAGCGTCGAGGCACAGAATGATCTTTGGCGTAATCCGGATGATCTGGCTGAAGTGTTGCGTATCATTGAGCGTGACGGTGAAATCCACGATTACGAAGCTTGGCTACGCTGCGGTTTTGAAGAAAAGTTGTTGCTGTGCCAGATTTCTGGTCGCACGGTCAAATTCGGTGATGAGCCTATGCTGATTTTGGTACAGGAAGATATCACCGAAAAACGTCAGAATGAGCAGGATATTCGTAATATGAATACCACGCTGGAAAGGCGCGTTTCGGAGCGCACCAAGGCATTGGAAGTAGCGAATAGCGAGTTGACGGTGGTGCTTGAGAATTTGCAGCGTGCGCAAAGAGAATTGCTGAGAACAGAAAAAATGGCAGCGCTTGGTTCTCTGGTCGCAGGTATTGCACATGAACTTAATACGCCGATTGGTAACAGTGTGACAATTGCCAGTACGTTGCAGCAGCACACAGATGAGTTAATGAAAACATTTGCTCAGGGCTTACGTCGCTCAACACTGGAAGAATATCTGACGAGTGCAAAAATGGGGACAGATATTCTGATGCGCAATCTGAGCAAAGCATCTGAATTGGTGATCAGCTTTAAACAAGTGGCTGTTGATCGTACCAGTGCGAATCGCCGCGTGTTTGATCTCGATGAAATGCTGACAGAAGTTGTAGTCACACTGGGGCCGATGATCAGAAAAACCCGCCACGAAGTCAATTGTAGTATACCGCCTAAAATCCGCATGGACAGTTATCCAGGCTCATTGGGTCAGGTACTGACAAACTTAATCAATAACGCGTTTATCCACGCTTTCGATGGCGATGTCAGAGGACTGGTGACCATTCAGGCGCGGTTACTGAATGATGATATGGTCGAGCTGGTCATTAAAGATAATGGCAAAGGTATTCCGTCTGATAATCTGGGACGTGTCTTTGATCCCTTCTTCACTACACGTCTTGGACAAGGCGGAAGCGGTTTAGGTCTGAATATTGTCTACAATCTGGTCACCGGCGTTTTGGGCGGGAATATCATCGTCGAGAGTGAATTTGGTCAAGGTACCACCTTTAAAATCACTCTGCCATGCTCACCCAAAGTCACTCATTCGAAGCAAAGCTGAACACTGAAGCCAATCTGTGCTTTGACAATTCTTTGGTTCACTTCGTTACACTCGCTGGCATTCTGGCCACATCATCTGATACAGTCGCATTATGAGTAAATTATCCCTAGATCGTATCCTGCAATCGCAGGGCTTTGGTACCCGCAAATATTGTCGTGAGCTGATAGAAGATGGTGAAGTCAGTATCGCTGGTGAGGTTGTACGTCAATACAAACAAGCCATCGAAACAGATGGCCTGCGTTTCCATATCTTCGATGAAGAATGGGAATATCGTGAGCACCTTTATATTGTCTTGAATAAGCCAGCCAATTTTGAATGTTCACGCAAACCTAGTCATCATCCTGGTGTTCTGACCCTGTTGCCTGAACAGTTCAGTTGGCGGGATGTGCAACCTGTCGGACGTCTCGATCATGATACGACGGGTATGTTGCTGATGTCAGATGATGGCCCTTTCATTCATTCTCAATCCTCGCCGAAGCGACATATTCCCAAGGTCTATGTTGCCACGACAGCTGATCCAGTCACAGCAGAACTGGTGAATGCGTTGCTGGCAGGTGTACAACTGCACGATGAGCCAGCACCGCTGGCAGCCCTGTTATGTCGCCAACTTGATACCAACTCAATAGAAATCATACTGGAACAAGGTAAATATCATCAGGTTAAACGTATGCTGGCGGCTGCCGGTAACCATTGCTCCTTCTTGCGCCGCACGGCGATTGGTCAGCTAACGCTGGATTCGCTTGAGCTGGAAGAGGGCGAATGGTGTTATCTGACGCCAGAGCAACTGGCCTTGCTAGTTCCGCATTCCTTACCTTGATGCTGCACTCCTGATTGACTGGAAATACAGGCTGTGCTGATGACCTGACTCCATCAACAGGTGAATAAGTGTCTTTGACGCTGAAGATTTATTTCCTTTGGCGCATATACCTCTCTATAATGCCGTTTGCTTTGAGAGAAGGCGAATTTCTCTTTTGCTATCAAAGACTTACAGCATGCATTTAACTATTTTTGAAACTCCTTTGATTAATACCCTGATGCGCTGGCTGTCTGTGCTGGTGCTGCGGCTGATGGGGTGGCGGATTGAGGGCCAGGCTCCCGCTGTGCAGAAATATGTCCTGATTGCGGCGCCGCACACCAGCAACTGGGATTTTCCCGTCACGTTAATGGTGTGTTTTGCCATGCGTTTGCGTGTTTATTGGATGGGGAAGGCTAGTTTGTTCCCACCCGTGTTTGGTCTCGTGATGCGTTGGCTTGGCGGTATTCCTGTCGATCGCAGTAAAGCAGGCAATCTGGTTCAAAGCACTGTCGATGCGTTTCATCGTAGCGAACGACTGACTGTGATCGTGCCGCCTGAAGGCACCCGCGGCAAGGTGACTCATTGGAAAACAGGTTTCTACTATATTGCTGAAGGCAGCGGAGTGCCGATTGCATTGGGGTATCTGGATTTCAAGAAAAAGCTGGCTGGCATAGGGAAGATGTTTACACCAACCGGAGATATCAACGCTGACATGGAAGAAATCAAAGCTTTTTACAATGGCATTACCGGGAAAAATCCCAAACAATTTGATGCGGAAAATATCCAGATCAAATAAATCCGATGGTTACCAAGTACAAGTAATATCAGATCCAATATGGTCAGACATTACTTGAGAAGATCAGCTCAGTTTTTTTGCTGGGCCACTTTTTCTGCCAGCACCGGAGACTGTTGCTCTTCGGGATTATCAGGGTAACGAAGGATGAACCAAGTCAGTGGCCGCAGTATGATTTTCTGTGTCAGCGATTCACAGCGTGGGTGTGAGCAGAGCCATACAATGACGGCGCTCGATGTCAACGATAGTAACAGCGCTGCAGTATCTTCCATCTGAAAAATACTGTTCAGCAATCCAAATTCCTCCATGGCAATCAAGGCAGCGCCATGCCATAAAAATACATAAATAGAACGTTGACCTATTCTTGCCAGGCCCCAGTCACGTCTTGCCAGTAAATTCAGGACTGCAAGACCTATGACGGTGGATAGACCGTATTGCAGCAGCTGGTAGGCCGTACCCGTCAGATTTGCCATTTGCAGTCGATGCAGAGAAAAGCTGCCATATAACCAACGATAGTCGAAATCACTTTTCAGTAAAAAGGACGCAACGATTGCGACTCCGACAATGCCTGGATTGATCAGCAGCCAGGATTTTTTTTCTGATAAAAATAAGCCCGAGCCAAATTTCCAACCTAACAGAAAAAAGGGAAAAAACATGAATGTACGGGACAGACTCAGCGTATAGCCAATGTGTTCAGAATACGTGGTCACTAAAGCCAGAATCAAGGAAAGCACGACTGGAAATTGCAAGCGCGCAAACAACGGCAAAAGCAAGCGCCAACTCAATAAACTCAGCAAATACCAAAGCATCCAGTAGGGAGCTATCAGCCCGCTGTAAATACTGAGTTCGCCATGCAGCAAACATTCCACCACTTCATATAAGACTTCAAAGGCAATTAAGGGCGCAACAATATTTTTGACCAGTTGACCAATCTGGCGTTCATCCAGTGACGCTTTGGAAAACATCCCAGATACAAGCGCAAACATAGGCATGTGGAATGCATAAATCGCTATCCAGATGGAGCGCAGGAAATGATCATTGCCTATATGTAATTCAATCAAATGACCAAACACCACCATAAATATCAAAACGGCCTTGATATTGTCTATAGGTATATTTCTTTTGCTACTTGGGGGAGTGGGATTCATGACAAAAAGACTCAATTCTGCGCGGATGGCGAATGATAGCGAAACATTGCTTGCCAGAGTATTCTTAGTTTGTAACGAAATGAGAATCTGAAGAAGTCCATCCGTATTTTTATTGTCATCATAGTCATGTTATTCAACATACCATGTTAAAAAATTAGTAATGTACTACTATTGGTGGAAGATGCATGATGTTGCACGGGTATTCTGTATAGCTTATAAATATTTCTTCTTGGAAATAAAACCAAGCTACAATGCCAACTCGCCATATTTTCCTGGATTCCGCCTATGTCCTCAGAAAAGAGCAAGCCTGGCTTGTTAACTGAAAAGTTAGATTTTGAAGCAGTCGATAGTCCTGTTGGTCACGCGGAGTTTGATTTTGCCAGCTTATTTGATGCTCCGGTAACGCCAGCAGAAGAGCAGTCCTCTGCGACCGCCCCCCCCGGGGCTGCCGCGATACAAGATGCCGCGAATAAACCTTCTGTGCTCGCAGCAACACCTGGTCCCGGTATTGACGATTTCAAATGGCCGGAAAAAAAGAAAACAGCCTCAGTCGCCAAAGAAAAAAATGATCATTTTGGACGGTATGCCGCCATCATTGCGTTGATTGGCTTTATTGCCGTGTTTCTCGCTATTTTTTATGTGCGTAGCAATAATGATGCTGTTGCCAGTTATATTGTGCTGCCTCAGACCGTGGCGAATATTAATGATCAGGTGATTCGTATCCAGGTCACCATTCAGGTAGCACCGAATGATCGTGACTGGTTGCAGGATAATAAAAAATTATTAACAGATTTATTTAAGATTGAAGCCGCGAATATTGATCCTGATGACCTTCATTCTGAAGAGGGATTTGATAAGGTCAGGGAAGCGATTAAAGTTGAGCTGAATAAAAAAATGAACACCGACAAAATTGAATCGGTGCTGATTAATCAATTGCTGACGCAGAGCAGGTGAGCGGATACCCACACTGCTTTCTGCATTTTTTGCCGCTATATAGTGATGTGAGTTATGCGCTGACAGAAATGTTTGTTGTATTGCTCTGAGTATTCTGGAATGGATCGCTATACGCATGCAGCAGCTGCATGACCTTTTTGAACATGGCTGCGTCGGTCGTTGTTGAGCTACTGGATGAGTCCGACGAGGATGCGTTACTTGACGTGCTTGTCGACGAGCTGCTGCTGGTGCCGGAACTACTTGTGTTGCTTGTACTGCCTGTAGAGGCAACTGCCGTACTGCTGCTTGTATCGTTGCTGCTCGTACTCTGTGTGCTGGTTCCAGACGTAGAGGCGACTTTTTCCAGATAGGCAAGTGTTTCTTTGAGTGATACCTTGCCATCCTGATTGGTATCTGCTGCGTCAAAATTCTTAGCAACTGTCGATAAACTGCTACCGGCAGCACTGTCTGTGTTGCTCACCTTGGTGGCCAGATCACTGAGTTGTGATTGACTTAAACCAGCGTCACCGGCACCACCGGCACCACCAGTGCCAGTAGCACCATCCGGCGGTGGAGGCATTTGACCGCCGCCGTTGCTGCTGGTGCGGCGAGCATTGAATTGAGATTCAAGCGCATCACTGAGTTTTTTCAGACCGGAGCTAAATTCGTCTTTAGTGACTTTGCCATCACTGTTGCTGTCGAGTGTTTTAAATAAATTGCTGACGGTGCTGCTGTCAGTGGTGTTGCTGGTAGCACTGCTATTGCTCTTGCTACTGGTGCTGCTTGTATTATTCGTACTAGTCGTACTAGTCGTACTATTTGTGTTGCTGCTGATTTTGCTGAAGGCTGATTCGAGATCAGAAACCTCCAGATAGCCCTGACCCTTGGTATCCAGTTTTGAAAATACACTATCCGCCATGGCGGCCGGGTCGGGACGTTGCTTTTGTATTGTGCTGGAATAATTGGAATATCCAGAATTGCTGATGCTTCCGATGGTGCTCATGATGTTCTCCATTCAAAGTAGGCGGTGCGATGAAATGGCAAGAATCCATGGCGCATGCACCGGATGTAGTTGCCGTGATTGCATCGTCTGACAGTGTCCTATGGCGACATTGCCAGCTTGTGTCCTCTTTGTATCAATATGGATATATTGTTACGTCTGTGCATTTGCATCACATGGCAGGCTGGCTGCACGTGGCAAATGAATTAGAGCGATTAAGCCGCTTGCTTTGGCGTTATTGTGCAGCGACAGACTTCCTTGATGCTGACGTATGATTTCCCTGGCAATACTCAGACCCAGTCCAACGCCACCACTGTGCCGATTTCTGGAGTCTGCGAGTCTGAAAAATGGATCAAATACCCTGTCCAGATGTGCTTCTGGTATTCCCGATCCCTGATCCAGAATGCGTATAGTCAGTCCAGCAGGTGTATCTATCAGCGTTATCTCTGCGCTTTTACCATAGAACACCGCATTTTCAATCACATTGCTGATACCACGCCTTAACTCATTTGGCATGGCAGACAAAGGTTGCGCAGTTCCAGCCAACTGCACGGCTTTGCCTTCTTCTTGCATGTTGTCAATAATGGCTTCGAGCATTGCTTGTATATCCAATATCTGCATGCTCTCTGAGCTGCCGCGAAGGTAATCCAGGGTGGCATCGAGCATCGCGCGCATTTCATCAACATCTTGCAGAATTTTTTCACTATCCTGGGAGCCTGATTGCTCGGTTCTGAGTTTGATGCGCGTCAGCGGTGTTCTCAGATCGTGTGAAACTGCAGCCAGAAAGCGCGCTTTTTCTTCTGTCTGCTGATGTATTCTGTCCTGCATCAGATTGAACATTCGTGCTGTTTTGCGTGTTTCTTCCGGGCCTGTTTCTGTCAGCCGCGCAACAGTGGACCCACCTGAGTGTTGTGCGGCTGACGCCAGTTCCTGCATGGGACGTGCCAGATTACGAGAGCTGATCCAGGTAGCGAGTCCGAGCAGAAACAGTTGCAACAGCATACTAACGGCAAAACCTAAGAAAGGGCCATGCAACATATCTGGTGCTGAATGCGCTCCGGGCAGCATGTTGATGGCAGGCGGTAGTTGCGGTGGCGGTGGTGGCCTGTGATCACCAAGGAAAGTAAACAGAAGAATAAAAGTGGCGACATGACTTATGAATACCGCAGCCATAGACAGGCCGAATAAACGATTGAAGATCGTATCGGCAAACAGACGTTTCATATCACGTTGGTGTTGAGCATGTAGCCTTCCCCGCGAATCGTTTTCAGCAGGTGGGGCTGACGAGGATCGTCTTCAAGTTTTTGACGCAAACGTGACACCAGAAGATCAATACTGCGATCAAATGCATCAGAACTTTTTCCTCTGGCAAAATCGAGTAACTGGTCACGGCTCAGTACCCTGCCCGGGTGATCGAGAAATGCCTTCAGCAATCGAAACTCGGCATTGGACAGTGGAATCACCATATTTGCCGGGCTGGTAAGCTGACGCGTCAGACAATGCAGTTTCCAGCGTTGAAAGCGAATCTCATTTTGGCGAGTAGTGTTGAACGCAGTCAGTGTGTTGGTCTTATTTGCAGTGGAATGTGCACTACGACGCAGGACACTTTGTATGCGTGCCACCAGCTCTCTGGTGTCAAAGGGTTTGATGATGTAGTCATCGGCACCGAGTTCAAGGCCGAGTATCTTATCGGCGAATTCGTCTCGTGCTGTCAGCATGATGACAGGTGTTTTATGTTCTGCCCGTAGCTGTCGTAATAAGCTCATCCCATTTTCTCCCGGCAGCATCAGGTCGAGCAGGATGACATCGAAGCTGTTTTGAGATAATTCCCTGCGCATGACATGACCATCTTCTACTGCCACGCACTGTATGCCAAATTTTTCCAGATAGGAGACAAGCAGTATTCTGATCTCCGCATCATCATCAACTAATAATGCGGATAACCTATGAGACGAATCAGACAATTCAGAGTTCCTTGAGATAGCGCAGTAGTTTATCCAGCGCATGAGCGACTGTTTGTTCGCGGACCGCATGTCGGTCGCCACTGAATACCAGACGTTCGGTATGCGTGACTCCGCCAACAACCCAACCAAAGCAGATAGTGCCTACCGGCTTGCCGGGAACAGCTCCGGTCGGACCGGCGATACCAGTGGTAGACAATGAGACATGTGCTTCGGAGTTAGCGATAGCTCCCTGCGCCATGGCAGCTGCAATCTCTTCACTGACTGCGCCATGTTGTGCAATCAGCGACGCGGATATATCAAGTAACTCGGTTTTTGAGGAGTTGGAATAGGTGACGAAGCCACAGTCAAACCATTCAGAAGAACCGGCGATTTCAGTGATGGCCTGAGACACGCCGCCTCCTGTGCACGATTCTGCGACGGAAAGCAGTAATTTCTTTGCTTTGAGTTCTTCGCCGACTTGAGTTGAGAGTTCAATGATATTTTTCATGGTATGTCTCCTGTCTGGTGTTTCGAACATGAACCTGTGCAGGATTACTTTACCACCATGTTTGCATCGAAGTGAAGTAAAAGGAAAGCGCTTTTACGCCGATTTACATCCGGCCATCAGATGACTTTCCATAAAGCGAAGACCAATAAGGTAAAAAAGGCTGCCACGATGTCATCCCACATCACACCGAAGCCGCCTTTAAAGCGGCGATCGAAGTAACCAATAGGGGGCGGTTTGACCATATCAAAAAAACGAAACCAGATAAATGCCCAGCATTGTGTCCTGAAATCAGCCGGCGTCAGTAGGAGCAGAACCAGCCAGAATGCGACGATCTCATCCCATACCATGCTGCCATGATCCGCGACGCCCATATGTTTGCCGGTGACTGCACACGCCCATATGCCAACCAGAAAACTGATCAATAGCAGAAGTGTCCAATGATGAGCGGTCATGAACGTCGGAAATGCTCTGGACAGGTAAATGAAACTCACCCAACCAAATAAAGTACCGCTGGTACCAGGCATGACGGGTGACAAGCCGCTGCCAAATCCCTGTGCAAGCAGATGTGCAGGATGCTGGATCATAAAACGCCAGGTTGGTTTCTGAATCAGTGCTGATTGTCCGGATTCTAGTGTCGTCATGGCGTTTTGAAATGGTCGAAAGTTTGTATGTCCATCTGCAATGGCTGCATGTGCTGATCGAGTACTGTTAATCCCTTGCCCTCGACAATTTTGCCTACGCGGCTGACCGGTGTGCTGGTGTGAGCACCAGCAGCCATCACGGCATCTCGCTTCTCCTCTGGTGCAGTGAAGCATAATTCATAGTCATCGCCGCCGGTCAGGGTGAACTGGCGGCGTAATTCTCTGGATTGTCGTTGCAATATCAAACCAGCAGGCAGGAGATCGATTTCCATGATCGCGCCGACGTCAGAGCGTTCCAGAATATGGCCAAGGTCTCCTGCCAGTCCATCAGAGATATCCAACGCTGCATGCGCAATGCCGCGCAGAGCGACGCCCAGAGCGTTGCGTGGCGTTGGCATGTGCATGCGCAATGCCGCCTGTTGATGATCAGCCTGTTCAAGTTTGATGTCGTTCCAGTAGCCAGCAAGCGCCAAACGGGCATCACCAAGATCACCTGAAATCCAGATGTCGTCACCCACTTGTGCCGCGTCTCGCCGTAAGGCTTGACCAGGTGGTATTTCTCCGAAAATGGTAATACAGATGTTGAGCGGGCCTTTGGTCGTATCGCCGCCGATCAGGTAGCAGCCATGCTGCTGTGCCAGTTGAAACATCCCGCGTGAAAAACCACTGAGCCATTTCGGATTAGCTTCCGGTAATGATAGCGCCAGAGTGAATGCTAATGGCTGCGCACCCATGGCGGCGAGATCGGATAAGTTCACAGCGAGACATTTGTGTCCCAGCATGTGCGGATCAGCATCAGCAAAAAAATGTCGCCCTGACACCAGCATGTCGCTGGAGATTGCCAATTGCATGCCGGGTGTCGGTTGCAATAACGCACAGTCATCACCGATTCCCATTGCTATACGGGAGTCGGTGATCAATTGTTTTACAAAATAATTTTGGATGAGGTCGAATTCTGAAAGCATGTGCGCATTGTACTCAATGCGTCGCCGCTTTTGTGTTTGTTGCCCATTCCGGTTGTCGCGACTGCAAATGTTACTGCAGCCGTCGCTGTAATTAAACTGCAGCGATAAATGATGGTGTCAGCGGTTGTAGCTCAAGATCGCTTTCGTGTTTTCCAAGCGCTGCCAACAGTGCATTTCTTTGCTTGTTATCTTGCGGCGCAAGCGCAAATCCACGCAGGACTTGGTTCTCATCAAAGAAACGACTGGTCGTCACACTGCTTTGCTGTTCTGTTTTCCATGTTCCTTGCGAACGTGCATTGACCGGTGCTGGTATCAGAGCAATGGGGTAACTGGGCGTTTTCACCAAGACAGCACTGGGCTTTAGTTCAATGACACTTGGATTGCCAGTCAAGCTTTGTGCGATGGCTCTGGCTGCTGTCATGATCGGTGCCACGTAAGGCAATGCCTGATAGCTACCATCACTCATCGTATATTGAGCACAATCACCGACGGCAAAAATATGATTGTCACTGCTGAGTCCAAATTGATCTACGAGGATGGCTCTGTCCGTTGCCAGTCCGGCTGCCTTTGCCAGGCTGATGTCAGCACGCAATCCGACTGCAGATAACACTACGTCCGTATCAAAGTACTTGCCACTACTAAGACTGATGCGTATTTTCTGTTCATGGTGATCAATAGATGCGGCAGTTGTCTGCATTTTCAGCGTAACACCTTTGCCTTGCAAGGCCGTCTGTAATCCAAGAGAAATTGCATGTGGGGCGAGGCTAGCCAGTGGCAAAGAACCCGGATCAATCAACGTTACCGCATATCCTGCACTGGCAAGATCATCCGCGAACTCGCAGCCAATCAATCCGGCGCCAAGGATCGTGATATGTGCGTTGTTACCGGCCTGGCGGATTTTTCCACGGAATACTGCATAATCTGCAAGAGTATTCACCGATACAACCTGTTCGGCAGCATCGCCAGTAAGAGGCAGGCGTATTGGCTGCGCACCAACTGCCAGCACTAACTTGTCGTATTCGAATTCACCCGCATGTGTTTGTACGGTTTTGTTGTGCACGTAAATACCTGTTACCTGCATTGTTGTCAGGATGTTGGCATTTAATTGTGCCGCCATTTGCTCTGCACTCTGGTTAATCAGTTGGTCAGCCGCTTTGCCTTGGGCGTAGGCATTCGAGAGCATAGGCTTAGAATAAAATGCGCCATCATCTCCCGTGATTATCAGCAGTGGCGTTGTTTTGTCCAGTTTGCGAAACTCACGAGCCACTGTATAGCCGGCGAGTCCGGAACCGATGATGGCAACAGGTTTCATGCTTAGATCTCCACCATATCAAAATCAGATTTCGCAACGCCACAATCAGGGCATTCCCAGTCTTCTGGAATATCATCCCAGCGTGTGCCGGCCGCGATTCCTTCTTCTGGCAAGCCAATGGATTCGTCATAAATAAAACCGCATACGATACATTGATAAGTTTTCATTATTTCCTCTGTTTTATAGTGAATATTGCGCTAGATTTTTTTACTGTTGTGTATTTGCTTAAGCTTCAAACTTGAGCTCTAAATTTAAGCTGAACGGCGATGCCTTAAAAGTTTCAGGCAAGTATCAGACTTTGGAGGATTCCAATACAGCACGGTAATGGTTCGCGTGACGCTCTTCGACCTTGGCTAATGCGGCAAAGCGTTTGGCTGCCATTTCCAGAGTGCGCTTAAAGTTTTCCGCATGCTCTTTCGACTCAGCAATTTGTTCGTCGTATTCAGCAACTGCGGCGTGATTACCTTCTTCTACTGCCAAGTGGCGGAATTTGGGGTACATCTCGGTATATTCATATGTTTCACCGTCAATCGCGATTTCCAGTGCACGTTGTGGCGTCATCTGTTTTTTGGGATACAACAAATCGAGGTGACCAAATGCATGCATTACTTCTTGATCTGCTGTTGCTTCGAAGGCTTTTGCAATATCTTCTGCACCTGCTTCGCGCGCCAATTTCGCAAAATACCGGTATTTAATATGCGCCATGGATTCCCCGGCAAATGCAGCTTCAAGATTCTGGATCGTAACGGAAGGGTTTGTTTGGGTGCTCATGTGTTTCTCCTCAGGGTGATTATTCAACATCAACTAAAATTAATTGCTATCAACTTGAGTTGAATCATAAATTTATTTAATTAAAAATGAAAATTGATTGTATTTACTGAATCGATAGTTAATGACTATATTGAGTCCCTTACTCTAAAATTTTGCATTTGGTTATGCATGAAAAGCATAAGAGTCGTACAAATACGTATAAAGTTAGAGTGTTGCCTCTGCTAGAATCACAGACCACAGTAAGTTTTCCGTAAGCAAAAAAGAAAGAGCTGACCCTATGGATTCGTCTTCAGATCAAAAAGAGCAAATGCGTCAACAGTTGCGCTTGGCCGCGTTGGAATATCATGAATTTCCAACGCCCGGCAAAATCAGCGTTACTCCCACCAAACAATTGACCAATCAGCGCGATCTGGCTCTGGCGTATTCCCCTGGCGTTGCTGCACCTTGTGAAGAAATCGTCGCTGACCCTACTGCTGCTTTCAAATACACAGCACGCGGTAATCTGGTTGGTGTCATCACCAATGGCACAGCAGTACTGGGACTGGGTAATATCGGTCCTCTGGCATCCAAGCCTGTGATGGAAGGTAAAGGCGTTTTATTCAAAAAATTTGCCGGGATTGATGTGTTTGATATCGAAATCAATGAATCAGATCCGGATAAACTGGTAGATATCATTGCGTCGTTGGAGCCTACCTTCGGTGGTATTAATCTTGAAGACATCAAGGCACCAGAATGTTTTTACATTGAACGCAAATTGCGCGATCGAATGAAAATCCCCGTTTTCCATGACGATCAGCATGGAACGGCTATTATTGTCGGTGCAGCAATCATCAACGGTCTGAAAGTCGTTGGCAAAGATAAAAAAGAATGCAAACTTGTCGTATCCGGTGCCGGTGCTGCGGCGCTTGCATGCCTTGATCTGATCGTTGATCTTGGTTTCCCGATCGAAAATATTTTTGTGACTGATCTGGCTGGTGTCGTTTATAAAGGCCGTGCCGAATTAATGGATCCGGATAAAGAGCGTTTTGCTCAGGAAACATCGGCCCGCAGCTTGCGCGACGTGATGCCGGATGCGGATATTTTCCTTGGGCTTTCTGCTGCCGGTGTATTAAAGCAAGATATGGTCAAGTTGATGGCCCCGAATCCATTGATTCTGGCATTAGCGAATCCAACACCGGAAATTTTGCCAGAAGAAGTGAAAGCGGTACGGGATGACGCCATCATGGCGACCGGACGTTCAGATTTCCCGAATCAGGTTAACAATGTATTATGTTTCCCGTATATTTTCCGTGGCGCACTCGACTGTGGCGCCACTACCATTACGCGGGAAATGGAAATTGCGGTCGTATATGCCATTGCGGAGCTGGCGCAAGCAGAGCAATCAGACATCGTGGCTTCCGCCTATGGCATCAGTAATTTGTCATTTGGCCCTGAATACCTGATTCCGAAACCGTTTGATCCACGCTTGATGATCAAAATTGCACCTGCTGTTGCGAAAGCGGCAGAGGAATGTGGCGTCGCCGCGCGTCCGATCAAGGACATGCAGGCTTATATCGAAAAATTGCAGCAATTTGTCTACCATAGTGGCACATTCATGAAGCCATTGTTCCAGATTGCGAAAAAAGCACCTGCGGAGCGCAAGCGCATCGTATTTGCGGAAGGCGAAGAAGAGCGCGTATTGCGGGCAGTACAAGTCGTTGTAGACGAAAAACTGGCGTCACCGATCCTTGTTGGCCGCCCGCACATCCTGGAACAGCGTATTGAAAAATTTGGTCTGCGCATGAAAGCAGGCGTCGATTTCAAAGTAATCAATCCGGAATTCGATCCACGTTATAGAGAATATTGGCAGACGTATTACCAGATGACATGCCGCAAAGGCGTTACGGAACAATATGCCAAGCTGGAAATGCGTCGCCGTCATTCATTGATTGGTTCCATGATGATCCACAAAGGTGATGCGGACGGCATGATCTGCGGTACTTTCGGTACAACTGGTTTACATCTGAATTACATTAATCAGGTATTAGGCAAGCGCGATGGTGTCAACGTTTATGCTGCCATGAATGGCCTCGTTCTGCCGGACCGCCAATTAGTGTTGGTTGATACGCATGTGAATGAAAATCCGACAGCGGAACAGATTGCCGAAATTACCATTTTGGCAGCAGAAGAAATGCGTCGTTTTGGCCTGATGCCAAAAGCAGCTTTGTTATCTCATTCTAATTTCGGTTCTAGTAACAGCGAATCTGCCCAAAAAATGCGTGCTGCCCTGGCAATTATTCAGCGCGATGCGCCGGATCTTGAGATTGATGGCGAAATGCATGGTGATACAGCGCTCGATGCTGATTATCGTAAGAAAATGATGCCGGGTTCAAATTTGAAAGGCGATGCTAATCTGCTGGTGATGCCAAATATTGATGCAGCAAATATTGCCTACAATTTATTGAAAACGACAGCCGGTAACAATGTTGCGATCGGACCTATTTTGCTGGGTTGTGCAAAACCAGTTCACATTCTGACGCCATCGGCGACGGTACGACGCATCGTGAATATGACGGCCTTATGTGTTGTTGACGCGGTCGCTCAACGATAATTGAGTTTCTCCCGTTATACGGACATTGAAATCCAATCCCGTTACTGAAAGGTAGCGGGATTTTTTTATGGGTTATGCGATGGGTTGTTTGCTCAAAACCCTGCCAGTTGGCACAACCATGCTGGCATGGCTGCAATGGCCATGTTGATCATCAAAAAACATGTGGGGTTTGAATGCTTCCAGAATTGCGGATTTATTCACTCCACCCATAAAAAACGTTTCATCAATCGTAATATTCCATGCCCTGAGAGTGCGAATGACACGCTCGTGCGCGGGGGAGGAGCGGGCGGTTACTAGTGCGGTACGTAATGGGAAGGCAGTACCATCTGCGGTTTTGAAATTATTTTGCAAATAAGACAAAGCCATCAAGAGAGGCGCAAAAGGTCCTTCTGGCAGTGGCCTTTTCGCATTTTGCCGCTCATGTTGCTCGAAAGCTTCAACACCTTGTTCCTGGTAGATGCGTTCTGATTCGTCTGAAAAAATAACTGCATCCCCATCGAACGCAATACGTATTTGCTCCAGATCAACAGCATTCTCAGGCATTTTGTAAAGTAAAGCAGATGCAACTCCCGAATCGGTTGCTGCTTGAACATCATCTTCATGTAACGATAAAAACAGGCTGACATTGAATGCTTTTAAATATGGGGCTAGTGATGCTCCTCCAGAGAGTGCTGCTCGCGTGATATCAAGTTGGTAGTGTTCTATGGAATTGAAAATTCTTAACGATGTTTCCGAGGAGTTTCTGGACATCACGACGACTTCTGTGATTCGCTGGTCTGTCGCTAGTGAGTTCAGTTTTAACAGAGCTTTTACGAGACTGAACCCGGCACCGGGTTTCAGTATGGCATTTTCGTTAGCGAGTTGATGCTGGCGATATGCTTCTAGTCCTTGCTTTTGATATATCGCTTCTTCTGCTTCCAAATTAAACAGTGCCCGTGACGAGATGCCAATAACCAACAGCTTATCTAATGAAAAGGCCATATGAAGTAATTAAAAAATAAGATTGATCGATGACTTGCAGAGTGACATAAAGCGATCATTACTTCAATGCATCAATACAGGGTTGACATGCCTGGTTAGATCCTGCATAATCTCGCTTCTCTGCTGCTGACGAACACAACGCTTCGAAGCAAAAGCAGAAAAGAATACGGTTCTTTAACAATTAACAGTCAATAAATGTGGGCACTTGATAAAAGCGCAC